>JALOQC010000107.1 GCA_025453555.1 Myxococcota bacterium | reverse complement strand
ATCATGGCGCTGACGGATCCGCAGACGAACTTCCTCGGCCGAGACACCTCGGCGGACGTTCGTCAGTACCAGATCAACTTCTACAGCTCGTTCGGACCCGCGATGCAGGGCTTCCTCGGCGGGCTCTGGGGTGACGACTGGAGCACGATCGCACCGCGCGCGGTGGGCAGCGAGCTCGTGTATCCGACGCCGGCGCAGCTCGCGGGCGCGACGATGCCGGGCCTTCCGATCGAGCCGAACGCGAGCTTCTCGATTCAGCTCTACTCGGCCGTCTACGGCATGGCGTGGATCCCGGAGACCTTCGACCGCTCGTTCTTCCAGCGCTCGCGCGTCTGGATCCGCGGCGGCGCGGACGAGGTCACCCCCGATCCCTCGATGGCGACGGTGGAGTTCACCGACACCCGCACCGGCCTCACGTACGTCGCGATCTCGTATCCCGACGGCGAGGGCGTCGAGCGTGGCCCGGCGGCGCTCATGGTGCTGCACGCGCAGGCGCTCGCGGACAACGACGCGAACGGCGAGCTCGACGCGTTCATCGACAACCTCGACGTGATGCGCCGCCTCGGCTGGTCCTACGACCTCGGCCGCTGATCGCACGTCGCGAACGAACGTGAAGTGAGGGCGTCCTTCGGGGCGCCCTTCTTCTTTCCGTCCGCACGTGCGCTTTGCTCCGAAACGCTGCCTTCGTGAGCTCGCGAACCGCGCCGGAAGCGTCGCTCACGAATCTCGCTCACGAATCTCGCTCCACGAACGTGCGCTCTGCGCAGGCACCTTCGGAAATCCACGTCTATCCTGCCGACCTCACGTCAGCTTTCCTGAGGGTCTGTCGCCAGCCCCTCCCCCACGGGGCATGAAGCCCCGCGGGACTCCCACGAGCCTACGCTCGCTTCATTCGCGAGCTGCGCTCCGTCCGGTAGGGCGGCTTCTCGAAATCGGCGGAGCTTCAATTTCAGGGGGTGGGTCTTGCTTCGTTCGCTTCTCGTGCTCGCATCCGTGCTCGCGCCGTTCGTGGCCACTTCCGCGCTCGCGCAGCCTTCGTTTCACCACTTCGAGTCCGGCCCGGTGCGGCCGCTCGCGATCTCCGCCGACGGCACGCGCCTCTTCGCGTGCAACACGCCGGATGGTCACCTCGAGATCCTCGATCTCACGGGCGACGTCCCGCGCGTCGTGCAGAGCGTGCCCGTGGGCCTCGAGCCCGTGGCGGTCGCGGTCGAGAGCGACTCACGCGTCTGGGTGGTCAATCACCTCTCCGACAGCGTCTCGATCGTCGACGTCGCGAGCACGCCCGCGCGGGTCGTGCGCACGCTGCACGTGGGTGACGAGCCACGCGACGTCGTCTTCGCGGGCCCGGGGCGTCGCCGCGCCTTCGTCACCACCGCGCACCGCGGCCAGCACGCGCCCCACGATCGGGGCGACTACGCGACGCCGGGCGTCGGGCGCGCGGACGTCTGGGTCTTCGACGCCGACGACCTCGGCGCGACCAGCGGCACGCCGCTCACGGTGCTCACGCTCTTCGGCGACACCCCACGCGCGCTCGCCGTGAGCCCCGATGGTTCACGCGTCTACGCCGCGGTCTTCTTCTCCGGCAACCGCACCACCACCGTCAGCGAAGGCGTGGTCTGCGACGGCGGCGCGCTCGTCGGTTCCTGCGACGTCGAAGGCACACGATATCCCGGCGGGCTCCCGCTCCCGAACGACGACCGCGACGGAGTGCTCGCGCCCGAGGTCGGCTTGATCGTGCGCCAGGGTCTCGACGGCGCGTGGCGTGACGAGCTCGGTCGCGACTGGAGCCCGGGCGTGCGCTTCGAGCTCCCCGATTACGACGTCTTCGAGATCGACGCGAACGCGGAGACGCCGACCCCGCTCCGCACCTTCGACCACGTGGGCACCGTGCTCTTCGGCATGGCGGTGAGCCCGCTCGACGGAGACGTCTTCGTCGTCGGCACCGAGGCGCTCAACCACGTGCGCTTCGAAGGTCACGGCAACTACGTGCGCACGCTCGCGAGCCGACCGAGCGACATCCCCGCATCCCTGCGCGGCCACCTGCACGAGGCGCGCGTCGCGATCCTCTCGCGCGTCGACGGCAGCGTGATCACGCACCACCTGAACCCACACATCGACTACGCGGCGACCACGCAGGCCGAGGATGTCCGCCGTCGCACCCTCGCGCAGCCGGTGGCGGTCGCGATGTCGGACGACGGCGGCCGACTCTACGTCGCGGCCCTCGGTTCGTCCGCGATCGGCGTGCTCGACGCCGCGGCTCTCCGTCGCGGAGAGGTCGACACCGCGCTCGAGCGCATGATCCCCCTGCGCGAGCCGTGGGCGTCGGGCCCGGTCGGCCTCGTGGTCGACGAAGCCCGCCAACGCCTCTACGTCGCGACCCTCTTCGACGACGCCGTCGTCACCGTCGATCTCGCGGGCCGTTCGGTCGTGAGCCGCGTGCGCCTGCACTCGCCCGAGCCCGCGTCGGTGGTCGAAGGTCGCCCCGCCCTCTACGACGCGTTCGCGACCTCGAGCCACGGCGAAGCCTCGTGCGGGAGCTGCCACGTCTTCGGCGACCTCGACGCCCTCGCGTGGGACCTCGGCGATCCCGACGTCTCGCAGCTCCCGAACCCGAACCCCGCCGGCCCGATCGGCGGCGGTCAACCCTTCTCGGGCCTCAAGGGTCCGATGACCACGCAGAGCCTCCGCGGCCTCGCCGATCACGGGCCGATGCATTGGCGTGGTGATCGCACCGGCGGACACCGCGGCGCCGATCCGCTCGACGAGCACGCGGCGTTCGTCGCGTTCGACGTAGCGTTCGACGGATTGCTCGGGCGCGACGAAGGCCCGATCGCGGAAGCCGAGATGGACCGCTTCGCGGACTTCGTGCTCTCGATGATCTACCCGCCGAACCCGATCGCGCGCCTCGACGGCACGCTCCGCGAGGACGAGGCCCGCGGCCGCGCGGTCTACTTCGAGCGCGAGAGCGTCGACGGCATCGCCACCTGCAACGGCTGCCACACCCTCGACCGCTCACGCGGCTTCTTCGGCGGCGACGGACGCACGACCTTCGAGAACGAACCGCAGCACTTCAAGATCGCGCACCTGCGCAACGCGTACACGAAGGTCGGCATGTTCGGCATGCCCTCGATTCCCTTCGTGATCGACGAAGGCGACTTCGGAGATCGCGGCGAACAGGTCCGCGGTTTCGGCTTCTTGCACGACGGCAGCTTCGACACGCTCTTTCATTTCTTCCGGGCGACGGTTTTCTTTTTGAACGACCAAGAGCGCCGCGATCTGGAGGCATTCACGATGGTCTTCGACACCACGCTCGCCCCCGTGGTCGGTCAGCAGGTCACGCTCGACGCGGAGCGCGACGACGCCGCGGAGGCGCTCGCCACGCTGCTCTTCACGCGTGCGTCGACGCCGTTCACGTGGCCGGGCGGCGCGCGCACCACCGAGTGTGCGCTCGTGGTGCACGGAGTGGTCGACGACGAGCCACGCACGTGGGTGCGCCGGAGCGACGGTCGCTTCGACTCCGACCGCGCGAGCGAGACGCCGATCGACGCGCTGACCCTCCTCGCCGTCGCGGACAGCACGCCGCTCACGCTGACGTGCGCACCCCCCGGCAGCGGCGCGCGCGCGCTCGACCGCGACGAGGACGGAATGCGCGACGCAGACGAGCGCGACCTCGGCCGCGATCCGGCGGATCGTCCGCTCGTCGACGTGCCGAACCTCGGGCTCACGGGCCCCGGCCCGCGTCCGGACGGTGGGATGCCCGACCTCGACGGAGGCGTGCTCGTGGACGGAGGCCGACGAGACGCGGGGCACCTCGACGGCGGCGGCGGCGAAGGCGATGGCGGTGGCTGCGGGTGCCACACGAGCGCCGGGGCCACGTCGGGGCTCGTGCCGGCGATCGTGATGCTGCTCGGGCTGCGGCGGCGTCGACGCGCGTGAGCGCTCAGGTCGTGGTGTCGTCGTGCACCGCGCGCCGCGCGTGATCGAGACGCTCCAGGACGTCGCGTGCGTGTGTGAGGAAGCGTCGTCCCGCGGGGAGCAGGGTCATGCCTCGTGACGTGCGCGCGAAGAGGGGTGCGCCGAGCTCGTCTTCGAGCGCTCGAATCTGTCGCGTCAGCGGCGGCTGCGAGACGTGAAGGCGCTTGGCGGCGCGCCCCAAGTTTCCTTCTTCCGCGACGACCACGAAGTATTCGAGCTGCGAGAGGCTCACGGCGCTCAAGTCTACTCGCAAACCGAACGCGCGCCGCACGCCGCATCCATACCCAATCGGTATGGGCGCTCGAGCCTTCGCGCGCGCACGTTCCCTCGATGTCTGCCGAACGACACGGCCCACGCGCCATCGCGCGCCTCCGCGCCGCCGGCTCCGTCGCCGCCGCCACCCTCGCGTGGGTCGGCGCGCACGTACGGCCCGGCCTCTCCACCGCCGACCTCGATCGCCTCGTGCGCGACGACACGCGACGCCGCGGCGCGCGCCCGAGCCAGCTCGGCTACCACGGCTTCCCCGGCGCGGTGTGCACGAGCCGAAACGACGTCGCGTGCCATGGGGTCCCGCGCGAGGACGACGTGCTGGAGAGCGGCGACGTGGTGTCGATCGACGTCACCTCGGAGCTCGACGGCTACCACGGCGACACCTGCGCGACCTTCTTCGTCGGCGAGCCTTCGCCCGAAGCGCGGCACGTCGTCGAGGTCGCGCGGCGTTGTCGCGACGCCGGCATCGCCGCCGTGCGCGACGGCGTCCGGACCGGCGAGCTCGGGCACGCGATGCACGAGACCGCACGTCGCGAAGGCTGCGACGTGGTGCGCGTCGTCGGCGGGCACGGCATCGGGCGGAAGATGCACGAGCCGCCGCACGTGCCCTTCTTCGGCGAGCCGGGCGAAGGCAAACGCCTACGCGCCGACACCGCGATCACGATCGAGCCGATCGTGGTGCTCGGATCGCCGGAGCTCGTCGAGGACGCGGACGGCTGGACTCTGCGCACCGCCGACGGGCGGTGGGCAGCGCAGTTCGAGCACACCGTGCTCGTGACCCGCACCGGCTGCGAGATCCTCACGCTCTCGTGAGCGAGTCACGCCGTCGACATGTGTCGCAGACCTCTGTCGCAGACCTCTGTCGCAGACGCTGTCGCGGACCTCGTCTGCCAGGGCGACCGTGAGTCCCACGTTCGATCGCCTTCGGCGCGAAGCTCGCTCGACCGAGCGCTTGCGCACGCCTCCTCGAAGCCCGAGGTAACGCGCGCGCCGAACTCGCGTCGGCTACGGCCAGCGTCGACCGGAGCCACGCCGTCGAACGTCTCCACTCTCACGAGGAATCGAACCGCCCATGCAGCTCTTCGTCATGCCCGGTGCCTGCTCGCTCGCTCCCCACATCGTCGCGCGCGAGGCCGAAGTGCCCTTCGAGCTCCTGATCGTCGACCGGAAGACCCGCCAAGCGGGCGGTCGCGCGTTCGCGGACGTGAACCCCAAGGGCTACGTACCCGCGCTCGAGATCGAGCCCGGCAAGGTGCTGACGGAGAACGCCGCCATCCTGCAGTTCCTCGCGGACTCCGCGCCCGACAAGCAGCTCGCCCCCGCCGCGGGCACCTTCGAGCGCCTGCGCTTGCAGGAGTGGCTCCACTTCGTGGGCACCGAGGTCCACAAGGCGTTCAGCCCACTCTTCGATCCGACCCTGCCCGCCGACGCGAAGGCGTGGGCCGCCGGTCGCATCACCAAGCGCGTCGAATGGTTGAACACGGAGCTCGCGGATCGCCCGTTCCTGACGGGCGATCGCTTCACGGTTGCGGACGCGTACCTCTTCGTCGTGCTCTCGTGGTCGAAGTTCGTGAAGGTCGATCTCTCGCCCTACCCGAACGTGCTCGCCTTCCTGGCGCGCGTCGCGGAGCGACCCGCGGTGCAAGCTGCGCTGAAGGCCGAAGGCCTCGCCTGAACGAGACGTGCGAACGCGGCGTTCGTGAACGATCTCAGGGCCCTTCGAGGGGCGTGCACGTCCACGAATCGCCGCCGCCGCGCACTTCCACCGCCGACCCCTCGTAGCCCGCCGAGGGCTCGAACACGACGCGCCACTCGGCGCCCGATCGTGCGATCGACCGGACCTGCAAGCCGTACACGCGGTTCTCCACGGGGCACCCGTACGTCTCCGCACGCTCCACGCGGCCATCGCGCATCCGAAACAAGACCAACGCACCAACCGGCACCGCGAGGTGTCCGTCGAAGATGCGCGGGGGACGCGCGGCGTCGATTCCTCGCGCGTCCTCGACGTCGAGCTCACCGAGCGCATGCCAGTCGCCGTCGACGCGCACTCGCCAGCGGTGCTCGTAGATCGGGTCATGAAAGGTCGTCCGACGCTCGATCCGTTCTTCGATGGCGAAGTCGCCGACCGTCACGATCCGATCGACCACCTCCTCGCTCGACCCGACGTCGACGCACCCCGAAACGCACACCAGCCACCCGCACGCGATCGATCGCATCACGACGCTCCGACGCACGAGCGCTGGCGTTTCGTTCCCGCAGGCGTCGTTCCCGGGCGTCGATGGAGCCGCGAGGCTTCGGGCGAGGACCGTCGCTCAGCCCACGTCTTTCCAGACGTCGTGCTGCGTCTTGGCGACGTGATCGATCGCCGCGCGCGCGATCGACCGCGCCTCGCCTTGCGCGACGAAGCGTTCCCCTCCGAGCGCCGCGAGCACCGCGCCCACCGAGCCCGTGAGCGCCGCGCGATCGTAGCCTCCTTCGAGCACGAGCCCGACCCGTCCGCGCCCACGATCCGGCAGCGCGTCGAGCAGCCCGCTCGTCATCGCGCCGAAGCCGCGATCGGAGACCTCCATGCTCGCGAGCGGATCGTTCGCGTGCGCGTCGAAGCCCGCGCTCACGAGCACCAGCTCCGGCTCGAACGCACGCACGATGGGCAGCACCACGCGCGCGAACGCAGCGGCGTAATCCGCGTCGCCCGATCGCGGCGGCAGCGGCACGTTCACGTTGTAGCCGTGACCGTCGCCTTCCCCGCGCACGTTCGCGAGCCCGGTCCCCGGAAAGATGCCGGCTTGATGCAGCGACACGAAGCACACGCGCGGATCGCGGCGGAAGATGTCCTCCGTCCCATCGCCGTGGTGCACGTCCCAGTCGAGCACGAGCACACGCTCCTTGCCGCGTGAGAGCGCGTGCGCGGCCGCCGCGGCGACGTTGTTGAGCAGACAGAAGCCGTGCATGCGATCGCGTCGCGCGTGGTGTCCGGGAGGGCGCAAGATCGCGAAGCCGTAGTCGATGTGTGCGTCGCTCCCCGCACCGTCGGTCGGCGCACCGCGGGGCGCACCGTCGAGCAGCGCATCCACCAGCGCGATCGCCCCACCCGCCGCACGTCGTGCCGCCTTCACGCTGCGTTCCGAGACGAAGGTGTCCGGGTCGACCCACGTCGCCTCTCCGTCGAGCGCGCCGAGCTTCGCGAGGTGCGCCTCCGCATGCACACGCAGGAGCTCCTCGCTCGCCGCATCGCGCGGCGCGAGATCACGACGCGTGAGCGCCATCCCCTCGAGCGCCGCTCGCACGGCGCCGAGCCGCGCCGGATTCTCGGGATGCGGTCCGTCCTGCGATTCGTGGGCGTCGAAGAGGCCGTCGTCGACGAGCGCGAGCGTGATCATGCGCACGAGCCTGCCGTCGTCCTGGCCGGGCGCCAAGAGCCCTCGGCGATGCGTGCGGCTCCGACGTACGCACGGCGACCGACGATCCCGCGACGGAACGTCGTGGAGTGCCCGAACCGGAACGCAAACGCGACGCGCGCCTCCGGGCTTCGTCCCTTTCGGAACGCGGCTCGGTCGCGTTGCCTCCCGACGAGCGGTCCGGAACGGGCCGAAGGTGCCCACGCACTTCGGGCGCGCTCCTCCCGAAGAAGCGGCCATGCACACCCCCGCTGCGTCCGCCCTCCCCTCCGCGTCCTCCCTCCCGCCCCCGCCGCCGCTGCACGACCCGTCCCGTTGGACGGTCGACGACGCCATCGGTGCCTTCGCCCACGCGATGCCGAACGCGAGCGAAGCCACTCGGGTCGCGGCCTTCGGAGCCCTCACACGCATCTTCGATCCGGTCTGCTCGCGCGATCAGCTCGTGCGACCGGCCTTCGTCCGCCGCGCGGCCCAGAGCTTCCCGCCCGAGCGCCGTCGCCTCGTCCTCGCCCTCCTCGCCGCGTTCTACGGCTTCGTCTGGCGCGCGGGTCTCCTCGACGGAATCGAGCTCGGTCGACTGCTCCTCGCGATCGAGCGCGCGCGCCGCGGCCTCGGCCTGCGTGCGCGCGTGATCGCGTTTCCGCCCGCGCGCCCCGGCGAGCGCGTGGACGTCGAGCTCGTCCGCCTCGCGTTGATCGCCGAAGAGCTCGGGTGGTGGCGCCGCGAGCTGCGGGACGCGATCGATCTCGCGTCGCTCGCTTCGCTCGTCGCGCACCTCGCCCGCCACGACGGCATCCCGCTGCGACTCGACCGGTTGGAGCTCTCGCGCTGGGAAGAGGAGCTCCACGCGGCCGGCCTCGCGCCCACCGAGGTCGAGCGTCGCCTCCGCGCGATCGATCGTCTGCTCGAACGCGAGGTCCCCCACGCGGCGTGATCGCGAACCGTCGAGCGTCGAGTCGTCGCGCGCGAAGACACACGAAGACGACGTGCACGTGAATCGAGCCGTGGCTCGAGCCCCCGATCGAGCCGCCCCCGATCGATCCGACGGTAGGCGCGGATCGTACGAGCCGTAACGCGATCGCATTTCGCTCGTACGATCCCTCGCCAGCCGCGCTCGTCGTGCACTGCCGCACGCCCTCGGCACGCTGGCCATCCGCGCGCCTCGGCCCCATCACCGAGGAGCCTCGAACGACCACGCGCTCATGCTCCGCACTCTCGCTCTCGTCATCGCCGCCGCCTCGTGTGGAGGTTCCGAACGTCCCGCTTCCCCGAGCGGCGCGAGCCCCACGCCTTCGTCCGCGTCGTCGAGCGCCTCCGCCGACGAGGAGCTCGCCACGCGCGAGGCGAGCCCGCCCCGCGAAGGGCTCGCGGTCGCGGTCTTCGCGGGCGGGTGCTTCTGGTGCATGGAGAAACCGTTCGAGTACACGGACGGAGTCGGCGAGGTGATCTCGGGCTACATCGGCGGACCCGAGCGTGGCCCCTCGTACGACGACGTCTCCGCGCACCGCACCGGCCACGTCGAGGCGGTGCGCATCGTCTACGACCCGAGCGTCGTCTCCTTCGAGCGCCTGCTCGAGGTCTTCTGGCACAACGTCGATCCCACGCAGGACGACGGGCAGTTCTGCGATCGCGGCGAGCAGTACCGCACCGCGATCTTCGTCGCGAACCAGGAAGAGCGTCGCATCGCCGAGGCGAGCAAGGCGCGCATCGCGGAGCGCCTCGGTCGGCCGATCGTCACCGAGATCCGCGACGCCGCGCCCTTCTGGATCGCGGAGGACTACCACCAGGACTTCCACCGCACGAACCCGGTCCGTTACCAGACCTACCGCCTCGGCTGCGGCCGCGACGCGCGCCTCGAGCAGCTCTGGGGCGACGACGCGGGCCATTGACCCCCGAGCGACGTCGTCACGGACCACCATCGGCGACCCGACTCCGACTTCGTCGCGGACACCGCACCGACTCCGACTCTTCACCGCCGCGAAAGAGCCCCGATGCATCGACGCACCTTCGCCCTCTCGCTCCTCGCCACACCTTTCGCGCTCGCGTGCTCACGCGCGCAACCGGGCGCGTCGTCCACCCGCGCGTCCGCGTCGTCCCAGCCCGGCGCGTGGCCCGGCCCGAGCACGCCGCGATCGTTCGTCGCCGAGCCGGTGCCTCCGGTCGGGGATCGCCTCGTGCTCTCCGACGACGAGTGGAAGCGACGCCTCACCCGCGAACAGTTCCACGTGCTGCGTGAAGAAGGCACCGAGCGCGCCTTCACGAGCCCGCTCCACGAAGACCACCGCCCGGGCATCTTCTTCTGCGCCGGCTGCGGCGCGCCGCTCTTCCACTCGCGCGACAAGTTCGACTCCGGCACCGGCTGGCCGTCCTTCACACGTCCGATCGAGCCCGGCCGCATCGCCGAGCACGTCGACGACTCGTTCGGAATGACTCGCACCGAGGTCGAGTGCGCGCGCTGCGGCGGCCACCAAGGCCACGTCTTCGACGACGGCCCGCGCCCCACCGGTCTGCGCTACTGCATCAACGGCTTGGCGCTCGACTTCCAGGCGGGCCGCCTGCAGCTCTGATCGGCGTCCAGCGCGGCGAGAAGACGGCTGGCGGTCGTCCGGCGCCGCCGTTCCCGCGCTGGAACCCCGCTCACACACATGACGCATTGCGTCATGGTTGGCGCGAGCTATGACCCCGCCGTGCGCACGCTCACTCTCGGGGTTCCCCGAGAACGCGCCCCTCGCGAGAAGCGGGTGGCGATCGTTCCGGGGGTGGTCGCGAAGCTGAAGGAGCTCGGCTTCGAGGTCGTGGTGGAGTCCGGCGCGGGGGAGGCCGCCGGCTACGGGGACGATTCGTATCGAGACGTCGGCGCGACGATCGCGTCTGCGTCGGACGGTCCGTACCGCGAGGGCGCCGCGAGCGCCTACGGATGCGACGTCGTCGTGAAGGTCATGCCCTTCGAGCACGACGAGCTCGCGAAGCTGCGCGAAGGCGCGACCACGATCTCGCTCCTCTATCCGGCGCGAAACCCGGAGCTCGTGAAGGCGCTCGCCGCGCGCGGCGTGACCGCCATCGCGCTCGACAAGATCCCGCGCATCACGCGCGCGCAGAAGATGGACGTGCTCTCGAGCATGGCCAACCTCGCGGGCTACCGCGCGGTGCTCGAAGCCGCGGCGGCGTTCCAAGGCTTCTTCGGCGCCCAGGTCACCGCGGCCGGCACCGAACGTCCCGCGCGCATCCTCGTGATCGGCGCGGGCGTCGCGGGCCTCGCGGCCATCGCGGCGGGGCGAGCGCTCGGCGCGGAGGTGCGCGCGTTCGACGTGCGCGCCGCCGCCAAAGAGCAGGTCGAGTCGCTCGGGGGGAAGTTCCTCACCGTCGAGCTCGACGAGAGCGGCGAAGGCGCGGGCGGCTACGCGAAGTCGATGAGCAAGGAGTTCATCGAAGCCGAGATGGCGCTCTTCCGCGCGCAGGCGAAGGAGGTCGACGTCATCGTCACCACCGCGCTCGTGCCGGGCGCCAAGGCGCCCATCTTGGTCGGAGACGACGTCGTCGCGTGTTTGAAGCCTGGCTCGGTCGTCGTCGATCTCGCCGCAGAGCAAGGCGGCAATTGTTCGTTGACCAAGCCTGGAGAAGCGGTGGTTCACGAAGGTGTGACCATCCTCGGCTACACCGATCTTCCGAGCCGGATGGCTGCGACATCGAGCCGCTTCTTCGCCGGCAACGTGCTCGCGCTCCTCTCCGACATGGCGCGCGCGCCCGCGGGTGGCGAAGCCGGCTTCCGCGTCGATCTCGAAGACGAGGTCGTGCGCGCCGCGACGCTGACCCACGGCGGACAAGAGCTTCCGCCGCCCCCGCCCCCCGAGCCGTCGCCGCCCGCGCCGAAGAAAGACGCGCCGACGATCGCGAAGAAGCCCGAGCCCAAGCCCGAGAGCGCCGGCGCGATCGTCTTCGGGATCCTGATGGCGGTCGCGTTCACGCTCGTCGCCTTCTACGCGCCCGACGCGTTCGTGCAGCGCTTCACGGTGTTCATCCTCGCGTGCTTCGTGGGCTGGCAGGTCGTGTGGGCCGTCGCGCCCGCGCTGCACACGCCGCTCATGAGCGTGACCAACGCGGTCAGCGGCATCGTGCTCGTCGGCGGTCTGCTCCAAGCCGCGCCGGGTGGCAGCTCGCTCGCGGTGATCCTCGGGCTCTGCGCGCTCCTCGTCGCGACCATCAACGTCGCGGGTGGCTTCTTCGTCACCGACCGCATGCTCGGCATGTTCAAGAAGGGAGGCCCACGATGAGCCCGCAGGCCGTGACCGTCGCGTACCTCGCGTCCGCCGTCCTCTTCATCGTCGGCATCAAGGGCTTCGCGAAGCCCGACACCGCCAAGACCGGCAACGCGCTGACCATCCTCGGCATGCTCATCGCGGTCGCGGTGACCGGGCTCGTCGCCTTCTCCGCGACCACCGAAGGGCTCCCCTTCGTCGCGGGCACGATCGCGATCGGTGCGGTGATCGGCGCCTTGCTCGCGCGGAGCCTACCGATGACCGCGATGCCGGAGCTCGTCGGGCTCCTCAACAGCTTCGGCGGTCTGGCCGCCGTCTTCGTCGGCATCAGCAGCTACCTCGCGCCCGGTCATGCGTACACGACCGAAGCCGAGCGCAACGTGCACCTCGTCGAGTGTTGGCTCGGCGTCGCGATCGGCTCGCTCACCTTCACCGGCTCCGTCGTCGCGTGGGCGAAGCTCCGCGGCACCCTCTCCGGCAAGCCGCTGCTCTTTCCCGGACGCCACCTGCTGAACCTCGCGCTCGTGGGCGCGACGATCGGGCTCGCGTGGCCCTTCGTGGGCGAAGCCTCCACCGACGCGGGCCTGACGTGGATCCTCGCGCTGACCGCGATCACAGGCGTGCTCGGCATCACGCTCGTGCTCGCGATCGGCGGCGCCGACATGCCCGTCGTGATCTCGCTGCTCAACAGCTACTCCGGCTGGGCCGGCGCGATGACCGGCTTCGTGCTGCAGAACGACGTGCTGATCGTGTCGGGCGCCATCGTCGGCTCGAGCGGCATCATCCTCACGATCGTGATGTGCCGCGGCATGAACCGGTCGGTGCTCAACGTGGTCTTCGGCGGCTTCGGCACCGAAGGCGGCGGCCCGGCACGGAAGGTCGAGGGCGAGGTCCGCGAGCTCGACGTCGCCGCTGTCGCAGCCGCGCTCTCCACCGCGAAGGAGGTCGTGATCGTGCCCGGCTACGGCATGGCGGTCGCGCGCGCGCAGCACCCGGTCAAAGAGCTCGTCGAGCTCGTGCAGGCCCACGGCGGCCGCGTGCGTTTCGCGATTCATCCCGTCGCGGGGCGATTGCCAGGACACATGAACGTGCTCCTCGCGGAGGCCGGTGTTCCGTACGATCTCGTGCACGAGATGGAGACGATCAACACGGATTTCCCGAAGACGGACGTCGTGCTGGTGATCGGCGCGAACGACATCGTCAATCCCGCGGCGGTCGACGATCCGAACAGCGCGATCGCGGGCATGCCGGTACTGCACGTGTGGGAGTCTGCGCTCACGGTCGTCTTCAAGCGCAGCCTCGGCGCCGGCTACGCGGGCGTCGACAACGCGCTCTTCCTCCACGAGCGCACGCGCATGCTCTTCGGCGACGCGAAGAAGACGGCGGACGCGCTGGTCGCGGCGCTCCGGAACGTGTGACCTCGAGGAGGCTGCAACCCTTCAACGAGCGCTCAGCGACGCACCAACAACGCGCGGTCCGCGGAGAAGAGCACGTCGACCACGGGCGCGGCGGGCATGTCGTGCATCGCACGCACCGCGACCGTCGGCGCCGCCTGGATGAGCGCACGCAACGACGGGACGTCGTAGCTCCATCCCTCGGCGCCTCGCACCCGCGGGAGGTCGTGCGCGCCGGCGGTCGAGCGCACGGAGTAGCCTCCCATCCGCACGTAGACCTCGGTCCTCGCGTCGAGCTCTTCGCGCCACACGAGGGGACGCAGACGAACGGAACCGTCCGGCGAGGCGGCCGCGATCTGAAGCGTCGCCTGCGCGGCTTCGGCGGAACGAACCACCCGCCAGAGGTCCGTGGTCGAGAGGCTCGGGCTCGGTGCGAACGCCACCTGCGTCCCGCGGAGCGATCGGAGCAGCTCGACGAGCGCCGGCACGGGCTCCGGGAACGCACGCGTCGCGGCGGGAAGCGGGATCGTCGCGAAGCTCGGCAGGACCGGAGCGTGGTCGCCGACCAGCTGAGCTCCCTCCGGATGGAACGCGACACGGGGCGCGAATGCGTATCGAACCTCGGTCGAGTCGACGTAGACGAACGCATCGATCGACGAGGTCGCACCGTTTCCAGTGACCGTCGTCAATGCGCCGAGCGCTTGGAAGCCGACCACGCTCGGCGCGAGCTCGGTGGTGGCGAGCAACGCCCGATCGAGCACGAGCGCTTCGGCCGTCGCCACCGCCAAGGGGTCGCCCTGCTCCGCGCGCTCGCGCACGAGCGTGGTCGCGCGTTGCGCCGTCAGCACCGCGTTCACGGCGCGACGACCTTCGGCGTCGAAGGGTTGCAACGTCGGAGGGCACGTCGCTTCGGGATCCACGCAGGGATCGTCCGCCAGCCGTGCGAGCGCAGGAACGGGGTGAGCCGCACCGAGCGCGCGCATCACCGAGTCCACGAAGAGCACGTCGCCGCGTACGGTCCCGCGCGCTTCGGGCGCGCCACGCAAGACCGCGAGCGCGTCGTCGACCTCCGACACGAAAGGCGCGACTCGAACGGACGCGAGCATGTGCGCGAGCACCCGTGGCAGCTCCGACGCGGACACGGCGTGCACGTCGGCGAGCTGCTGGGTCAGCCCCTCGTCGCGGTTGCGTCGCGCGACGATCCACAGGTCGACCGACCCGATGGCCAACAGATACGTGGCGAGCTGGATCTCGCGCCGACGATCGGCGGTCTGCGCGATGGTGCGGAGCTCACGGAGCGACTCGAGCGAGCGCGTTCCGTAGGGCGCGAGCTGATCCCGCAGCGTGTGCAGTCGCGGACTCTCGAGCTGAGCGTGCGCGATCGAGGTGGTGAGGAGGAGAACCACGACGCAGGCGTGACGGAGCATGGACCCGCCTTCATCAAGGTGTGTGCCGAGGTGATTTCTCGAACGAAACTGGACGTCGACGCAGCTCCGTCCTCGCCGTCGTCGTCGTTCGAACCACTCCCGACGAGGTCGTGAGGGTCGATTCGACCACCGCCCCGAACCGTCCCTCGTCGAACGCAGCTCGATCGCACCCCGAGACGGGTGTACGATTGATGCACACTTCGGCGGGGAAGGCCGGGTGCCACGCTGCCCCATGAGACGAACGCGATGACAGCCGAGGTCGGCGAAGCGACCGAGGTGAGCGTCCGGTACCGCTTGCCGGACGCCGTGGCGTTGCTCGCTTCGACGAAGCGGTTCGTGTCGCTCGAGGTCGGCGCGATGGTGGCGATGGAGCTCTGCGAGCGCGCGCTCGAAGGCGCGGTGCTGGCGCCGGAGCGCGTGTGGCTCGACGTGATCGGGCACCTGCATCCGAGCCGACGCGGGGCGCCGGGCGAGGGGCTCGACGCCTCGCTCGCGGCGTTCACCGAAGCGCTGCATCCGGTCGCGCGCGGCGCGTACACGCGCACGCTCCAGTCTGCTTCCGCGTCCGATCACGCGGCCGATCTGCGCGAGCGCTTCGCGGCGATTCTCTACCCGATCGACCGCGCGTCGGCGCGCACCAGCCTCGCCCTCGCGCTCGAACGCGCGGCGCGCCGCGACACCAGCGATCGGCACCGAGCGGTTTCCTCCACCGAAGGCACCGGTCCCGACAGCCTCGAGATCGTGCTCTCGAACCTCGACGACACGGTGCTCCGCGGACACCGCGTCGCGGATCTCGTCGCGGGGCTCGACCACGGCCCGCGACCCACCGACGTCGCACGCGATCGTTTCGGGCGCTTCGAGATCTTCGGTGAGATCGCGCGCGGCGGAATGGCGCAGGTGCTCCTCGCGCGGGATCCCTCGCGCACCGACGGTCGGCCGTGCGTGCTCAAGCGCATGCTGCCCGCGCTCGGTCGCCAGGAGTCGTTCCGGCAGATGTTCAAGGACGAGGCGCGCCTCGGGCTCGCGCTCGAGCACCCGAACATCTGCCGCACGCTCGCCTTCGTCGACGTCGAGAATCAGCCGTGCATCCAGATGGAGTGGGCCGCGGGCCTCACGCTGAGCGAGGTGCTCCGTCGCACGGTGCGAGAGCGCAAGCCGCTGCCGGTGAGCTTCGTGCTCCGCGTGGCGGAGGCGATCGTGGCGGCCCTCTCGTACGCCCACGACGCAAAGGGACCCGACGGTCGCGCGCTGCGCGTGGTGCACCGCGACGTGAGCCCGCAGAACGTGATCGTCCAATACGACGGCGCGATCCGGCTGCTCGACTTCGGCGTCGCGCGCAGCGCCGTGCAGACCGAGCACTCCGAGGGCGGTCAGATCAAAGGCAAGTTCGCGTACATGTCGCCCGAACAATCGCTCGGGCTCCCGCTCGACGATCGCAGCGACGTGTTCTGC
>JALOQC010000507.1 GCA_025453555.1 Myxococcota bacterium | reverse complement strand
GCTGCGCGACGCGCTCATCCAGGCCTTCATGCAACGCATGCAGGGAGTCGATCACACCGCGGCGAGCTACGCCGCCGACGTGGTGCTGCAGGTGCTCCAGCAACAAGGCATCCCGCTGCAGGCGCCGCATCAGGGGGCGTCGCCGAGCAGCATGCCGAGCAGCATCGCCGGCAAGTCCGGTCCGGTGGGCGGCGTGCCGCCCGAGAAGGCGGGCGTCGCGAAGACGCCGGGCTACGACAAGCCGGGGTATGGCGGCGAGAAGGCCGCGCCGCCGGTCGACAAGGGCGCGTACGGGAAGGCCGCGCCGATGGACGCCGGCAAGGGTGCTCCGGCTCCGATGGACAAGGGCGCGTACGGGAAGGCCGCGCCGGTCGACCCGTACGGCGCGCCACCGGACAAGGGCGGCGGCTTCAAGAAGTGAGCGACGACGCGGGCGTCGAGGCGTCCGCGTGATCGCATGCGCGGGATTCGTATGCGCGGGATCGTGCGCGCGCGCGTCGAGCGTCAGCGCGCGAGGACGTGATCGTACGCGTGTGCGTCGCGCGTCAGCGCGCAAGCACGAGGCCGACGTGGGCGAGCAGCTCGCGCAGCGACTCGTCGTCGACGTTCGAGGCGAGGTAGCTCGCGAGAGCGGGCTGCTTCGCCGCGAAGCGCTTCAACGCGTCGGGCCCCGAGGCGGCGTCGAGATCGCGAAAGCTCGCCATCCGTGGCGGCGCACCGAGGTGTCGTTCGAGCGCCTCGCGGATCAGCTCCGCGTGAAAGGCCGCATGCACGATGCCCTCTCCGCCGAGCGCCGTTCCCTGCGCGGAGAGGAAACGCGCGACGTGGGGCTGCGCGGCCACGAACGACCCGACCGCGAGCTGTGCGTACGCCGGATCCGCGAGCCGCTCCGACACCTCACGCACCACCGCTTCGACCAAGGCTTCGGGCACGGCGCTCATGCGGCAGAGACTGCCTCGACGGTGGTGTCGCATCAACGCTCGCGTGTGATCTCGTGCGGCCGCCGGTCTACAGCGCGGCGCAACTCCTCGAATCGCCCGGACATTCTGGCCACTCGCCCGGCGTTTTCGGTGCGTCTTGTCCTTTTCCGGTCCCGTTCGCCGTGTCACGTTCGGCCGTCATGACGAGCACCCAGGCCGACATCGAGGTCTCCTACGACGTGTCCAACGAGTTCTTCGAGCTCTGGCTCGACGAGAACATGCACTACACCTCGGCGAGCTACCTCACCGGGAAGGAGACGCTCGAGCAGGCGCAGATCCAGAAGTGCCGCATCCTCTCGGACTACGCGGAGATCACGCCGGACAGCCTCGTGCTCGACATCGGCTGCGGCTGGGGCGCGATGCTCGAGTACCTGGTGCGCGAGCGCGGCGTGAAGCGCGCGCACGGCATCACGCTCTCCACCGCGCAGTGCGAGTGGATCCACGAGCAGAAGAAGCTGCCGGGCGTCAAAGCGATCGTCCAGGACTACAAGGACTACGTCCCGGAGGAGAAGTACGACGCGCTCGTGTCGATCGAGATGATCGACCACCTCTGCTCGCCCGAGCAGAGCCGCAAGGGCATGGCGATCGAGCTCTACCGAACGTACTTCGACAAGGTCGCGGAGTGGGTGAAGCCGGGCGCGTGCTTCGGCTTCCAGGCCATCTTGCGCAACCGCGTCCCGCGCAACCGCAAGGACCTCGCGGACCTCGCCTTCACCGCGGACGTGATCTTCCCCGGCGGCCTGAACCCGCGCCTCGAAGAGCTGGTCGCGGCGGTGAACCCGCGCTGGGAGATCCTCGAGCTGCGCACGCAGCGCGAGTGTTACGGCCGCACGACCGGCGAGTGGCTGCGTCGCCTGCGCCTGCACGAGACGACGATCCGCCAGAAGTGGGGCGATCAGGTCTTCGTGGACTACGAGCGCTATCTCGACACGTGCGTGCGCGCGTTCGCCGCGCATTGGTCGAGCGACGTGCAGATGAAGCTCCGCCGCATCGACTGAGCTCGCCGGGCGGTCGTCGACCTCCCGACCCGCGAGCTCTCGCTCGCGCGCTGGCTCGTTCCTCACGCACGTCGTTCCGCTTCGATGCTCGAGCTCCTCCCCATCACCGCCGAGACCCTCGGGCGCGCCTCGCTCTGGGTCTCGGCGTTCGTGCTCGTGCTCTTCGTGCTCTCGCGCTTCTTGCCGATCCCCTACGTGGAAGGCTTCGAGACGCCCGCCGGCACGCGCGAGCGTTACCGTCTCACCGGGCTCCCGCTCTTCTTCCTCACGCTCGGCGGCGTGGTCGCGTGTTTCTTCGGCGGGATCTCGCTGACGCCGCTGCTGACGCACTTCTGGAGCCTGCTGCTCGTCGCGAACGTGCTCGCCTTCGGCTCGCTCACGTACCTCTTCGTGCGCGGTCGCCGCCGTGTCCCGCACGTCGAGCGTGACTCGCGTCTGCCGCCCGTTCTGCACGATCTCTGGTTCGGCATCGAGCTCAACCCACGGCTCCTCGGGGTCGATCTCAAGATGTTCCTCTACCAGCCGAGCCTGCTCGGGCTGGCGGTGCTCAATTCCGCGTTCCTCTTCGCGCAGCACGACGCCTACGGGACGGTGAGCCCCGAGATGTGGCTCTACCAGGGCTTCACCTGGAGCTACCTCTTCACGCACTACGTCAAAGAGCACTTCATGCTCTCGACTTGGGACATCCTCGCCGAGAACCTCGGGTTCATGCTGGTGTGGGGGGACCTCGTCTACGTCCCGTTTCTCTACAGCCTCTGCGGCTGGTGGATCGTCGATCGTGGCTTCGAGGCGGGGGTCCACACGCCGTGGCCGGTGGCGGGCTACGTGGCGCTGCTGCTCTTTCACGTCGTCTCGCACTGGATCTTCCGCGAAGCGAACTGGCAGAAAGACCGATTCAAGCGCGATCCGGAGCGCCCGATCTGGCGAAAGAAGCCGGAGACCCTCGACGGTCGACTGCTGGTGAGCGGCTGGTGGGGGATCGGCCGGAAGATCAACTACACGGGCGAGATCGGCGTCTACGTCTCGTTCGCGCTCTGCGCGGGCTTCTCGTCGCCGTGGCCCTACGTGCTCCCGCTCACCCTCGTGGTCCTGCTGACACAACGCGCGGGCCGCGACGATCGACGCTGCCGTGCGAAGTACGGCGCGCTCTGGGAGCGCTAGTGCGAGCGCGCGCGCTTCCGCGTGTTCCCCGGGATCTACTGAGCCGTATGCGTCGCTCCACGTCTGTCGCAGGCGATGCCGCCCGTGCCGCGCGACGTGAGTCGGTTCCACGTGTCGCGCGCGCGCGTGCGTCGACGTGGCCGCGAGGGATCGGCTGACGTGGAGCTCGCGTTCCGCATCGGCGCGTTGATCCTCCCGCTCCTGCTCGGTGCGCTCGCGGAGCGTCGGCGGCTCTTCGCGGAGCCCGATCGCGCGATCGCGCACCTCAACGTCTACGCGCTCTACGTCGCGTTCCCCGCGCTCGTGTACGTCGGCATCGCGGACGCGCGCTTCGCGTTGCCCACGCACGTCGGGTTCTACGCGCTCGTGCCCGCCGCGCTCGCGATCACCCTCGGGCTGACGCGGCTCGTCGCGCGCGAGTCCGCGGGCACCGTCGCGCTCGTCGTGACCTTCGGAAACGTCGCGTACCTCGGGCTGCCGCTCGTGCAGCGGTTGCTCGGCGACGCGGTCGTGGGCGTCGCGTCGCTCGCGGTCGCGATCCACGTGTCGCTCTCCATGCTGCTCGGGCCGTGGTTGCTCTTGCGCTGGAGCGGGCACGCGGGCTCGGCGCCGGTCTCTGCGGTGCTGAGGCAGCCGCTCACCTACGCGCCCTTCCTCGGGCTCGCGGCGCGCGCGCTGCCGAACGAGCTCGTCGGAGGGACGGTTGCGTTGCTGGAGCCGCTCGGCGCGTCGGCCGCGCCGGTCGCGATGTTCTTGCTCGGGCTCTACCTGCACCGCCACCGCGACGCGCTGCGACTCGACGCCGTCGTGCTCCGGCACGTGGTGCTCAAGCTCGGCGTGCTGCCGACGATCACCTTCGGGCTCGCGCTCGGGCTCCGGGAGCTCCATCTGCTCGAAGCGATGGAGGCGCGCGTGCTCGTGTTGCTCGCCGCGATGCCGGCCGCGATCTCCACATTCGCGATCGCGGAGCGCTTCGGGGTCGGCGAGCGTCGCGTGTGTCAGGCGGTCGTCGCGACGAGCTGGATCGCGGCGCTCACGATCCCGCTCGCGGCGTGGCTCGTCGGGCTCGCGTTCGCGTGAGGCCGAGGAGCCCGAGCACGATCGCGACCGACGTTCCGTCCGTCGCACCACCGCTCGCCGCGCAGCCGCCGGAGGTCAGCCGTCGATCGTCGGGGGGCGGCACGACCTCGACGCTCGCCGCGTCCGCTCCGGCGTCGGTCGCGATCACCGAGGCGTCGTCCGCGGAAGCATCGACGGTGCTCGCGTCGTCCACGAACGCGCCCACGCAGCTCCCCTCCGCGCGCACGATCTCGATGTCGGCGCCGTAGTAGAAGCGCAGGATGTCCTCGTAGCCCCAGCCTTGGCCGGCGAGGCAGTGGCCGCCGTTCTGCGACATGCACCCGCGGTTGTACGTGTTGGTCGGGTGCACGAAGCCGAGCGTCGTCTGCGTGATCGCGTCGCCCGAGAGCCCTTCGTTGTAGGTGACGTAGCGCTCGGTGTTGGTCGGATCGTCGGTGCTGCCACGGCAGTCCGGCGCGGGCTGGTTGCGCGCGCCCGCGACGAAGAAACCCGCGATGGTGCGTTCGCCGTACTGCAGCACCACACCCTCGGTCTGACGGACCGCCTCGTAGTGCTCTTCGCGTGGCTCGCGGCCGCACGAATACACTTGGTCGCTCGTGCCGTCCGCGATCGAGCCGGTGCGATCGAGGCGGTAGTAGAGGTACGTGCGCGCGGCGACGGCTTGTGCCTTGAGCGCCTCGAAGGCGGCGGCGCCGTTCTCGCAGTTCACGACGTGCGGCAGGTAGTCGCTCTCGACGTCGACGAGCCCCACGCCTTGGACCATCGCTTCGCAGTACGCGGTGACGGGCTGGGAGACCGAGTCGACGTCGGGGGACGCGACGCAGGCACTCAGGGATGCGACGAGCGAGAGCGACAGGAAACGACGCACGTGGGAAGGGTAACGCGTTCGGTGTTCCGGAGGCGACGCGCCGCGTCGGTGTTCCCGAGCCGCTGTGTCGTTGCTCCCGCCGCTGCGCCGCCGCGTGTGTTCCGGAGGCGACGCGCTGCGTCGGTGTTCCGGAGGCGACGCCGGTCGGTGAGACGTCGCGCTCGCAGGACCTCGGTGGACTGCTAAGGTCTTCTTCGTGATCGTCCGCAAGGCAGCTCTTCGTCCCGTCCCCTCGTACGCCGTCGTCGAGGCGCACGTGATTCACGCGATCGAAGGTTCGCTCGACGACGACGAGGACGCGCTGCAGGAGTCGCTCGATCAGGGATTCGGCGAGCTCGACCGTCGTCAGCCGGCGCTCGCGGGCTGGCTCGCGGATCAGCTCGCGCGCACCGGGGACGAGCTCGTGCAGTCGCTCGGTTATTTCCTCGCCGTCACCGTCTACCTCGCGTTTCGCGAGGCGTTCCCGACCCGGCTGCACGAGGTCGACGAGGACGCGCTCGGCATGGCGCGCGAGACGCTCGCGACCGACGAGCAGCTCCGCGCCGAGGATCCGTCCGAAGTGCTCGACAGCGACGACGTGATCGCGATGAGCCAGCCGGCGCTCGTCGCGTTCGTGCAGCACCACGTCGACGAGGCGCTCGAGCAAGGCGAGGGCGAGGTCGACCTCGACGAGCTCGAGCGGATCTACCGCAGCATCCT
>JALOQC010000106.1 GCA_025453555.1 Myxococcota bacterium | reverse complement strand
CGCTCGAAGTCGGGGTTCTGGTACTGGCGCCACTCGGTGAGCAGGCAGAGCGCGTCGGCGCCGTCGGCCGCTTCGTAGGCCTTCTCGACGAAGCGGATGCGGTCGCCGTAGAGCTTCTTCGCGTTCTCTTCGGCCTCGGGGTCGTGGGCGACGATCTCCGCGCCGTCGGCGAGGAGGGCGTCGATCAGCGTGAGCGCGGGGGCCTCGCGGATGTCGTCCGTCTTGGGCTTGAAGCTCACGCCCCAGATCGCGATGCGTTTGCCGCGCAGGTCCGTGAAGTGGCTCTTGAGCTTGCGGAAGAGCACGCCCTTCTGGCGATCGTTCACGCGGTCGGTGGTGGCGGCGAGCTCGAGCTCGAGACCGTGATCGCGGCCGGTGTGGACGAGGGCTTTGACGTCCTTGGGGAAGCAGCTCCCGCCGTAGCCGGGGCCGGCGTAGAGGAACTTCGGGCCGATGCGGTCGTCGCTGCCGACGCCGAAGCGCACCGCGTGGATGTCGGCGCCGACGCGCTCACAGAGCAGCGCGATCTCGTTCATGAAGGAGATGCGCATCGCGAGCATCGTGTTGCTCACGTACTTGGTGAGCTCCGCGCTCGCGGGGTCCATCCAGACGATGCGGTCCTTGTCGAGGCTCACCGGGTGGTAGAGGCGCGACATGATCTGCTTGGCGAACGCGTCGTCGGCGTCGCAGCCGACCACGATGCGGTCGGGGCGGAGGAAGTCGCCGACCGCGTCGCCTTCCTTGAGGAACTCGGGGTTCGAGACGACGTGGATGGGGAAGGGCGCGTCCTTGACGATGCGGCGGACGCGGGCGTTGGTGCCGACGGGCACCGTGCTCTTGAGGACGAGCACCATCTCGCGCTGGCAGTTCTCGGCCACGGTCTTGGCGACCGCGTCGACCGCGGAGAGGTCCGCGCCGCCGTCCGCGCGAGGCGGGGTGCCGACCGCGCAGAAGACCGCGGTGGCCTCGCGGATCGCGGCGGGCACGTCGCTGGTGAAGGAGAGCCGCCCCTGCTCGACGTTGCGGGCGACGATGGCGTCGAGGCCCGGCTCGAAGATGGGGATGCCGCCCTCGTTGAGGACTTGGATTTTCTTGGGGTCGATGTCGGCGCAGACGACGGTTTGGCCCGTCTCGGCGAAGCACGCGCCGCTGACGAGGCCGACGTATCCGGTTCCGACCATGCAAAGCTTCATCGAAGTCTCCGTGACCCGAGGTGGCTTCGTTGCGGCGCCCCCTCCGAGCGTTCGACTTCGTACCGTCCCGCGGGCGGGGGCACAAGCGAGCGATGGGTGACGGTCTACGCGAAGAGCTCCTCGAGGCTGGCGGCCGTGAGGATGCGTTCGGTCCAGCGATCGAGGGTGGTCTCGTCTGCGGCCGCGAGGCGGGCCTCGGTCGCGGGGGTGAGGGGGCCGAAGCGGAGTTGCATCTGCTTGGCCAGCGTGGACCGGCGTCCCTTGGCGAGCCCTTCGTCGATGGCTTCGTCCCAGAGCGAGCGGAACTTCTGTTCGGATTCGATGCCCATGACGTGCCTCACGGTTTCGTAGAAGACGGCGCGGCCGTCGATCACCTGGAAAAGGTAGCGCATGACGACGAAGGTAGCCTCGCGGGAATAGGCGTCCGCTAGCAGCGGCTCGAGCCAGTCGCGGACGCGTTCGAGCCACGCGGCGAGCGCTTCTCGATTGGCACCACCACGGGGGAGGCGGCGAGAGTCGCGCAAGGTCGCGAGGACCATGCGAACGTAGGCGGATTGAAAGCGCGATCGGAGCTCGTCGTCGGAGAGGTGCGAGACGTCGTAGAGGGCGACGCGCCAACGCGGGACGTAGTCACGAACGCCCGACGTTGCAGGGGTTCCATCGGGAACCTCGCCCGTCGCCGTCGTGAACAGTTCCTCGAGGTGGACCGCGTCGCGCCACCCTCGGTTCGAGTGGTGGAGCACGCAGGGGATGACGACGGGAAGGTGCTTTGGCGGTGGTCGCTCGCGCACTGCGCCGTCCCAGATGCGCGTGGCGTATCGCAGAAGGCGGAGCGGCATCCAGCGGTCGCCCGAGCTCTGGTGCTCGAAGAGCAGGTAGAGAAGCGCTGGTCGGCCGCTTAGCTCCGCAGAGAAGAGGATGTCGCTCTCGCGTTTCGCGAGGTCTTCGTCGATGAAGGTGCCGGGGCGCAGCGTCAGCGAGGACCAGTCGATCTGCGCCGCGACGGCCTCGCCGAGGAGGCCGCGGAACATCGCCTCGGCGTTCGCAGGATCCGAGAACACGTTCCGGAAGAGCGAGTCGTGCGGAGTCGGCATGACGGGCTGCTCGGCAGCTCGATGCGTGGGGTGCGTGGTTGCGCGGGAAGCGGTCGGTCGCGACGACACCACCCGTCTCTCCACCACCAGGGACGTGCCAGGCTCAATCCGCCATCAACTCCTCGAGGGACGCTGCCGAAAGCATTCGGTCGAGCCAGCGCTCGAGGTCGGCCGTGCTGGCATGTGCGATGCGCTCGAGGGTGGCCGCGTCGAGGGCGCCGAAGCGGGCCTCTGCTTGGCGTCGAACGGCCTTCTGGAGACCTTGCTGGACACCGCGTTCCTCGCCTCGAGCAAGGGCGTGCTGCTCCATCGTCATGGCGCTTTCTTTCATGTCGTCCCCCATGGTGATGCGGATGGCTTCGAGGAAGGCGTCGGGCTCGTCGACGTGGCCGACGCGGTAAAGGTAACGGATCAACATCCGCAACACCCGCTGACCACCGTCCGCCGTGAGCACGGCGTGGATCAGCCCGACGGAGTCGATGAGCCAGCGGGCGAGGTCCGCCGTGGAGCGCGCGTCGCGAAGGGCGCGGAGGATCAGAAGCACCGAGGCTCGATGCGCTCGCGACGTGAGCTCGTCATCCGAGAGGTGCGAGAGGTCTTCGACGACGACCTGCAGATCGGGAAGGTAGGGCGCGAGCGCGCTGCGGAGATCGGGATCGACCGCCATGTGATCTCGCAAGCGACGGGGCACGCGCCAGCCGTGGTCGGAGTGGTGGAGCACGACGGGGATCACGGGAGGCAGAGCCCGAGCACCGTCGGCGACCAAGCGCTCCCAGAGAGCGACCATGTAGCGGAGCATGCGCAACGCCATCCACGCATCCTCCGTCGACTGATGCTCGAAGAGGATGTGGACGTAGAGAGGTTCGCCTGAGGTCGTGCGCGCATGGAGGAGGAGATCCGTGCGGCTCTCGCGGAACGAGTCGTCGATGAGAGTGGTGTCGCTGGCGCGAAGCGAGCCCCAGTCGATGCTGCGGACGACCGCCTCGGGGAGCGCGGCGTAGAGGACGTCCGCAGCGTGCTCCGGGGTGGCGAAGAAGGACTTGAAGAGGGCGTCGTGCGGGGTCGCCATGAGCCGGCTGTTCGGCGGCTCGGCGAAACGTGTGCGTAGGAGGTCGGATTTCGACCAGGACACGGCTGCAACTCGGCTACCGACCCAGACCGCTCACGCGCTCGGAGCGGCCTCTCGCTCCTCCCGGAGCTTCCGGATTTCGATCGGGGTCAGCGGGCCCTTCAAATAGCTCATCGCCCACCTCGGGCGGAGCATGGAGAGCTCGCTGGTCTTGGCGTCTCTCACCACGAACCAGCGGCTTCCGAGGCCCTTCACGAGGGCGCCGAGGCGGCTCTTCTTCTTGTCTTCACCGAGGCCTTCGAGGACGCGGGCGCGGTCGGCGTCGGTCTGGAGGCGGCCGATGCACCAGGTGCCGGCGTTGGAGAGGGCGCGGTAGTCGAGGTCCATGGGGTTCTGGGTTGCGAGGACGCAGCCGATGCCGTAGGCGCGGGCCTGCTTCATGAGCGCGACGAGCGGGCGCTTGGTGGGCGGGCTCGCGGGGTGCGGCGGGAGGAAGCCGTAGAGCTCGTCGAAGACGACGAGGCCCTTGAGGCGGCTGGTGCCAGGGAGGCTGCGGACCCAGGTGAGGACCTCTTCGAGGATCACGCCGAGGACGAGGGTGCGCTCTTCGTCGTCGAGGTGGGCGACGCTGATCACCGTGGTGGGCGTGCGGCCGTCGACCGGACGCATCCACGCGTCGACGTCGAGGCTCGGGCCGCGACGCCACGCGAGGAAGCGTGGCGAGGTGAGCAGCGTGTTGAGATCGGCGGCGAGCTCCTTGCGCGCGCGGAGGCTGAGGAAGTCGTCGATGGCGAGCGCGCCGACGTGATCGAGGGGCGGCTCGAGGAGGTCGGGGAGAAGCGCTTCGAGCGGCGCGTGCTGGCCACGGATCAAACGCGCTTCGGCGAGGACACTGAGGAAGGCGTGCTCGCGGCTGCGGCCGGGATCACCCGTGCGACCGATGAGCTGGAGCACGAGCGAGACCGCGGCGGAGAGGTTGGCGCGCGCGCCGTCGAGGTCGTGATCCCAACGCACGGAGCGGCGCTCGAGCGCGGAGAGGAGATGGAGCGGTTCGCCGGCTTCGCTGCCGGGCGTGATGACGCGGACGAAGGTGCGGGCGGCGTAGTCGGCGAGCTCGGGCGCGCCGATCGCGTGCTGGGCCAGGCCGTCGCGGCGCTGGGTGATCGCAGCCGAGACGAGCGGATCGTCGGCGATGCCATCGTCGTCGTTCGGCGCGGGCTCGATCCACGGGCGGTGGGAGTCGGCCTCGAAGTCGGGGAAGGCGAGGGCGAGGTTCGGGAGATCGCCTTTGATGTCGAAGACGATCGACGGGATGCCGGCGCGGAGCGCCTCTTCGACGAGGACCGTGACGAGGCCGGTCTTGCCGCTGCCCGTCATGCCGACGACCACGGCGTGCGTGAGGAGGTGGTGGGAGGGCAGCTCGAAGGCGGTCGTGGGACGACGTCCGTCGAGGCGGGCGCGGGTGCCGAGGAGGAGGCGCATGGCGGTGGCTTTCGGGTGGCAGTGAGAGGGCCAGACGGAAACGGAGTCCGAGACGGAGACGGGGTCGAGACGGAGTCCGAGACGGAGACGGGGTTCGAGACGGAGTCCGAGACGGAGACGGGGGTCGAGTCGGAGACCGAGTCCGAGACGGAGACGGGGGTCGAGACGGAGTCCGAGACGGAGACGGAGTCCGAGACTGAGACGGAGACTGAGACGGAGACTGAGACGCGGAGTCCGCGACGGGGGCGGACGCGAGGTGCGACGAGATGGAGACGGACTCCGAGCGCGTGCGTGAGGCTCGTGCTCGGAGTCCGGTCGGCTCAGGCCTCCGTGGGCGGGTGGTAGAAGGGGTTGACCTCGGGGTCCTGCGGGAGCGTGGGATCGTTGAGGGGGCCGGCGACGATCGGGTCGGTGCCGTCGTCCTCCTCGAAGTCGCCCTCTTCCGGCTCGACTTCGGGGCTCGGCTTGGAGCCTGGGCGCGTGTCGACGCGGAGGGTGTCGAGCGGCTGGAGCGCGCCGAGGAACGCGCGGACCGCGGGCTCGTCGTCGAGGTCGAGGTTGATCGCGAGCGAGCGGGCGTAGTTGGCGACCGCGTAGGCGAAGAGCGCGTTGACCTCGGCGAGGGTGCGGCCGGCGATCGGCTTGGTGTCTCCGTCGATGCCGAGGACGGTGCCGAGGCGGCCGCGAGCAGCGCGCACGGCGTCGAGGAGCGCCGGGGTGACGAGCACGCGGATGCGCGGCTCGAGCTCGTCTTCTTCCATGCGCGCGAAGAGGAGCTGGGTGTCGCTCCAGAGCGCGGCGGCATCGCCACTGATGAAGTCGAGCCCGTTCGGGAAGAGACGCGAGAGGACCTCGCTCGCGTCGACCGCCTGGTTGCCCACGTCGGGCGGGATGCTCGCGAGCGCGGAGAGCGAGGCGTGCAGGGCGGACCAGGTGTTGATCAGCTCCTGACGCTGCGCGCGGACGCGCGGGGCGACGGCCGCGTGGCGCTCGCGACGGATCAGGTCGACGGCTGCGGCACGCTTCTGGACGAGATCCAGGGCCTTCTGCTGGGCGGGGTCGAGGTTCTTGGGTGCGCGTGCGAGGAGCAGATCCGCGACGGTGCGCGCGTGACGGCTCGCGAAGCGCGAGGAGGAGGTGTAGCTGCCGATCTTCGCGGCGACCTTGTAGACGTTCAACATGACTTTCGTTCCGATGTTCTCCGGGTTCCCCCGTGTTTCTTCCCCGGTCGATCCGGGGCTCGTTCGACACCACCTCGGTGACGAACGCGTGGGGTCTCGGCGCGACGACCGCGCGGTTGCGTGGAGTGCGTGTATTCCTGTGGGATTCCGCACGCGCTCGGCCTGGGGTGCATGGGTCGTCGAACCCACGAGAGGTCGGCGCGAAGCGTCGGATTTGCTCGGAGAACGCGAGCGGTAGCCGCCGAGCGAGTCGCCCGCGATCAGCGTGGGTTCGTCATCGGCGGGGGAGTCTCCGCCCGCGTGTGCGAACCTTGTTCGTTCCTCGGCTGTGAGGTCGACCTACGTGAAACAGCGAGGCTCGGCGATGGGATCGACGTCGGGGTGCGCGCGGAAACAGGTCACGGTCGGCGCCCGAAGTCGAAGATTCCGCGCGGAGAGGTCTAGGTCGCTTCGAAGACGTCGGACCTACCCATCTGGAGGGGTTACCCCTCCGCGAAGTATGTCGGACATACCCAGGTGGAGGGGTGACCCCTCCGCGAAGTATGTCGGACATGCCCAGGTGGAGGGGTGACCCCTCCACGAAGTATGTCGGACATACCCAGGTGGAGGGGTGACCCCTCCACGAAGTATGTCGGACATACCCAGGTGGAGGGGTGACCCCTCCGCGGAAGCATGTCGGACATACCCAGGTGGAGGGGTGACCCCTCCGCGGAAGTATGTCGGACATACCCAGGTGGAGGGGTGACCCGTCCGAGTAGGTATGTCGGACATGCTCGGATCCACGGGCGACCCCGGACGAGGACGGTCACGCAGCGGAGCACGAAGCGGAGCAGCCCGTCGTGGGCATGCGCGTGCTGGCGTCGGCGCGGGGGCGACCCCAGGTCTCGCCGCATGACTGAGCGCGTCCGCCCGGGGCCTGGGCAAGAGTCGGTGTGGGACTACCCGCGGCCGCCGAGTCTGGTCGCCGACGCCCGTCGTGTGCGGGTGGTGCATCGCGGCGTCGTGATCGCCGACACGCGGCGCGGGCTTCGGCTGCTCGAGACGAGCCACCCACCGACCTGGTACCTGCCGCCGGAGGACGTCGCGGTCGAACACCTACGCGCGAGCGCGGGGCAGAGCTTCTGCGAGTGGAAGGGCGTCGCGGGCTACCACGACGTCGTCGTCGCCGACGAGGTCGTCGCGCGCGCAGCGTGGTCGTACGAAGAGCCCACCGCGCGCTATGCCGCGCTCGCGAAGCACCTCGCCTTCTACGCGAGCCGCCTCGACGAGTGTTGGGTGGACGACCAACGCGTCGTCCCGCAGCCGGGCGCGTTCTACGGCGGATGGATCACGCCCGACGTGGTCGGTCCGTTCAAGGGAGGCCCGGGGACGACGGGGTGGTGACCGCGTCGACGGTTCGGTCGCCGACGTGGGGCGCTCGGCTCCCCAGACGTCGTTTCGCGTGGTGAGTGCGGCACGGACGATCGGTGGAGCGCACCGTTTCGTCGTCGTGAGTCGGCGAACCCGTGTGAGCGCTCCAGCGCTCCGACCCGTAGACCGTCTCGGCCCGCTCAGTCGGCCAACAGTTCGTCGAGGGAGGAGGGGGAGACGCGGTCGAGCCAACGCTCGAGGTCGGCCACGCTGGCGCGTGCGATGCGATCGAGGCTCGCCGCGTCGAGGGGGCCGAAACGAGCCTCCGCTTGGCGTTGGACGGCTCGTCGGAGGCCCTGCTCGAGTCCCTGCTCGAGTCCCTGCTCGAGTCCCTGCTCGAGTCCCTGCTCGAGTCCCTGCCGCAGACCCTTCTGAAGGCCCTGTTGCTCGCCACGGGCGAGCGCGTGCTGCTCCATGGTCATGGCGTTTTCTTTCATGTCGTCCCCCATGGTGATGCGGATGGCCTCGTGGAAGGCGCTGGGATCGTCGATGTGGCCGACTCGGTAAAGGTAGCGGATCAAGTGGAGCAAGACCTGCGGGCCACGGTCGATGGCGTGGACGGCGCGGATGAGGGCCACCGAGTCGAGGAGCCAGCGGGCAACGTCGACGGCGGAGCGTGCGTCGCGGAGCGCGCGCAGGATCAGGAGCACCGAGGCGCGATGCGCCCTCGTCGAGAGCTCTTGGTCGGAGAGGTGTGAGAGATCGTCGACCACGATCTCGGGCCGGATGGCCTCGTGGAAGGCGCTGGGATCGTCGATGTGACCGACTCGGTAGAGGTAGCGGATCGAAGGGCGTCGTGCGGGATGCTGAGGCGTCGCCGATCGTGACGTTCGTGATGGAGAGACGACGGATCAGGTGCGCGTGTCGAGCCAGGTGAGGAGGTTCTCGATCTCGGCCTCGGGGCCGAGGCGGAGCTCGCGGCCTCGGCGGGCGAGGGTGGGGTCGAGCATGCGCAGCGTGCCATCGGGGTCGACGGACGCGATGGCCCAACGCCAGCCCCATCGCTTCGCGTCCGCGTCCATGCGCTTCCACTCGGTCTTGGAGAAGCGGAGCGGGAGTGGGGAGCGCTTCACTTGGAGGCCGAGCTGATCGGGGCCTCGGAGCGCGAGGAGATCGAACGCCCCTCGTGAGCCGCGGGATTGGTAGACGAGATCGAAGCCGAGCGCGGCGAGGTGCGCGGCGACCGCGCGCTCGGCTTCGTCGCCGAGGATGGTCATCGGCACGACGGTGCCGCCGGGGCTTCGCCACTTCAGCCAGGTCCCGAAGAGGGGATCGGTGACGTGGTACTTGCCGTCGTCGTCCCGCGTGATCGCGTCGCCGAGGCGCTCCAGGTAGCGCGCGGTGGAGGCCGTGGATGCATGGGTCGCGCGCGCGACGTCGGTGAGGCGCGCGGGCTGGAGGGCGGCGACCGCGCGGAGGGTCGCCGCGAGGGTCGCCGCGTTGCCGACGAGGCGCGCGTACTCGTTCTGAAAGTACAGCCCGAGGCGCCCGGTGCGGGAGAAGACCAGGTTCTGGATTGCGGCTTTGACGGCGGCGTCGTCGTAAGGGGGATCTTCCTTGGTGAGCGCCTCTCCGGCCATCTGGAGGTAGAACGGGTGGCCGCCGATCACCTCGACGATGCGTCGCGCCACGTCGCGGGCGATGGGCCGATCCGGTGGCGCTTCGTCGACGAGGAGCGCGATGGCGTCGGCCGGTTCGAAGGCGCCGAGCTCGAAGAGGTGGAAGTGTTGGAAGAAGGGCGAGTGTCGTGCGGTGACCAGCGTGCGCAGGACGGTGGGCTCGGAGCCGGAGAGCACGTAGGCGACGCGCTCGTGGTGCTGCCAGACCGCGCGCATCACCGGGAAGGGCTCGAAGCCGCCACGGGTGACCTGCGCGAGCTCCTGAACCTCGTCGATGGCGATCACGAGGTGTCGATCGAGCGCGCGGCAGAGGTCTTCCGGGAGCTGGAGCCAACGTCGAACGGCGTCGGGTGTCGCCGGCTCGTCGGGGATGCGGTCGAGGTCGGCGCGGAGCGCAGGCTTCGCGCGGGTGAGGGCTCGGACGTGATGGAGGCGTGCTCGGAACTCCTCCGGCACGTGCAGCCGGCGCGCGAGCGAGCCACCGGCCTCCTCGGCGAGCAGGGCGTCGAGCGCGCGGGCGACGAGGAGCCGGAAGACCTCGAGGTCGAGGGGAGTCCGCTCGAAGACGTCGAGCACGGCGACGTCGAGACCGCTCGGAGCACGGCGTGCGGCTTCGAGGAGCAGGCTCGTCTTGCCGACCTTCCGGGGACCGACGATCGCGAGCCAGCGTGGCGTGCCCCGACGGAGCGCGTCGAAGGCGTCGAGCACTTCGCGCAGCGCGTGCGTGCGGTCGTGGAAGCTGGTGGCGGTCACCGGCGCGCTCGAACGGAACATGGGATGGAGGATGTAGGCGAAGTTGCCTAGTGGCAAGTTTGCCTAGTGGCAAGTTCGCCTAGTAGCAAGTTTGCCTAGGTTCAAGTTTGCCTGCTGCGCACTACCGCTCCGCCCAGGCCTCCATTCGTGGCCCCAGAGCGCCGCCTCCCGCACGCCAGGTGTCGTTCGCTTCGCGCCGCGTTCGGCGCAAGAGCGAATGACCGACGTCGCGCCTGTTGCCCCCGCGGGACGGTGCGCTCTAGGCTACCCGCGTGAGCTCACTGCCCGAGCCTGCCGGTCCTCGGTTTCATCTGCTCACGGGGGATGGGTCGTTCGGCGAGCAGGCGGCGGCCCATGCGCTCCTCGGAGCCGGGGTGGAGGCGTCCGTGCTCCGCGTGGAGGAGATCGGCGCGTCGCCCGCTCTCGGCGACGGAGACATCGTCGTCCTTCCGGGTTTGATTCGTGGTTGGGAGGCCGTCGTCGGCTCCGTTCTCGACCGGGGCGCGCTGCCGATCGTGGCGGGTGCGAGCTTACCGACGGACGCCATCGTGGAGCTCGGACGCCTCGGGGGATACGCGGTTTGGGACGGCGCCGTCGAGTCCTTCGATGCGGTCGTGAAGCGCGCTCAGGAGCGCCACGATTCGGGATCCGGCGTGCACCAGAGCCCCGCGCGGATTCGACGTTTGTTGCGGAGCATTCCCGCGTCGGTGTGGCGACTCGACGCGTCTCGCTCGTACGACCACCTCCAGCGTGCGTACGAGCCGAACGCGGCGCTCCGCACGTTGATCGACGAAGCCACCGAGCGCGCCTCGCTCCATCCGCTCAACGCGGAAGCGCGTCGGTACTCCGCCGACGCCGCCGCGCCCATCGCGTCGGCGCTCTTCGAGACCTGGCTCGCGGGCGACCGTTTCCCGCGCATCGAGGTCTCGCTGAGCGCGAGCTCGATCTCCCACACGTTGATCGTGTCCGCTGCGATGCCGGGACCGCGCGACATGGGGCACGTGATCGTGGTCGGTATCGACGTCACCGAGCGTCGTGAGCTCGAGCGCGCGCTGCTCGCTTCGCAACGTCTCGAGGCGGTCGGACGCCTCGCGGCGGGCATCGCCCACGACTTCAACAACCTCCTCACCGTTCTCACGACGTACACGCAGTTCGTGTTCGAGGATCTCCCTCCGGAGAGCGAGACCCGCGAAGACGTCGTGATCATGCAAGACGCGATTCGTCGCGCGGCCTCGCTGGTGGCACGGTTGCTCGACTTCGGGCGGGAACGCGAGCCGAACCTGGAGCCCGTCGACCTCGCGCCGGTGGTGCGCGACATCGTCGCCCTGCTGACGCGCACGCTCGGGGAGCACATCCGCGTGCGGTTGGACGTCGAGGGGGACGCGATGCCGGTCCGCGCCGATCGGACGCAGCTCGAGCAGGTGCTGCTGAACCTGGCGGTGAACGCGCGCGACGCGATGCCCGAGGGGGGCTCGCTTTCGCTGCGCATCTCGCGTAGGCGACGCGACTCCAGCGGGGTGCGCGGGGCGGCGGTTCGCGTTCCACCGGGGGACTACGTGTGTCTGACCGTCGCGGACACCGGAAGCGGCATGCCGCCCGACGTCGCGCAGCGCGTGTTCGAGCCCTTCTTCACGACCAAGGCCGAACGCGGGAGCGGACTCGGGCTCGCGACCACGTACGCGATCGTCAAGCGCCACGGGGGGTACGTCTTCCTCGACACCGAGCTCGGACGCGGGACCACGTTCGAGATCCTCCTGCCCGTGGTCACGGACGAGGGCGTGATCTCGCGACCCCCGACGAGCCAGCCGGCTCCGCGGCAACGCGTGCTCCGCGTGCTCGTGGTCGAGGACGACGATGCGGTGCGGGCCGCGTTGCGTCGTGGGCTCTCGGCGCGGGGCTACGTGGTGGAGCTCGCGGCGGACGCCGAGGAGGCGCTGGGCGTCCTCGCGCGGGGTGAGCCGCTCGACGTGCTCGTCAGCGACATCACGCTGCCGGGCCTCAACGGGTTGAAGCTGATCGAACGCGCGCTGCACGTGCGCCCCGGGCTCGGCGCGGTGTTGATGTCGGGGTATCCGGAGGACGCGTCGCTCGCGACGGCGTTCGGCGAGCGGGTGCCCTTCCTTCGGAAACCCGCCGATCCGAGCGACCTCGCGCGCGCGATCGAGAGCGCGATGGACGAGGGCTGAGTGGCGTACGAGGTCCTCGTCGTCGACGACGAGCACGAGGTGAGGCGCGCGATCAAGCGCGCGCTCGAACGTCGGGGCTACTCCGTCGTGCTCGCGACGAACGGCACGGACGCGCTGCAGGCGCTGCAGGCGAGCACGCCGGACGCCGTGCTCACGGACATCTCGATGCCGGGGCTGGACGGGATCTCGCTGCTGCGGCGGATGAAGGACGAGGGGTGGCGGGTGCCGACCCTGGTGATGAGCGGCGCGGCCACGATCGGCGACGCGGTCGCGGCGGTCCAGCTCGGCGCAGCCGACTTCATCGAAAAGCCGCTCTCGCTCGAGCGCCTCTTCGTGTCGCTGGAGCGCTGCCTGGAGGCAGAGCGGCTCCGAGACGAGAACGCGGTGCTTCGCCGCGACGCGCGATCGAGCCCGCTGATTGGCGATGCGGAGGCGATGCGGGCCCTGCGCGGGGTGATCGAGCGCATCGCGCCCACCGAAGCGCGCGTCCTGGTGCTGGGCGAGAACGGGACCGGGAAGGAGCTCGTCGCCGACGCGATCCACGCGCTCTCCCCACGCGCGAACGGCCCGCTGATCAAGCTCAACTGCAGCGCCATCCCGCGGGACCTGGTGGAGAGCGAGCTCTTCGGACACGAGCGGGGCGCATTCACGGGCGCGGTGCAGCAGCGACGCGGGCGTTTCGAGCTCGCCCACCGAGGCGCGCTCTTCCTCGACGAGATCGCGGACACGCCGTTCGAGATGCAGACCAAGCTGCTTCGCGTGCTGCAGGAGCAGCAGCTCGAGCGCGTCGGCGGGTCTCGCACCATCGCGGTCGACGTGCGGGTCATCGCCGCGACCAACCGCGACCTTCCCGCGATGGTCGCGGCGGGGACTTTCCGCGAGGATCTCTTCTACCGCCTCAACGTCGTCTCGATCCGGACACCGCCGCTGCGGGAGCGGAGGGAGGACATCCCGACCCTCGCGGATCATTTTCTGCGCGAAGCGAACCGTCGGCATCGGGTGCGCGCGCAGCGTTTCTCGGAGGCCGCGCTCGCGACGCTCCAGCGCTACGACTTTCCGGGGAACGTCCGCGAGCTCTCCAACCTCGTGGAGCGGCTCGCGATCCTCTCCGACGATTCCGAGATCGGCGCCTCCGAGGTGGAGGTCGCGGTCGGGCTCAAGGCCACGGCGAGCCCCGGCCCGGCTTATCGCGAAGGCGCGACGCTCACCGAGATGGTGGACGAGTTCGAGCGACGTGTGCTGACCGAGGCGATCACGCGCCACGGAAGCCGTGCGGCGGCCGCACGCGTGCTCGGGGTCGAACGCTCGTTCTTCTACAAGAAGTGCAAGCGGTACGGCATCGCCGACTCGAACGAGTGAGCGACCCGACGTCGCGGGGCGCCGCGGTCGAATCGACCACTCTCCCGAAATCTCCCTCGGAGGCACGTGGTCGATTCGACCACTGATCGATTCGAACTTTTGGAAATCATTGAATTTCGTAGCGTGGTCCGGAACGTGCTCAGTGGTTGGGCATGACTCACCAACACCCCTGGTCGCCTCCCACCACCGCGCGAGTCGCCGTGCTCGATGACGACGTGAGCGTCCTCGGAGCGTTCGCGCGCACGCTCCGCCGCTCCGGGCACGAGGTGGTCGCCACGTCGAACCCCGCCGAGCTGCTCGCGCTCGTCGAGCAGGACGCGGTCGACGTCGTGCTCTCGGACATCCTGATGCCGGGCTTCGACGGGCTCGAAGTCCTGCAGGCGGTCCACGAACGCTCCAACGTCGTGCCGGTCATCTTGGTGTCCGGTGCGCCGACCCTCGACGCGGCGATGCGTGCCTTCGGACGGCAGGCGTTCGCGCTGCTCCAGAAGCCGTGCGAGCCCGCGCACCTCCGCGACACGGTGGCCAACGCGATGGCCGAGGCCTACTCCAAGCGTGAGCTCCGCGACCGCCGGGCCCGCAGTGAAGCGCGCACTCAGAGCGACGAGATCCGGCGGCAGCGCGAGACGGCGAGCTTCGAAGAGGCCCTCCGCAAGCTCTACATGGTCTACCAGCCGATCGTTCGGCTCTCGACACGGACGGTCCTCGGGTACGAGGCGCTCGTGCGTTCGCGGCATCCCGACGCGGCGAACCCGGCGGCGCTCTTCGAGCTCGCACACACGCTCGAGCGCACGAACGACCTCGCGGTTCGCATCCGACAGATCGTCACGCAGCCCTTCGCCGACGCACCGCCGGAGCTCGATCTCTTCCTGAACGTGCTCGCGCCGGACCTCGACGACGAGACCTTCCTCGCGCCGGACTCGCCGCTGCTGCCGCACGCGCGGCGGATCGTGCTCGAGGTGAGCGAGCAGGCGCGCAGCAACGGCTACGCGGAGCGGCTTCGAGGCTGTCGCGAGCGCGGAATGCGCGTGGCCATCGACGACCTCGGCGCCGGCTACGCGAGCCTCAACAGCGTCGCGGAGCTGGAGCCGGAGGTCATCAAGCTCGACATGGTGCTCGTGCGCGACGTCCACCAGCACCCGGTGCGCCAGCGGCTCGTCCGCGCGTTGGTCAGCGCAGCAGTGGAGCTGAACGTCGCGGTGGTCGCGGAGGGCGTGGAGACGCGCGAGGAGCTCGCGTGCCTCGTCGAGTGCGGCTGCGACCTGTTCCAGGGTTGGCTCTTCGCGCGTCCGACCGAGGGGCTGAACCCGCCGGACTTCTCGAAGGTCTGACCGCGTCTTCTCCCGTGCCACGCGCCACGTCTCTCGTGTCGCCCGTGGGACCTGAGCCCGCCGGACCGTTCGCTCGGAGGTTCGCGTTCGCTCGTTCGTTGGTCTCCGTTTCCTCTTCTTTCACTCGAATCGAGGCGTGCCGTGACCTTCTTCGAAGATCTCCCCTCCGGTGCGTGGCCTTCTCCGGTGGGCGCGACCGCGCGCTCCACCACCGCGCTCTTCGGCCTCGTGGTGAGCGAAGGCGGGATCGTGCGGCAGCTCCACCGGCGCCCGGAGGCCGCGGGCATGACGCAGGTCCCCGAGGTCGGCGAGCACGTGCACGCGCGCTTCGAGGCGCGTCTGCTGCCGGCGCTCGAGCGCAACCTCCACCGTGCGCAGCGAGGCGAGTCGTTCGTCGCGCGCTACGGCACCGACGAAAGGAAACACTTCGAGGCGCACTACTTCCCGCTGGAGAACCGCGACGGTCGACCGCTCGCGATCGCGATCCTCGTCAGCGAGACCTCGGCGCGCGTGGAGCGCGAGCTCGAGCGCGAGCTGCTCCGCGGCGCGCTCGACGCGGCGGAGGACGGCGTGATGATCTGCGCGGCCGAGGGCGACATGCCCATGACCTACGTGAACGCGGCATTCCTTCGCATCTCGGGGTACACGCTGCCGCAGGTGCTCGGTCGCAACCCGCGCTTCCTCTGTGATCGCGAGGAGCCTTGCGAAGCGGAGCGCGAGGCGCTCCGGCAAGCGTTCGCGCGAGGGTTGCCCGCGCAGGTCGTCTTGAAGAACCGGCGCGCGGACGGAACGCCTTTCGACAACGAGCTTCGCGTCTCGCCCATCCGCGGCCGGGACGGGCGCATCCGACACTGGGTCGGCGTGATGCGCGACGTGACGAAGGAACGGCGGCTCGAAGAGCAGCTCCGGCGGACGAGCACCCTCGAGGCGCTCTCTCGTCTCGCGAGCGGCATCACGCACGACTTCAACAACCTGCTCGCGGCGATGACGATGGAGGTCGCGTTCCTCCAGAGCTTCGTGGAGCGGCCCGACGAGCGTGAGAGCGTGCGCGCGCTCGAAGAGGCGATGCACCGCGCGACCGCGCTCGTCGCGCGCCTCGCGTCGCTCGCTCGACCCGCGCTGCCGCAGATGCGCGACGTGGACGTTCGCGCGCTCTTCGTGAAGAGCGAGGACGTGCTGCGACGCGTCGTCGACGGCTGCTCGCTGAACGTCTACGCGCCCGAGCCCGCCTGGACGCGTGCCGATCCGCAGCTCCTCGAGAACGCGGTCGTGAACCTGGCGGTGAACGCTCAAGAGAGCGGCGCGCACGCGATCCGCATCGAGGTGGCGAACGAGCCGAACGAGGTCGTCGTTCAGATCTCCGACGACGGAAAGGGCATGGACGCCGGCACGCGCGCACGCGCCTTCGAGCCCTTCTTCACCACCAAGGGCTCGCGCGGCACTGGCCTCGGGCTCACGACCGCGAAGAACATCGTCGAGGACGCGGGCGGGCACATCGTCCTGCTCTCGCGGCCGGGGCGTGGGACCACCGTCGAGCTCCACCTGCCGCGGCGCGTCGCGACGGACAG
>JALOQC010000105.1 GCA_025453555.1 Myxococcota bacterium | reverse complement strand
TCGGTGTCGGTGTCGGTGTCGGTGTCGGTGTCGGTGTCGGTGTCGGTGTCGGTGTCGGTGTCGGTGTCGGTGTCGGTGTCGGTGTCGGTGTCGGTGTCGACTCCGTCACCGACACCCGTCTCCGTCCAGGACACCCGGAAACCGTTCCGTCGCGTACTCCGTCACCGTCACGGGCACCGTCTCCGTCTCGGACTCCGTCTCCGTCTCGGACTCCGTCTCCGTCTCGGACTCCGTCTCCGACTCGGACTCCGTCATCGTCTCGGACTCCGTCTCCGTCTCGGACTCCGTCTCCGTCTCGGACTCCGTCTCCGTCTCGGACTCCGTCTCCGTCTCGGACTCCGTCTCCGTCTCGGACCCCGTCTCCGTCTCGGTGATTGAGCGTGACCTCAATCCCGGATTCGCGGCGCAGTCGAGATTGAAAAGTGGGGGCGCGTGGCATTCATGGGCTGCCGTGAGGGACGGGCTCTCCAGGGCTGGTGGGGTTGGCTCATGCCTGGTTGGCGAAACGGTCACGCCAGGCCTCTCGCTCGCATCCGGAACATCTCTCGGCCTGTCATGCCCCTTTCGCGTGGGACGGGCATGAGCCAACCCCACCAGCCCTTCCAAGCCCTCTCTCTCGCTTACGAGCTGATTGCCGCTCTCCCGTCCGTGCTCGCGTCGGTCGCTCGGCACGATCGGCCGCTCGCGGATCAACTCCGCCGTGCCGCGCAGTCACGGGGCACTCCGCGGGCAATCGTCGGCTTCGCGTCGAGTCCGCCTTCGGGTCCGTGCAGGAAACCAAGGCCGCACTGCACATCGCGCGATGCTGGGGTTACGCCGACTCCGCGAAGGTCGCCGAAGCGTACGAGCTCGCCGACCGGGTCGCGCGCGTGTGCTGGCGGATGCTTCGGCCGCGGTAGCGCGGCCGCGCTCGGCGCCGCTGCCGTCGTGGCGCGCTGCGGTGAGTTCGTCGCAGTCGGTGTCGGTGTTGGTGTTGGTGACCGAGTCGGCGTCGGAGTCGGAGACCGAGTCGGAGACGGAGACCGAGTCGGAGACGGAGACCGAGTCGGAGACGGAGACCGAGTCGGCGTCGGAGACCGAGTCGGAGACGGAGACCGAGTCGGAGACGGAGACGGAGACCGAGTCGGAGACGGAGACCGAGTCGGAGACGGAGACCGAGTCGGAGACGGAGACCGAGTCGGAGACCGAATCGTGTTCCAGCGAGTCGTGTCGTGCGCGCAGCCCACGACGCGACCTCGCCTCCGAGAGCGAGGCGTGTCGTGCGCGCAGCTCACGACGCGACCTCGCGCGGCGACGAAAGCACCCGCGCCGCACGTAGGGCTCGTCGAACCTCGCGCGCCCCACCCGAGCGAGGCTCGGACGGACACGATCCTCCCGAAGCACCGACGGCCATCGGGTCACGCCTCGCGTCACGCGCGAAGCTCGTGACACGAGGCGGACGTACGCACGCACGGAGCTCCCAGGGCCCGCACGCGTGCGGCTCGTGTCACGCGCGGGAGCTCGTGACGCGAGCCGCCACGATCCCAAGAGAGAGCGGCGGAAACCCCAGTGGAGATCGAAGGCCACCGACGGAAGGGAAGGCCGAACGGGACGCGGCCCGAGAAACCCTGTGGACGAGGAGACGACGCGCTCGCGCGTTCGGCTCCGAGCGCTCCACCGGGTTTCGCAGGGACGCGTCCCGTTCGGCGCACACGCGTCCCAAGAAGCCCACCTGCAAGAGGTCCCAAGAAGACCCGAACGAGCCCGTGTCGAACGCGCCCACCGAACCCGACGAAGACCAAACCGGGCAGAGCCGCGAACGTATCACGCCACCGCGACGCGCTCCGTACCCGGCACCGGACGCTTGTCACCGCGCAGCTCGACGGCGACCGTCTTCGAGATGCCCGGCTCTTCCATCGTCACGCCGTACAGCACGTCCGTGTACTCCATCGTGCGCTTGCTGTGCGTGATCACGATGAACTGACTCCGGTCCGTCATCTGCCGAATCGCCTGCGCGAACCGGCTGATGTTCGCCTCGTCCAGCGGCGCGTCGACCTCGTCGAGCAGACAGAACGGGCTCGGCTTGTACTGGAAGATCGCGAAGATCATCGCGACCGCCGTCAGCGCCTTCTCACCACCGCTCATCAGCTCCAGCGACCCGAGCTTCTTGCCCGGCGGCTGCGCGATGATGTCGATGCCGCTCTCCAACATGTCGTTCGGATCCGTCAGCCGCAGCTCCGCGCTTCCACCTCGGAACAGCTCCGGGAAGATCCGCTTGAAGCGCTCGTTCACGGCGACGAACGCCTCCTTGAACATCCGCTTGCTCTCGCGGTTCATCTCGCGGATCGCCTTGTCGAGCTTGCGCAGCGCGTCGTCGAGGTCGTCCTTTTGAGCCTTCAGGTAGGTGTACCGCTGGCTCTTCTCCTCGTACTCCTCGATCGCCGTCAGGTTGATCGGCCCCATGCGCTCGATGAGCCTCAGCAGCTCCGCCACCCGCTCCCGGATCTCCGGGCTCGGAAGCTCGCGGCTGTGGTAGTCGATGAGCACCGTCCGCAGGTCGACGCGGTGTCGCTCGTCGATCTGCTCCATCAGGTGCTCGAGCTCCATCGAGAGCTCGCGATCGCGCAGCGTCAGCTCGCCCACGCGCCCCGAGACCTCGTCGATGCGCCGCCGCAGCTCGCGCAGCCCGCCTTCGCCTTCCTGCAGCGCGTGCCGCGCCGACTCGTAGAGCGCGCGCGCCGCCCCGAGCACCTCGTGCGCCTTCATCGCCTCGCCGACCCGCTCGTGCAGATCGCCACGCGCGAGCAGCATCTCCGCCGCGATGCGGCCCTGCTCTTCCGCGCCCGTCGCGACGTCGCCGCGCAGACGCCCCTCGCGCGCGTCGAGATCCTGGATGCTCCGACCGAGCCGCTCGAGCGCACCACGATCCGACTCCGCACGCTCGCGCGCCTGCGCCGCCCGCACGCGCACCTCGGTCACGCGCGCCGACTGCTCCTCCACCGAGCGCTGCCGCTCCTGGTAGACCGCCTGCGCGCTCGAGAGCTCCCGCGACGCCTCGTCGAACGACGCCTTCGACGCCGCGATCTCCGCGCGCGCCTCGCTCTCTTCTTCGTCGGCCTCCGTGAGCTGCGCGGAGAGCACCTGGAGCTCCTCGCCGAGCCGCTCCGCGCGCTTGCTCGCCTGCACCGCGTCTTCTTCCGCGCGACGCAGATCCTTCTCCGCCTTCACGATCGCGATCTCGGACTCGTGCGCCGCGTTGCGCGCGCCGTCGATCTCCGCCTGCAGCGCCGCGATGCGCCGACGCAGCTCGCCGTGCTCGTCGACCGCGCGCTGCAGCTCGCCTTCCAGCTCCGCGACCACCCCCTCGAGCTCGCGCATCTCGCGCTTCATCTCGATCATGTGCGCGCCGCTCTCGTCGCCGCGCCCGCCCGTCAGCGTGCCGTCGGTCGCGAGCCGCTCGCCGTCGAGCGTCACCAATGTCTCTTCGACCTGACCGCTGCGGTGCACGCGCAGCGCGGCTTCGAGATCCGAGACCACCACGAAGTCGGCCGTGAGGTGGCGGACGAGCATCTCGTCCTCCGCCGACGCGCGCACGAGGTCCGCGAGGCGACCGACGATGCCGTCGAGCTCCGGCAGCGGACGACGCGCGCCCACCGTGCGACGTGGATGCCGCGGCACGAGCGTCGCGCGACCCTTCGCCTGCTGACGAAGGAAGTCGAGCGCGCCGACGCCCGCCTCGAGACCCGAGACCACCACGTGCTGCAGCGCGTCGCCGAGCGCGCCCGCGAGCGCGCCCGTGAGCTCCGGCGGACAGTCGATGCGGTCGGCTACGAGCCCGACGACGCCCTTCTGGCGCCGCTGCTCCTCCGGCCCGAGCTTCGTCATCAGCGCGCGCACACCCGCGCCGACGCCTTCGAAGCGCGACGAGACCTCCTTCAAGGAGCGAAGGCGCGAGCGCTTGCTCGTCACCTTCTCGCGCAGCTTCTCGAGCTGCTGATCGCGCTCGCGGATGGTGCCGCGGAGCTGCTGCAGCTCGGCCTCGATCTCCGCCTTGCGCTCCGCCGTCTGCGCCTTGCCGCTGCGCAGGCCTTCGAGCCGCGCACCGAGCTCTTCGTGCTGCTGCCGCAGCTCCGTCGCGCGTGCCTCGAGCTGCTCGCGCTCACTACGGATCCGCTCCGCCCGCTGCCGGGCGTCCGCGCGCCGACGCTCGAAGCTCTGCAGCACCGCCTCCGAGCGCGCCTGCCGCTTCTCCGCCTCCGCGACCCGACCGCGCGCGCCCGTCACCACGAGCTCCGCCTCCGCGACCGCCCCGCGCCGACGGTCGAGCTCGGTCTGCTCACGCTCGAAGATCGACGCCGCTTCGGCCTCCGCCTTCTCGAGATCCTCGAGCGCCGTCGCGAGCTGATCGCGCTCTTCGACGAGCGTGCGGCGCTGACCGACGATCTCGCCGAGCTCGCGCTCCGCGAGCTGCTCGCGCTCTTGCAGGTTGCGCAGTCGATCCGTGAGCTGCTGCAGTCGGCCTTCGAGCACCCGCACCGCGTTGTCGAGCTCGTAGGCGCGCGTCTGCGCCTTCTCCACCGCCGAGCCGTGGCGCTCGACGTCCGTGCGCTCGGCTTCGAGCTCGGCCTCGCGCACGCGGAACGCGAGGCGCGATCCTTCGTCCGCCGCCTGCGCGGTCTCGAGGCTCCCGCGCACGAGGCGCGTCTCGCCGATCAGCTCCAGGTAACGAAAGCTGGCGACGTAGAGCTCGAGGTCTCGCACCTCGTCGCGGTACTTCTTGTAGCGCTCCGCCTTCTGGGCCTGCCGCTGCAGCGACGAGAGGCTCTTGTCGAGCTCACCGAGGATGTCGCCCACGCGCTGCAGGTTCGCGCGCGTCTGCTCCATCTTCTTCTCGGCCGCGCGCTTGCGGACCTTGAACTTCGTGATGCCCGCCGCCTCTTCGATCATCGAGCGCCGATCCTCGGGCTTCGACGAGACGATGAAGCCGATGCGGCCCTGCTCGATGATCGAGTACGCGCGGCGACCGACGCCGGTGCCGAGGAAGAGGTTCGTGATGTCGAGCAGACGAACCGGCGTGCGGTTGATCAGGTAGTCGGAGCGACCCTGTCGATCGAGCTTTCGCGTGACCGTGATCTCCGCGTAGTCGCGGTACTCCGGCGGGGCGAGGCCGTCCGCGTTGTCGAAGGTGATCGACACCTCCGCGAAGCCGTGCGGACCGCGCGACTCCGAGCCGTTGAAGATGACGTCCTCCATCCCCTTGCCGCGCAGGCGGGAGGGCGACTGCTCGCCCATGACCCACTTGATGGCGTCGACGACGTTGGACTTTCCGCAACCGTTCGGCCCCACGATGCCGGTGACGTCGTGGTCGAAATGCAGAACGGTTTTGTCCACGAAGGACTTGAAGCCGATGATCTCGAGCTTGCGGATCTTCACGGTCGCTCCCGATACAGGGACGGTGTGACCTCCACGGTCCACGCCCGGTCGACCTCGTCGACCTCCCCGTCAGAGCGCCATGGGTACCGGGTCGGGATCCCCGGAGCAAGCCTGTCCGCGAGGAGCGGTGTGCTTCACTCCGTGACCACCACTACATCTTGTGGTGTACCGAGTTCGACACGCACATCGCAGGTCGCCAGCTCCAGATCGCTGTGCTCCCAACGCGGATCTTCCACCCGCCTCAAGGCGATCGCCCCGAAGCCCGAATCGCTCAGGACGAAGGTTCCCTCGACCCAGAGCGCGACTCGCTGACCCCCCGGACGCTGCCCCGCGACCAGGGCGCGCTCGAAGACCCAGGCGGGCCCCTTCAGCGCGAACGGGGGGTCGCCCTCACCGGCCTGCGCGCCGCCCTGGATGCACAAGCTCGACGGCTCCGCCTGCCGCAGCAGCGCCAGCCGATCGGCATGCACGTGCAAGGGCGCCACGCGGACCGCACGCGCACGCGTGGCGGCCTCCGGCTCGAGCAAGGTCCCGAGCGTGGCGTCGTCGAAGAGCACCGCGCGCGGCTCGCCCTCCGCGAGGTGCGCGTAGAGCCGCTGCCCGAGATCCCACAGGACCGCGTGCCGCTCCGCTTCGTCGGTCGGCATGGGCCGCGGCAAGGTCGATCGTGCGGGTGCGGTCGACGGCCCACACGCGAGAGCGACGACGAGGAGAAGCAGAAGCGAACGCATCACGGGCGACGATAGCGCAGTCGAAGCGACATGACCGCGAGCGCGCCGCGAGTGCTCGACGACGTGCTGTGTCCGTGGCCGAGTCGGTGTCCTCGCGCGGCCCGATGGTTTCTCGGAATCGTGCAGCTTCGCGGACGGCGTCCGCTTCGCCTCGCACGATTCCGCTTCAATTCGATGGTTCGGTCGCCTGACGGCGACACTCACGTGACGTCGGGTCGCTCGGCCTGGCGGCCGGCTCCAGAAACGTCAATTCATCGGCTCCGCGCTCTCGCGCGGCCCGATAGTTTCGCGGAATCGTGCAGCTTCGCGGACTGCGTCCGCTTCGCCTCGCACGATTCCGCTTCAATTCGCGGGGCGGATCGCGAACGGGTAGGTCACGTCGAAGTGGCTCTGGCGGAAGCGCGGGAAGCGCGCGGTCTGGACCACGCCCTCCATGCAGGTGCCTTGCGGGGTGCCGCCGAAGGGGCTGCCGCCGATCGACACCGACGCGACCGAGCCGTCGTTCGCGACGCGGATGCGCGCGGTCGCCATGCCGACTTGTTCACCCGCGCACTGGCGGATGCGCGGCATGAGGCCACCGAGCGCGCGCGACACCGCGGCGCGGTCCGGCGTCTCGGGGAGCGTCGCGGGATCCGCGGAGGCCGTGGCTTCCATGGCGGTCGGGGCCGCGGCCGCCGGGGTGGCGGCCATGCCGCCGAGCGCGCGGTCGAGGAGATCTTCCATCGAGTCCATGCGCGAGGGCTCGGCCGGCGTCGCAGGCTCCGCCGCCATCGCGCTCTCGGTCATCGCCGACTCCGTCGATTCCGTCATCGCGCTCTCGGTCATCGCGGCCGGGGTCGCCGGCGTCGCGGGCTCCACGCGCGCGGTGCTGGTGGAGCGGCGACGATCGCTGCGCGAAGTGCCGTCGTCGACGACCGGCGCCGTTTCTTCGGCGACCGCCGTCTCGGTCTCGGTGGTGTCCGGTACCGTCTCGGTCGTGTCGGTCGCCGCGACCTCGGCCTCGCTGGGGGTCGGAGCGGCTTCGAGCGTCGGCTCGACCGCGCCCGCGGAGGGAGGCTCGTCGGCTTCGCTCGCCGCGCTCGGAGCGGACGCCGACGCGACCTCCTCGGGGGCTTCGCCGCGGTTCATGAAGAAGATCGCCGCCGCCGCGACGCCTGCGCCGAGCACCACGCCGAGCAGGGTCTTGCCCATGCCGCCGCCGCTCTGGGGCTGCGCGACGACCTCGGGTGCGGGGCGCGGCGCCTCGACGGTCTTCACGACCGGCTTGGACTGCGGCTTCGGCGCGCTCGGCTCCGGGGCCGGGCTCGCCGCGGCCGCGACCACCGGCGCGTCGTCGGCCGCGGGAGGCGGCATCGACGTCGTCAGCGCGCGGAGGTCGACCTTCGCGTCGTCCTCGTCGTCGTCGACCGACGATGCGGTCGTCGGGGGCACGGAAGGAAGGGACGGACGCGCCAGCGCGGCCAGCGCATCGGCATCGAAATCCTGCTCGTCGTCCGGACGATCGCTCACTTCGACCTCTGATCTGAAAGGGGATCCGCGCCCGGCTGTGGTGGAGGGTCGCGGGGAAACCGGGGGACGCTAGCACGTGGCGAGCGACCGGTCAGGGAAGCGCGCTCCGAGTCGCTTGCATCCGACGCGCGCGTACCCTGACACCTTGGGTGGCGCGTTCGCGGTGTTTCGGCTCACGCGATCCGGAGCGGCTCGCTGGCGAGTCGTGGGGCTCGCAGCAACGAGCGCTGCATTACGGCGACCTCGAGTCATCCGCCGCTCGCGAGCACCACCACGACCAGCAGCGCGAGCCCGAAGAGCGCGCCCGTCGCGATGCCGAGCACACGCAGCGCACGATCCCCCAGCCGATCCGCGAGGTGCATGCCGCCGAACGCGCCGAGCACGAAGAGCACGAAGCTCGTGGGGGCCACGGGATAGCCCTCGCCCACGAGGTGGAACGCCACGAAGTTCACGAGCAACGCGAGACCGCCGCCCGCGATCCACCCGAGGACCACGGCTGCCTTCGCGTCGTTCCTGCGAGCCTTGCCGCTCATGCGGGCCGGAGCATGCGGGAGCCGGTCGCGTCGCGCACGCCAAAGCTCGTCGCGGAGCTCACTCCCAAGCTCTCGTGCAATCGACGCAGAACCTCTCGCGCGCGCAGCGAGCATCACGCATCGCGACGCAGAAGCGATCGTGCGGCAGGCGCTCGAACGTTCACGCCTCGCGCACGCCGAAGAGCGCGAGCAGCGCGTGCGCGGCCGCGGTCGGAGGCGTGCGCCCTTCCCGCACCGCGGCTTCGAGCTCCGGGAGCGCCGCGCGCACGCCGACGTGCCGACGCAGCGCGGAATGCATTCCATCTTCGATCATCCGCCACATCCAACGGACCATCTGGGCCTCGCGTCGGCGCGCGAGCTTCCCGCTCGCTTCGGCCTCTTCGCGCACCTTCACGAGCGCGTCCCAGACCTCCGGCAGGCCCGTGCCTTCGGTGCTGCTGCACGTGAGCACCGGCACCTCGTGCCCGCGCAAGAGCCGCAGCGCCGCGCGGTGCTCGGCCTTCGCTTGCTCCGCGCGCATCACGTTGGCGCCGTCCGCCTTGTTCATGACGAGCACGTCGACCGCTTCGAGGATGCCGCGTTTGATGCCCTGCAGCTCGTCGCCCCCGCCCGCGATGAGCAGCACGAGCGTGACGTCGACCATGTCGCTCACGACGGTCTCGCTCTGACCGACGCCCACCGTCTCCACGAGCACCACGTCGAAGCCCGCCGCCTCGCAGAGCAGCATCGACTCACGGGTCTTTCGAGCCACGCCGCCGAGGGTGCCGCCGCTCGGGCTCGGGCGGATGTACGCGCGCTCGTCCCGCGAGAGCCGCGCCATGCGCGTCTTGTCGCCGAGGATGCTGCCGCCGCTCACGCGGCTCGACGGGTCGACCGCGAGCACCGCGACGCGATGACCCGCCTCGACGAGGCGCATGCCCATCGCGTCGATGAAGGTGCTCTTGCCCGCGCCGGGCACGCCGCTGATGCCGACGCGCACCGCGCGGCCGGTGTGCGGCAGCAGCTCCGCGAGCAACGCTTGGGCGCGCGCTTCGTGCTTGGGGTGCTCGCTCTCGACCAGCGTGATCGCCCGCGCGAGCATCGCCCGATCGCCCGATCGCACGCCCGCGGCGAGCTCGTACGCCGACAGCACGATCAGCTTCCTCGAGGGGCTGTCGCCAGCCCCTTTCCCACGATGGGGCGCCCACCCGCGAGCCTCCGCGCGCTACACGCGCTGCGCGCCGTCCGGTAGGGCGGCTTGCGGTGATCGGCCATCGGCATTCTCACTCGTCGAGGTTCGCTTCGAGGGTGTCGAGGAGCGCGATCGCGGCCTCGCCGATCACGGTGCCGGGTCCGAAGATCGCGGCCGCGCCCGCGCGACGCAGCGCTTCGTAGTCGTCGGGGGGAATCACGCCGCCCACGACCACCACGATGTCCTTGCGGCCGAGGTCGTCGAGCGCCTTGCGGAGCTGCGGCACGAGCGTGAGATGCCCCGCGGCGAGGCTCGACGCGCCGACCACGTGCACGTCGTTCTCCACCGCTTGGCGCGCGGTCTCTTCGGGGGTCTGGAAGAGCGGCCCGACATCCACGTCGAAGCCGAGGTCCGCGAACGCGGTCGCGATGACCTTCTGCCCGCGGTCGTGGCCGTCCTGGCCCATCTTCGCCACCAGGATGCGCGGGCGACGCCCGTGATCGTCGAGGAACTTCTCCGCGCGCTGGCGCGCCTTCGTCACCGTCGCGTCGTCGCTCGCTTCGCTCGTGTACACGCCGCTGATGCTCCGGAGGGTCGCTTCGTAACGACCGTACACCTTCTCGAGCGCGTCGCTCATCTCGCCCACGGTCGCCTTCGCGCGTGCAGCGTCGATGGCGAGCGCGAGCAGGTTGCCCGCATCCGCGCCTTCGCGGCCTGCGGCGTTCGTCATCGCCTCCAGCGTGCGCTTCACCTCGGCCTCGTCGCGCGACGCGCGCAGCTCGCGGAGCCGCGCGATCTGCGCCTCGCGCACCGCGGCGTTGTCGACCTTGAGCACCGGGATCGGCTCTTCCTTCTCGAGCGGGAAGACGTTCACGCCCACGATGGGCTGCTTGCCCGAGTCGATGCGCGCCTGCGTGCGCGCAGCCGCCTCTTCGATGCGCAGCTTGGGAAGGCCCTCTTCGATGGCCTTCGTCATCCCGCCGAGCGCCTCGACCTCCAAGAGGTGCGCCCACGCCTTCTTCGCGAGCTCGTGGGTGAGCCGCTCGACGTAGTAGCTGCCGCCCCACGGATCGATCGTGCGGGTCATGCCCGTCTCCATCTGCAAGTGGAGCTGCGTGTTGCGCGCGATGCGAGCCGAGAAGTCGGTCGGCAGCGCGAGGGCTTCGTCGAGCGAGTTCGTGTGCAGGCTCTGCGTGTGCCCGTGCGTCGCGGCCATCGCCTCGATCGCCGTGCGCACGACGTTGTTGTAGACGTCTTGCGCGGTGAGCGACCAACCGCTGGTCTGACAATGGGTCCGGAGCGCAAGCGATTTGTCGCTCTTCGCGCCCTGAGACTTCACGATCTTCGCCCACAGAAGGCGCGCCGCACGGAGCTTCGCGACCTCCATGAAGAAGTGGGTGCCGATCGCGAAGAAGAACGAGAGACGCGGCGCGAAGGCGTCGACGTCGAGGCCGGCCGCGACGCCGGTCCGGATGTACTCGAGGCCGTCCGCCAGCGTGTAGCCGAGCTCGAGATCGGCCGTCGCGCCGGCCTCCTGCATGTGGTAGCCGCTGATCGAGATGCTGTTGAAGCGCGGCATCTCCTTGGCGGTGTGGGCGATGATGTCCGCCACGATCCGCATCGAGGGCTTCGGCGGATAGATGTAGGTGTTGCGGACCATGAACTCCTTCAGAATGTCGTTCTGAATGGTCCCGCTGAGCTGCTTCTGGCTCACACCCTGTTCTTCGCCCGCGATCACGTAGAGCGCGAGGATCGGCAACACCGCGCCGTTCATCGTCATCGACACGCTCATCTCGTCGAGCGGGATGCGGTCGAAGAGGATGCGCATGTCGAGGATCGAGTCGATCGCGACGCCCGCCATGCCGACGTCGCCCGCGACGCGCGGGTGATCGCTGTCGTAGCCACGGTGGGTCGCGAGATCGAAGGCGATCGAGAGGCCCTTCTGACCCGCGGCGAGGTTGCGGCGGTAGAAGGCGTTCGACTCTTCGGCGGTGGAGAAGCCGGCGTACTGCCGCACCGTCCACGGCTGCTTCACGTACATCGACGAGTAGGGCCCGCGCACGTAGGGCGGCAGGCCGGGCACGCTCGCGAGGTGGTCGACGCCCTCGAGCGCGCTCGCGTCGTAGCGGTCCGCGACCGCGATGCCCTCCGGCGTGGTCCAGGGCCCGCGCGGTGCCTCGACCTCGGAGGGCGGCGAAGCGTATTCGACGTCGAAGCCGACCTCGCCGAAGTCCGGCAGCCGCGACATCTCGTCCGTGCTGTCGACGCGTCGTTCGGTCATGACCGCTCCTCGAGCGCGCGCAGGGCGCGAGACAGAGTGGAGAGCACGTCGTCACCCGCGAAGAGCAGGTCGTCGACGCCGCGCTTGCGCAGCGCCTCGGCGACCTCGGGCGCGGGCTTGCCGGCCACGAGCACGAGCGCCGCGCCCTTGGCCTTGAGCGCGGGCGCGAGCTCCGTGGCTTCGTCCGCGTGTCGTGCGTCGGCGCAGACGATCACCGCGAGCTCCGCGGGGCGCGCCGCGATCTGCTGCGTCGCGCTCGCGACGTCGTTCGCGCCGTTCACGTCCGCGCTCGACCACGCGTCGAAGCCCGCCGCAGCGAGCAGGTTCTGGGTCCACGCGAGGCGCGCCGCGTGCTCGGCGAGCGGCCCGAGGGTCGCGAGGAACGCGCGCGGACGATGCCCGTGGCTCTTCAGGAAACGATCGCTGCGGTCGCGCAGCGACTCCCACGCCGCGGCCGGGCGCAGCGGCGCGAGCGGCTCGGTGTGCAGCGAGGCTTGGCCGGTGCGGAGCAACATGCCGAGCGAGAAGACGTCGACCCCGAGACGAAGCGCGGCGAGCGCGCTCTGTGCGATGCGACCGGGCTCGGCTTCCGTCTCGCGGAGCACGCGCACGAACGCGAGCAGCGCCTCGTGGCGTTGTTCGGGCGTGGCGTCACCGAAGGCGTTGCCGATCTCGACCTCGACCTCTTCGAGCCGCACCGGATCGCGGTCGACCCGCGCTTCCTCGAGGAGCGGGAACTCGCTCACCCCGAGCACCGACTCGCGCCGCGTCGCGACCTTGCGCAGCCGGGCCGCGCGCTCGGAGTCGAGCACCGCGCTCACGCGGCCGTGGCGCAGCGCGCGCATCATGCCTCCGGTGCGCTCGATCTCTTGGAAGAAGGCCCACGCCTCGCGGGCGAACGAGGTCGTGAGCGACTCGATCGCGTAGCTGCCGGCCGCAGGATCGTCGACCGCGTCGAGGTGCGACTCTGCGCGGAGCACGAGCTGGGTGTTGCGCGCGAGCCGACGCGCGAACGCGTCGCTCGGTCCGATCGCGGCGTCGAAGGGTGCGCACGCGATGGAGTCCGCGCCGCCGAGCGCGGCCGCGAAGACCTCCGCGGTGCCGCGCAGGAGGTTCACCCAAGGATCGCGGCGGCTGCGGCGCGCGACGCTCGCGTGCACGTGCAGCTCGATGCCACGCGCTTCCGCGGCGGCGGCCGAGGCGCCCATCGCCTTCGCCCAGAGCCAGCGCATCGCGCGCAGCTTCGCGATCGACTCGAGCACGCGGTCGGAGGCGCCGAGCGAGAAGACGAGCTGCTGCGACGCCGCCTCGAGCGAGAGGCCCGCGTCGAGGAAGGCGCGCACGTAGTCGATGCCGCTCGCGAGGGCCCACGCGAGCTCGTGGGGAGGCGTCGCGCCCGCTTCGAAGTAGGGCCGCGTGCTGACGAGCCCGGCGCGCACGCCGGGGAGGTTCGCCTGCGCAAACGCGCCGAGCTCACCGAGGGTGCGTCGCGCGGTGCGCCACCCCGACGGCAACGAGCCGCTGCGCGCGAGGGTCGCGATGGGGTCGGCGCCGAAGCCGCCGCGGAGCGCGCTCGGATCGACCCCGCGACCTTCCGCGACCGCGACGAGCGAGAGCGCCACCGGTAGCGCGTCGGCCTCGGGCTCGAGCTGCACGCGAACCTTCGCGAGGTCGACGTTGCGCAAGACGACGTCGAGATCACCCGCGGTGAGCACGCGCGTGCCGTGATCGAGCCCCGCGACGAGCCAGAGGGCCTCCGCGCCACGCGCGAGATCGTCCGCGATGGCAGCGGCCGTGATCTCCATGCGCGGGTCGTCGTGCTCGGGCGTCACTCGCCACGCGCCGCGGCGTAGCGGCACGTCGCTCGGCAGCGCGCCCGCCGCCTCGACGTAGAGCGGTTCGAGCGTGGTGTGCGCAGAGAGCGGCGTACGCAGCGAGTCGACGCTACCGCCGCGGAGGTCGGCTTCGACCTTCGCGCGCCACTCTGCGAGCCCCGCCGCCGTGAAGCCTTCGAAGAAGGGGGATTCCACGCCGCGGGTGTACGTTATGCCGGGCCGGGCGTCGACCCATCCGGGGGGACGGGACGCGCTTGCTGGTTTCCCATCGAGGGTAGGCTCGAATAAAACGCGCTTCGTGCGGGACATGCCGACGCGACCGTCGACGCCTCCACTCGAGCTCACTCGATGCCGCTCAGATCGTAGAACACACGCTCGTCGGCGCCGGGCTCCACGCGAATCGAACGCGTGTGCTCGGTGCCGTCGCGATCGACGATGCGCAGGCGAACCGCGCCGGAAGGAACCTCGGCGTTGCCGATCGGGGTCGTGCCGAGCAGACGCTCACCGACGTAGACCTTCGACCAAGGGCGCGTGTTGATCGAGATGCGGCCCACCGCCGCGGGCGCGGCTTCGCGCGGCGGCTCGACCTCGCGCGGGGTCTCTTCGCGCGGCGTGCTCCGCGGACGCGTCGCGACCACCACGCGGCGCAGGCGCGCCTCGACCTCGAGCGGGCGACCTTCGCGCACCGTCACGCGCTCGGTCCAATCCGCGAAGCCGTCGAGGCTCATCGTGATGTCGTACTCACCCACGGGCAGATCGCCGATCGCGGTCGGCGTGGTGCCCGGAACGTCGCGATCTCCGATGTGCACGGTGGCGCCCGGCGGCTCGCTGCGGAAGGTCACCATCGCGCCGACTGCGACGGGCTCGCTGGGCGCGACGTTCGGCTCGCTCGGGATCGCGTTCGGAGTCGCGCCGTTCGGCGCCACCGTCGCGCCGTTCGACGCCACCGTCGCGCCGTTCGACGCCACCGTCGCGCCGTTCGGCGGGGACGTCACACCCGTGCTCGCGGTGATCGTGGGCAAGCTCGCGCTCGCAGCCGCCGCGACCGCAGCGCTTCCACGCATCACCCACCACACGCCCGCGCCTCCACCGACGAGGAGCACGAGCAGCAACGCCACTCCGACGTAGAGCCCGGTGCGTGAACGACGCGGCGGCGCTTCGTCGACGAGGAGGGGCTCCGCCCCGAGGTCGAGGATGCGCGGGGCCTCCGTCGAAGGCGGCGGAAGCGAGCTCGGCGGAGGCGAAGGGATCGAGATGCCCGAGGGGCGATCCAGGAGCTGGAAGCTCTGGCCGAAAGGTGTCGAGTCGACGGCCGGACCGCGCTGGATCTCTTCGCCGAACACGCCTTGCAGGTACTCCGCGAGGCGCGGCGCGGACACGACCTCGTGCTGGGTCGCGAGCCAATGGTCGAGCGCGTACTGCATCGCGGCCGCGCTCTCGAAGCGATCTTCTTGCCGCTTCTGCAGGGCCTTCTGCACGATCGCGTCGAGCGACTCCGGCAAGTCCGGGCGGTACTTGCGCACCGAAGGCACCGGCTCCTCGATCACCGCGCGCATCGTCTCGTACTGCGTCTTGCGGTGATAGAGCGGGCGCCCGGTGAGCGACTCGTAGAGCACGACGCCGAGCGCGAACACGTCCGCGCGCCCGTCCATCGGCTCGCCGAGACATTGCTGCGGCGACATGTACGCGAACTTCCCCTTCACCTGACCGTCTTGGGTCTTGGTGTGTTGGAAGCTCGCCTTCGCGATGCCGAAGTCGAGGAGCTTCACCGAGCCCTCGAAGCTGACCATCACGTTCTGCGGGCTGACGTCACGGTGGACGATGCCGAGCGGCTCGCCGACCTCGTCCTTCAGGTTGTGCGCGTAGTGCAGGGCGTCCGCGACCTGCGCGCAGATCTTCACCGCGAGCGGCGCTGGGATGCCGCCCGCGTCGCGCGCCTTGCGGATGAGCTTCCCGAGGGCGACGCCGTCGATCCACTCCATCGCGAGGAACCACGAGCCCTGCTCCTCTCCGAACTCGTAGAGGTGCACGATGCTCGGGTGGTTGAGGCGCATCGCGAGCCGCGCCTCGTCGAAGAACATCGTCCGGAAGGTCTCGTCGTCCGCCACGTGCGCGAGCACGCGTTTGATGACCAAGTGACGCGACCCCGCGCCCTGGACGGTCGAGGTCTCGCGGGCGAGGTAGATCTCCGCCATGCCGCCGACGGCGAGGCGTCCCAGGAGCTCGTAACGTCCAAAAGCACAGATGGCCGGAAGGTTCCGGACCATGGTCCGCTCGGCGGGCACGGCCCGAACTATAGCGGACGGCGTTCAGAACGCCGGTACGAAGCGTAAGGTCCGCCGCAACATGTAGGTGACGGGGGTACCCGAGGGCGCCACGACACGTCGTGCGGTCCACGGCGCGCCCGTCCACGTCGCCTCCGCCCACCTCGTGCCGAAGATGGGCTCACGCCGAACGAATGGCTCGCGCCGCGCGAGTCGGCTACCGTCGCCGACCGTGACGAGGAACCACCCTTCGCTCTCCGCTCGCGCCTGCGCGGTCGCCCTGGCGCTGCTCGCGCTCACCACGTTCGCCGGCACCGCACGCGCGCAGTCCGCCGCGGTCGCGCTCGCGGAGATCCGCGAGCAGATCCTCTACGCGAACTACGACGCCGCGATCACCGCCGCGCGCACGTTCCTCGAACGGACCGACCTGGACGCGCAGAGCCGGGCGCTGGGGCTCGAGGTGCTCGCGACCGCGCACGTGGCCAACCGCGACCAAGCGGCGGCGGACGAGACGCTGCGCGAGCTCTACCGTCGCGATCCGGGGCACCGACTCTCCGACGGCGACGCGAGCCCGCTCGTGCAGGCCGCCTTCCAGCGCGCGCGCGAGCGTCTGCCGGAGACCCTCGCGGTGCGGCTTCAGCACGATCGCCCGGTGCTCTCGCGCCGCGAGTCCCCCGAAGTGCGCGTCACCGTCGCCGAGGGCATGGAGGCGGTCCAAGAGGTGCGCATCGCGTACCGCACCGGCGGCGCACCGCGCTTCGCGAACCTGGTGCTGAACCTCGACGGCACGACCGCGGTCGGTCGGTTGCCGCTGGTGGGCGCGCCGAACGAGGCGCAGACGATCGAGTACTTCGTGCTCGCGCTCGCTCCCTCGGGTGCGCCGCTCGCGACGCTCGGGGACGAGGCGCAGCCGCTGGTGCTCGAGGTGCCGGCGGAGCGCGGCGAAGCGGCGCCGCTCGGCCCGACTCCGGGTCCGACCGAGGTCGAGGAGAGCTCGTCGAAGTGGTGGGTCGGCGTGTTGGTCGGCCTCGTGGTGGTCGCGGCGGGTGGTGTCGCGCTCGCGTTCCTGCTGCGCGAAGACGCGCCGACCGGCAGCCTCGGCGGCGTGTCGCTTCAGCTTCGTTGAGCGGCGTCATCGATCGCGACGTCCTCGATCGCAGCGTGCTCGACCGCGGCCTGCTCGATCACGACGTGCACGCTCGACGGCGCCTGCATCGTTCCTTCTTCTTCGCGCGCGGCGCGCATCTGGTGAGGTCCCGGTGTTTCGAGGACGCATTCGCTCCATCCATTTCGTAGGCATCGGCGGCGTCGGCATGAGCGGCATCGCGGAGGTGCTGCTCGACGCGGGCTTCGCGGTGTCCGGCTCGGACCTGCGCGAGAACGAGTACAGCAAGCGGCTGATCGACAAAGGCGCGACCTTCTTCGCGGGCCACGCCGCTTCGCACGTCGAGGGCGCGGACGTGGTCGTGTTCTCGAGCGCGGTACCGAAGGACAACCCCGAGCTCGTCGAAGCGCGGGCGCGCGCGATCCCGGTGATCCCACGGGCCGAGATGCTCGGCGAGCTGATGCGCCTCAAGGACGGCATCGCGATCGCGGGCTCGCACGGCAAGACCACCACGACCTCCCTGGTCGCGACGGTGCTGCGCGACGCGGGGCTCGATCCGACCGTCGTGATCGGCGGCAAGCTCAACGCGCTCGGCAGCGGCGCGGCGCGCGGCGCGGGCGATCTGCTCGTCGCGGAGGCGGACGAGAGCGACGGCTCCTTCCTGCACCTCACGCCGGCGATCGCGGTGATCACGAACATCGATCCCGAGCACCTCGATCACTACGGCGACCTCGCGCACGTCAAAGAAGCGTTCGTCGCGTTCGCCAACCGCGTGCCCTTCTACGGGCTCGTCGTCGCGTGCCTCGATCACCCGAACGTGCAGGACATCCTGCCCTCGATCGACAAGCGCGTCGCGACCTACGGGCTGGCCGCACAGGCCGATTACCGCGCGCGAAACCCGCGCATGAACGGGCTCTCGGTCTCGTTCGACGTGGTGAGGCGCGGCGAAGAGCTCGGCACCTTCGAGGTGCGGATGCCGGGCATCCACAACGTGCTCAACGCGCTCGCGGTGATCGCGGTCGCGGACGAGCTGCGGGTA
>JALOQC010000104.1 GCA_025453555.1 Myxococcota bacterium | reverse complement strand
ACGCGAGATCGATCCGCACGGATCGAGCTCAGATAGAACACAGATCGAGCTGGTTCAATCTTCGTCGAGCGCGATCGCGTCGTCCGGACCCACGTTGCCGTGCGGGGTGACCACGAGCCAATCGGTCACTCGCGCGACGTCGTGTGTCCCACGCTCGCCCTGCTTCAGCGGGACGAGCCGCGGTCGACACGCGATCGTGGCTTCGAGCACGTCACCGCGCGCGTCGTGGACCTCGGCCCAGAGGTGCTCGCGCTGGTCGGCGTTCGCGCCTTCGCCCTCGTAGCCGAGCTTCACGAGGAAGCGATAGCCGCGCAGGTCGCGGTGCCGACGCAGCGCACCTTCGAAGAGCGCCCACCGCTCTTTCGCGAGGGTGGCCATGCGCTCGGTCTCCATGCGCGAGACGTAGAGCAGCGGGTCGTTCTCCAGCACTGGCGCGAGGGTCGAGGGGCAGCGCCAGTGTGTGCGCGCGAGGCTCTTCACCGGCACGTAGAGCACGCCGGCGGGCTGCGCGTGCACGTCGTCGCGATCCGTCTCCCCGCCCGGCCCGCGCGGCGCGTGCTTCGAGAGCGCCTTCGGCCACGGAGCCCACGCGAGCTCGAGCTCCCGCCCCGCCTCGAAGCGCTCGCCGGGACACGGCGGACCTTGCTCGATCCACTGCGCGGCCACCGCGTGCACGAGCGGGGCGAGGCAGGAGAGGGCGTTCTCCGGCACGTCGAGCATCTCGAGCTCGATCGCACCCGCGCGCACGAGCCCGTGCGTGTGCACCCACACCCGGCCGTCCTTGCGCACCGCGTGCACCGAGTAGAGCACGCGCGGGGAGGGCGGCGCGTTCGTCTCCGCCGTCTCGAAGACCCACTCGGGGAAACGCACCGCGAAGCTCGCGTCGTCGACGAGCAGCAGGAGCTCGGGCGCCGCCGCGGCCACGAGTCGGACGAGCGCGTGGTAGTCCTCGAGCGGGCGCTCGCCGAGCGTGCTCTCGAAGGCCAGCTCGTAGTCGGCGCAAGCCGCTTCTTCTGCGCCGAACGGCTCGTCGTGCGTGGTGCCGTGTGCCGCGTGCGTCGGCAGTCCGTGGCTCGGCCGGAGCGCGACCGCGACCTCTCGCTCGCCGAGCTGGCCGCGCAAGACCCACCGACACGAGGCCTGCGCGCAGGGGGTCAAGCGAACGCCGGCTCGCTCGAGCCGCGCGACCACCTCGCTGATCCCGAGCGCCGCCCCCGAGGGGAGCAGCGCGCGCAGCGTGGTGGGGGGAACGGTCAGCATCGGCGGAAACGTCGCACGAGCGCGTCCGAGCGTGACGTCCTCGAGCGCACGTTCGCTCACGGGCCAGGGGAATCCCGTCGGGCGCGCTCTACGAGACTCGTCGCCGAGGCACGCTCGCAGCGGCGATTCGCCGAGCGATCCGGCGAACGCGAAGCTCGGCCTCGCACGCACGATCGGAGCATCGAGCGCGTGCGTGGTGCCCCCACCTCGCGCACCTTTTGCGCGATGAACGACGTCTTGGTCCTGGTCGGCATGTCCGGCGTCGGCAAGAGCTTCTGGGCGGAGCGGCTCAAGCGCGTGGGTTACGAGCGACACGACTGCGATGGATCGATCGGAGCGCGGCTCGGGACGCTCGTGGAGGCCGCGCCGAACGAAGCGCTCGTGCACGCGCTCGGGCGCTGGATGGGCATGCCGTGGTCGGCAGGCTACGCGGCGCGTGAGGCGCGCTACCTCGCGCTCGAAGCGGCGGTCACGGCCGAGGCGTTGGACGCCGCGAGCGCGTCGGGCGCGCGCCACGTGATCGACACCACGGGCAGCGTCATCTACCTCGACGACGCGTTGCTGGCGCGTCTGCGAGCGATCGGTCGCGTGGTCTACCTCCGAACGCCGGACGCCCGTCGTGAAGCGATGCTGAAGCGTTACCTCGAGGAGCCGAAGCCGGTGGTGTGGGGGGATGCGTTTCGAGCGCGCGAGGGTGAGCGCCCCGAAGATGCGCTGCCGCGCTGCTATGCAGAGCTGCTGGCGTGGCGTGATGCGCGGTACGCGACGCTCGCACACGTGACGTTGGACGGCGGAGAGCTCGAAACGAACGACCCGGGACTCGACGGGTTCCTCGCGCGCATCGCGTGAGGCTCGAGCGGCTCGCGGGGCGCGCCGACGTCGTCGTTCGAGCGGCTCGCGGGGGCGCGCGGACGTCGTCGTTCGAGCGCCTCGATCTCTCGGCGTTCTTTCGATCGGTTTCGTTTCGATCGCGGCACGTGCGCCTCGTCGAGCCACGATGGCACTCTGCGGCCATGCCGACGTGCCGCTGGTTCGTGTGGGGGATCGTGCTCGTGATCGGATGCGGCGACGACGATGGGGGAGCCCGCGACGCGAGCACGTCACGCGACGACGGCAGCGCCTCGCGCGACGCCGCGCCGGCGGACGCACCGCCGCTCGTGCGTCGCGACGCGGGTGACGACTTCCTCGACCCGGACGACGCTCCACCCCTCGCTCCCGAGCTCGTCGCGCTCACGTACGTCGGCGGCGCGGGCGACCAGCACGTGCGGCGCGTGCGCTTCGCGGACGACGGCGCCGTGGTCGGCGAAGGAGCGAGCTTCGTCGTGACCTACGACGGCGCGGCCGGATCCGTGGAAGGCGACGTGGACACGGCCGACGCGGAGTCGTTCTCGGATCGCCCTGCGCTGCCGGGGGATCCGGGCGCTGCCGTCGAAGACCCGCGCTTCGGGCTGACGTACCGGGTCGGCTATCGCCAAGCGGGCGGCAGCTTGCAGCTCCCGATCTTTCGCGCGTTCGCGGGCGAAGAGCGGCTCTGGGGCCTCTGGGGCCACGCGGTGGCGGACGTGATGGCGGCCGACCTCGGCGCGGACACGCGCTGCTACCAAGCGTGGCTCATGCCGAACGACCACGTCGGCGTGCAGTGTTGGACCGACGGGGGCAACTCCGTGCTCGCGAAGGAGCCCCGCGACCTGACCTCGCCCGGCTTCGATCCGAGCTGGGCGGAGGGCAGCTACATGCGGAGCCCCGCCGGCATGGCGACCTCGTACGCGCTCGTGGATCCACGGGACGGTGGGAGCGTCGTGTCCGGCACCTTCGTCGCGAGCCACGTCGCGAACCTGATCGTCGACCCGTGGGGGCGCGTGATCGTGGCCCGCACCGCGACGAGCCGATCGGGCGGCGCGGCTCCGACCAATCCGTTCGATCAGGCGGAGACGGGGTCCGGCTTCCTCGTGCTCTCGTCGGATCTTCGGGATGTGATCGCGAACGTTCGGATCGGAGGAACCACGTGTGAAGGTGGGACACAGTCGTTCGGGAGCCTGGCGCTGCGGGACGGTGTGTTGGTCCTCGGTGGGACCACCTGCGCGCCGGATCTCGCGACGCGGAACGCGGTGCAGAGCGACCACGGCGGCGGTCAAGACGGAATGCTCGCTGTCGTCCGGTTGTACTGAGCCGGCGGTCAAGCCAGCGCGACTGGATCGAGGGCGTGCTCGACGAGCTGCGCGAGCGTGACGACGTCGAGGGCGCGGAGGTGTGTCGAGCGGAGGACCACCGGAGGCGCGACTCCCGCGGCGAGGGCCTCGCGCCATCGTGAGACACACAAACACCAGCGATCGCCGGGTTTCAATCCGGGAAAACGGAAGGCGGGCACGGGGGTCACGAGGTCGTTCCCGCGCGAGCGACTGAACGAGAGGAACGCGTCGGTCATCACCGCGCACACGGTGTGGGAGCCGTGGTCGTGCTCGTCGGTGCGGCAGCAGCCGTCGCGGAAGAATCCGGTCATCGGATCCGTCGAGCAGGGCTCGAGGGGCTCGCCGAGGACGTTGCGGGCTTCGGGATCGGTCATGGCGCGAGCTTGGGAGCGGACCGCGTTCGGTGCGAGGGGCTCAATGGCCCGGCACGAGCTGCAAATGACGTTTCTGGAGCCGGCCGCCAGGCCGAGCGACGTCACGTGAGCGTCGCCGTCCGGCGACCGAACCAACCAAATGACGTTTTGGAGCCGGCCGCCAGGCCGAGCGACCCGACGTCACGTGAGCGTCGCCGTCAGGCGACCGAACCAACCAACTGCGCGGCGCGGGAGCGGGCGGCCAGACGGCGCTCGGCCAGACCTCCGACGAGCAACACCGCCACGCCCGACCACTCGAGGGCGTGCACCTCGCCGAGGACGTGACCGAGCACGAGCAACGCGCAGCCGACGAACGACACCGCGATCGGCCAGATTCGGCGCTCGACCCAGCTGCGGCGCCCGCTCAGGCCGAGGCTGAGCGCGACCGCGAAGACGAGCAGCACCACGTGCTCGGTCTCGCTGAGCGCGAAGCCGAGGCCGACGAGCGAGAGGACCTTCGCGTAGGTCGTCACGCAGGCGGGGCAGACCGCGCAAGCGAGGATCGGCGCCAAGGTGGAGATCCACCGCTCGGCGCGGCTCGCTTCGGGAGGAAGCTCCAGCACTGGCCCGTGCGTGCAGCCGCAGTTCTCGTCGTGTCGGAGCAAAGGCATGAACGTCTCCGGTCGCGAGAGTCCCGATCAGTAGTCGAGGGAAACGAGGGCGGGTAGCGACGAGACCTTTCGGCTCGTGCGGCTCACCTCACCGCACGAGCTCGGTGGTGCAGAAGCCTTCGAGGCCGTTGAAGTGTCCGAAACGCGCGGCGAGCACGAAGTCTGCGAGGGTTTCCGCGCCTTCTGCCGGCGGGATGTAGAGGACGGGGAAGCCGGAGTCGTCGCGCAGCGGGCCACCACCGAGACCACGCAGGCTCGCGAGCGGCTGCGCGTCGAGAGACGCCAGCGTCACCGTCTCGCCTTCGGACACCGAGGCGGCCATCGCTTCGGCGCGCAGCGCGGAGTCTTCCGCGTACGAGTCGAAGAAGAGGTGCGTGAGGTGCCAGGAGATCTCGACCTCCGCCGTGCCGTTCTCGGGGACCGCGATGCCGAAGCCTCCGTCGGTGCCGCTCCGGCAGCGCAGGTAGCGCGCGGTGACGGGGAAGCCGAACGCGAACGGGAAGACCGCGCCGTCCGGTGCGGTGAGGGTCCCTTCGTAGTAGCTCGACCAGCCGTTCGCGATCATCTCGTCCGCGATCGCGTCGTCGACTCCGAGGCGGCGCGCGTCTGCGCGGGCCGGTGCGGTCACGTAGCTCACGTCGTCCCAACGCTGCGCGGGGACGCCGTCGAAGCGCCATGTCTCCGCGCTGGTCGGCACGAGCTCGACGATCGCGGGGTCGGCCATCACGCGCGCGTCGTCGCCGAGCTGGGTGCGCACCGTGAAGTCGTCGAGCGCGAGGACCGCGTGGTCGAAGGCGATCGCGAAGCCGTCGATGGTTCGGTCGGCGGCGATGCCTTCGCGCGCCTCCACGCCGCCGCTCGTGCGGACGAGGACGGTCCCGCGCGCTCCGCCCGCGCCATCACACGAGACGAGCGCGAGAACGAGGAGCGTGATGCTCGATCGAACGAGCGAAGAGGCCGCGCGTGAGCTTCGCGCGAGCGACGAGGCATGCGGGACGACACGTTCGAACGTCACGGCGTCGTCTCCAGCGCGAGCTCCCACGACGACGGGTCGCGGAGCGCGAGGTACCAGGCGTGGTGGAGTTGGCTCGGCGCGGCGACCTCGCCCTCGTGATCGGCTTCGAGCAGCGCGTCGAAGTCGACTCGCGAGAGCCATCGACCGGGTCGCGCGCGCACGACGATGCGGGCGCCTTCGACGAGGGTCGGCGGCGAGGCGAAACGGACGCCCTCGACGCGACGCGCGATGCGATCGTCGACCACGTCGAGTCCGGCCGAGAAACGAACTTCGTCGCCTCCTCGCACCGCACGCCCCGAGACCCACGCGTGATGGCCGTGGGTGGGACCGGTCGGGCTCGCGTGCTCGCCACGCGGCTCGTCGAGGACGAGCACCACGCGGTCGAGCGTGGCGGCCTCCGCAAGCATCGGCCCGAAGGTCGCGCCGTCGCCGTCGAGCGCGTCGAAGGCGAGCGGGTCGAGGACCTCGCCCAGCACGCGTACTCCGTCGAGGTTGTCGTCGCCCGCGTGGGCGTGCGCGGTGGAGACGAAGAGCGATCGCAGGTGCGCGAGCAGGGGTGTGCTCGGCGGCGCGTGCAGATACACCGGGCCGACGAGGACGCGCGCTTCGTCGAGCTCCACGCGCCACTCGCCAGCGCTTCCGTGCCCGAGCGCGCCATCGCTCTCCGCGGCCGGCACGAGAAGCGTCTCGATCGCGACGAGCGGTGCGCCGGTGCCGCTCTCGCATCCCACGATCGCGAGGACACCGATCCAACCGGCGCACACGATCGTGGACCTGGAGAGCCATCGCATGCCGACGTGTCTGCCATTTATGCAATGCAGTTGCAAGCGCATGCCGAGTGCGTTGGTGCCGGTCGCACTTTCTACGCGTCGAGTCGGCGTTCGAGTCGGAGACCGCGTCGCGTCGAGATCGTGTCGCGTCGAGATCGTGTCGCGTCGAGAACGCGTCACGTCGAGAACGCGTCGCGTCGAGAACGCGTCACGTCGAGAACGCGTCGCGTCGAGAACGCGTCGCGTCGAGATCGTGTCGCGTCGAGATCGACAGGCCGCGGACGACGGAGGGATCGCGATCAGAGTCCGAGGCGCCCCGAGAGCGTGAGCAACCACGTGCGCGGCGCGCCGGCGGAGAAGTGGCGCGAGGGGGTGCGGGAAGGCGGCAGCTCGGGATCCCGAAAGCTCGAGGCGTAGTGGAGCTCGGCGCTTCGATAACGCGCGTCGAGCAGGTTCTCGATCGCGAGCGAGAGCTCGAGCGTGCGCCAGCCGACTCCGAACGAGACGTCGACCAGCGCGTAGGGATCGGCGGTTTCGGCGAAGGGCAGCGGGCGACGCCCGACGTAGCTCGTGCCGAGGGCGAGCCGACCGGTGAAGGGCTCGTCGCGCAGACGAAGCGTGTGCTGAAGCGCCGCGTCGACGCGCACGAGCCAGGCCGGCACGAAGGGCAGGCGGTCGCCCTCGAAGAGCGCGAAACGCGACGCGCCACGTGGCTGGAGGTGACCGCGCGTGTAGGTCGCGCTGCCCATCGCGTCGAGCCACGTGCCGACGCGCACCCGCGCCTGCACGAGCGCGCCGGTTCGAGCCGAGGGACCGAGCGTGGTGTTGCGGCCGGCGTTCGGATCGAAGACGAGGTCCTGCGAGACGTGGGTGGTGAAGGCGGAGAGGCGCGCCTCGAGCTTCAGGTCGTCGTGGGTGTGATCGAGCACGAGCCCCGACTCGAGCGCGGTCACCCGCGCGAAGGGAGCGAGCTCCGCCTCCGAGAGCGCGGCGGCGTCACTGGAGCGCGCGCCGAGGCCGACCGCGGTGATCCATGCGAGGCTCTCGTGGAGCCGCAAGCTCACCGAGCCGCGCGGCGAGAACGCGATGCCGTGCGCGGTGAAGGCGCTGCGAGGCAGGCGGTCGCCGATGCGATCGGTCTCGGCGAAGTTGCGGTCGAGCACGTCGAAGCCGAAGAAGTCGATCCGCGCGCCGCCGAGGAAGGAGAGCCACGCGGTGGGGCGCAGGTCCGCGCGGACGTGGGCGCCGACGTGGGTCTGTCGCACGGCACGATCGAAGTCGGTGCGGTAGGGCACTGCGAGCTCCGCGCGTCGTCGGTCGCCCACGGTGTCGGCGGCGTCGTGGCGGAGCACGAAGCCGAGCTCGAGGTCCTGACGTTGGCCGAGCGCGACCGTCCGCACGCCGAAGCTGCCACGCGCGAAGAGCAAGCTGGCGTCGTAGCGGAGGTCGAGGTTGTCGCCGCGCTGAGGCCCTCCGTCGGTGCGCGGATCAGAGACGAAACCGGTGTAGTTCTCCTGCACGCGGAGGTTTCGTCGTTGTCCGCCGAGCTGGAGCGAGAAACGACGATTGACGCGCTCTCTCTCGACGCCGAGCACGACGCCGCCGCGCGCGCTGCTGCCCCCTTGGTTCGGATCGTACAAGCAGAAGAACTGTTCGTCGCGGCTCGAGCCGCAGCGGTCGAGGCGACGAAGGCGCACGTCGTCCGCCCGCACCACACCCGCGCTTCGCCAGCTCGCGACCGCGCCGAAGCCCAGCACGTGGACGTGTGTGCTCGCGTCGAGCGCGTGCTCGTAGCGAAGGAGGGTCGACGCGTTGCGGAACGCGCGGTTCGGGCCGAAGCCGTCGCCGCGGTTGAACGCGACCGCGCCGAAGGTGCCTTCGGCTTCGTCTTCGGGCGCGTAGGCCGCGAAGACGCGGGTCTGTCCGAAGGCGCCATAGCCAAGCGAGAGGTGCACGCCCCGATCGTCGGGCGCGAAGCCCAGGGTGAGCTCGGAGGTTCCGGCGATCGCGAAGTCGCCCTGCGCGGGATCGAAGGGACCCTGGACGGTACGAACCTCTCGGATGGCGCGGGGGATCACGAAGGTCAGATCGGCGTAGCCGTGGCCGTGAGCGTTCGAGACCTCGTTCAGCGGTAGCCCGTCGACGCGCAGCTCGAGGTCCTCGCCTTCGGCAGCATCGAAGCCGCGCAGGAAGATCGACATCGCGTGCCCCTCGTTCGCGTGCTGTGTGAGGAGTACGCCGGGCGTGAGCGTGAGGAACGACTGCGCCTCGCGGCGCGGCACGCGGCGGAGCTCTCCCACGTCGACGATTTGGTCGCTCGCGCTGGCGGCCTCGCGCACGCGGCGCTCCGCGTCGACCACCGCTTCGGCGCCGAAGGGCTCGTCGTCGCTCGTCGCTTCCTCGTCGCCCGTCTCGCTCGTCTCGCCCGTAGTCGCGTTCTCGTTCGCGCTCGTCGCATCGTTCGAAGCGACGTCGTTCGAGTCCGTCTCGTTCACGCTCGCAGGGAGCTCGTTCGTGTTTGCGTCCTCGTCGGCAAGTCGAGAGGCATCGTCGGGCGGAGGCGGAAAGTGCAACGCGAAGTCCAGCCGCGCGGCGATCGGTCGGCCCTCACGACGCGCCGGCTCGAAACGCGCGAGCGCCATCGCGGCCAGCGCGAACGATCCGAGCCTCTCGCGAGCCTCTGGCTGCGCGTCGACGTGCACGAGCGTCGCGTCGCGCACCGCACCGTCTTCGCCGATCTCGAGTCGAAGCGTGACCACCGCGCCGTCGGGTGGATGCGAGGGCATCGTCGGGCCGTCGCGCCAGATGGGGGGCGAGACCGACTCCACCACGGGCTCGGACGCAGGCGGAGAGTCGGGTTGCGCCCCGGCTGGCTGCTCCACGCACGGCCCCGTCACGCAGAGCGCGATGACGAAAGCGCAACGAGCCTTGACGTTGGTGCAATCTAATTGCAATTGAATCCTCGTTGCTCGAAGAGGTAGCGCGATGACGACACACAGCAAGGCTTGGTTGCGCGGTTTCACCGCGTTTGGACTCCTCCTGGCGATGGGCTGCGGCGACGACGACGGCCCGGCGCCTGTGGTCGACGGCGGTCTTCCGATGGAGGACGGCGCCGTTCCGGATCCCGACGGAGGCATCCCCGATCCCGACGGCGGGGTGCCCGACGGAGGAGGTGAGCACACGGGCGAGCTCACGATGGGCCGCCTCGTGGTGGCCGACAGCACCGCGCCCACGGCGTGGATCTTCGATCTCGACGCCGAGACTCCGGCGTTGCTCGAGACGCTCACTCTGGCCGCGCCGGCGCGCGCTTACGGCACGACGCACGGTCGCTACGCGTACCTACTCCAGCGCACCGCGAACCTCGTCAACGTGATCGACTCGGGCATCGTCTTCGAGTCGCACGTCGACCACTACCACCTCGACATCGACGACCCCGAGGTCCTCTCGTTCACGATGAACGGGATGATGCCGACCCACTTCACCGAGCACGACGGCTGGGTCGCGATCTTCTACGACGGCTCGGGTGACGTGGACCTCCTGCAAGAGCGCAGCCTCTCGGCGGGCTCGCCGATGGTCCGCACGCTCTCGACCGGCGTCGCGCACCACGGCGTCGCGGTCGCGGCGAACGGCCACCTGCTCGCGACGATCGGTGTCGAGGGCGAAGCGCTTCCGACCGAGGTGGGCATGTGGGAGGTCACCGCGCTCGAAGGCGACGCGGAAGACCTCTTCGGTCCCTGCCCGGGTCTTCACGGCGAAGCGGCGGCGGGTGACTTCGTCGTCTTCGGCTGCAGCGACGGCGTGCTCGTGGTCGAAGCGCACGACGACCACTTCCACTCGCACAAGATCGACAACCCGGAGGGCACGGCCGCGGGCACGCGCGTCGGTACGCTGGTCGCGTTCGGCGACGTCTTCATCGGCAACTGGGGCTCCGAAGGCTTCTCCATCATCGACCCCGAAGCCGAGACCCTCACGCCCGTCATCACCGGCTCACCCGTGATGTCGTTCCAGTTCGACATGTGGGGCGACCACCTCTTCGTCGTCACCGCCGACGGCCGACTCCACCGCTTCGAACCCGACGGCGAAGTGCACGGCGAGCCGATCGTGGTGAGCGACACGCCCTTCTCCACCGAGCGTGGCGTGCCGCGCCCCGCGCTCACCGCGGGCGCGGGCCGCATGTACCTCGCGCTCCCGGCCGCGGGTCAGGTGCTCGAGGTCCACGCGGAGGAGTGGGAGATCGAACGTACGATCACGATCCCCGGCAGCCCGCACTCCGTGATCGCGGTCTCGGTGTCGCCGGACTGGACCGAAGAGCCGCACGATCACGAACACTGACGAATGCGACGTGACGCTCTTTCGGGCGTTGCGCACCGGACGAAACGCGTCGGCGAAAGTCGGCGCGTTTCGCGTTCCGTCGACTCGCTGTGGTTGTCGACGCTGGAGGTCCCGAGGCGTCGAGCTTCGCCTCGGAACCGATCCTCGCTCCGGCCAAAACCGAACGTTCGTCGACCGCTGCGACGATTTGCCCGATTGAGCGGAGCGCTCGCGCAGGGATCCTGCGCCCATGATCGACCGACGCTCGCGCCACTCTCCCGTTCGCTACGGCGTCGCGCACGCGCTGCTCGCGGGGCTCTCGGGCCTCGTGGTGCTCGTGCTGCGCGGGCTCGCGAGCTTCGACGTCCGGGAGTCGATCGCCGTGCACGACTACCTCGCGGTCGCTCAGCTCGCGCTCGCCGTCGGTCCCGTCTTCGTCGGCCTCTACGCGTTGCCGCGGCTGGGCGTCGCGATTCGTTTCCCTCGCCTCGCCACCGCCTCCGTGCTCGTCCACGGCGTCGCGCTCGTGCTCGGATTCGTCGGGCTCGCGCTCGGGGGGCTCGACGGCGCGCGAGGGAGCTGGAGCGTCGTGATGGCGTTCGATGCGACCCGCACGCAGAACGCGTCGGTGCTCTTGCTCGCGAGCTTCGCGACGATGGCGCTCGCCTCCGCGCTCTCGTCGCTCGTCGTGATCACGAGCACCGCCCACGAGCTCGGCCGGAGCGGTCTGCTCTGGGCCACGCGTGCGCGCGCGGCCGTCGAGCTCGTCGCCGGACCGATGCTCCTGCTCGCCGTCGCCACGCTCGCGCTCGATCGGACGTTCGGCCTCGGCCTCTTCGCGCCCGTGCAGGGCGGAGATCCGAGCGTGTGGCTCCACCTGTTCTGGGCAGGTCTTCACCCTCTGCTCGCGACCCTCGCCCTCCCGCTCTTCGGCATGCTCTTCGAGGGCTCGATCGGCCGCGCACCTCGTGCGCTCTTCGTCTTCGCCGCCGCGACGTCGTTGCTCACGTGGGGACAGCACCTCTACGCCACGGGGCTCTCACCGCGCGCGGCGAGCTTCTTCTCCGGCCTCTCGCTCTTGGCCACCTGGCCTCTGCTCGTGTTGCTCGGCCACGCCGCGCTCCGCGTCGCGCGTCGCCCGAGCGCCGCCACGTTCGGAACGATCGCGTTGGCGGCGTGGATGGTCTTCGGCGAGCTCCGCTCCGGCGTGGTCGGTCTGCAGGGGCTCACGTCGCCGTTCTGGTTCCGCGACGGCATCGACGGCGGCGCGCTGGTGCTCGGTTGCGTGCTCGCGTGTGGCCTGCGTGAGCACGACGCGGCGCTGCGCTCGGCGGCCGCGGCACGCGCGGCGGCCGGCCTCGTGGTGGGCGCGCTCGTGTTGCTCTTCGTGCGCACGTGGGGAGTGTCGGCCGGTCCGACGCCCTTGCCCGTCGCGCTCGTCCACCTCGCCGCGCTGCTCCTGCTGATCGGCAGCATCGTCTGGCTCGCGAGGGAGAGCTTCCGGCTCCGCGCGCCGCGCAAACGCTGAAAATGCTCGGCCGATTTCCGCAAGCTGCCCGACCGGACGGCGCGCAGCGACCGGACGGGCCGTAGGCTCGGGGGAGGGGCCATCGGGGCTTCACGCCCCGTGCGGAGGGGCTGGCGACAGACCCTCGGAGAAGCTGAAGCGTCGCCGAGAGCGCAGCACCTTGCGGGAGGCGATTCATCTGGCGCATCTTGCGCCGGCAAGAGGCCCCCGCGGCCCGAACGCGACTGCGACGGCGGTCGAGCGGCGGGCCGAGGCGACACGCGTCTCCCGCCCTGGAGGTGACGATGCGTTCGTGGCGATCTCTTGGCGCCGTGGTCTGGGTGTTCGTCTTCGCGTCGTGTGGAGACGACGACGCGAGCGTGGACGGTGGGGTCGACGCCGGAGTCGACGCCGGAGTCGACTCGGGGAGCGATGCTGCGCCTCCGGACGGTGGCAGCGACGCTGGAAGCAGCGACGCGCCGGTGACGGTGAGCCTCACCATCGAGCCGGGCACCGTGTTCGAAGCGCCCGCGTCCGACGTGAGCTTCGTGCTCTCGCTCGATCGCGAGCCTCCTCCCGGCGGAACGCGGGTGTACGTGCTCGGCGACGTCGCGCAGAGCCTCAGCCAGCTCAACCTCTTCGGCATTCGCACCGCACCGGCGAGCAACGACGCGCCGGTCGGTGATCTCGACTTCAGCGGCTTCACGCTCCTGCTCGAGGCGCGTGAGGTCACGGTGCGAATCCGTGGGTTCGACGACTCGACCGCCGAAGAGCCGCTCGACGTGACCTACCGCATCGTGCCCTTCGACGAGGTGCCGTGGGGCGAGGTCGCGATCGAGAACGAGATGGCCGCGGGAGCGTACGTCGTGGGAGGCGATCCGCAGACCCTTCGCTTCCAGGATGCCCCGTGAAGGCCGCGATGGTGCGACGGTCGGTCGGCATCTCGACGTCGTCCGTCGGTCTCCTCGTCGCGCTCGCGCTCGCTTGCAGCGGTGACGACGAGCCGACCCTCGAAGTCGACGCCGGGCCACGCTCCGGTGTCGTCTTCTTCTCGCTGACCGAGGGACCGGAGGGGCGGACCGGGTACCTGCGAGAGCTGTCGAGTCTCGACGTCGGCGAGGTCGACAACGCGGACGCGACGGAGATCACCGGCAACGCTCGGGTGTATGTGCCGGGCGACGGACGTGTGTTCGTCGGGTCGGGTGAGGCACCCACGGTGACCGAGCACGTGCGCGACGAACGAGGGCGTCTCGTGCCGCGGCGCGTGGTGTCGCTCGCGTCGTTCGTGAGCGGGGGCGCCCCGTTCGGGCACGTGTTCGTGTCTGCGGATCGCGCGCTCCTCTTCGCGGACGACGTGGTGATCTGGAACCCGACCGAGATGATCCTCGAAGGCACCACCTCGCTCGACGACGCGGTGCGTGAGGGGCGCGCGCCTTCCGCCGGGGTCGGTGTTCGCCGCGGCGATCGTCTCTACGTGCCGGTCAGCTACGCGCCGTTTCCGAACGTCGACGATCGGATGTACGTGTTGGTCCTCGACGCGGAGGGCGCGGTGATCGACGTGCTCGAGGACGATCGCGGTCAGCAGACCGGAGCGCTGGAGCTCGCCGACGACGGCACGATCTACGTCGCGTCCGACAACGGCTACGTGTTGCCACGTTTCGGAACCGAGCTCGTTCGCCCGAGCGTGGTGCTGCGAATCCTCCCCGACGCGGACGGCTTCGATCCCGAGTGGTCGATCGACCTGCGCGCCGCGACGGGCGGCGACGACGCGACGGGCTTCGAATACGTCGGAGGCGATCGTGGGTTCGTGCTCGTGCACGAACGGGCGTTGGTTCCGGCCGGCGCCGAGGAAGATCCGCGGTTGCACTACGAGTCGCGCAGCTCGCGCTGGTGGTCGCTCGACCTGACGAGCGGCGAGGCGAGCCGCCTCGACACGATTCCCGCCGTCGCGAGCGGTTCGGGCATTGCCTCACGCTTGCGTCGACGCGACTCGGTGTGGCTGGCGGTGCCGGAGTCGTTCCCCGCGGCAGAGAATCGTTTCTTCGAGGCGAGCGCGGACGGAACCGTCGTCGAACGATTCGCCTTCTTCGGGCGCGGCCAGCTCTTCGACCTCGGGCCATGAGCACACGACGGATCGAGGCGAGCTTCGAGCCGGGCGTCGAGCGAGCCCGTCGCCGCGAAAGGCACGCTCGCACGAGCTCGTGGAGCATCGTGTCTTCGAGGCGCACCGCCTCGCGCGCGTGCACCGCGCTCGTCGTTCTCGTGGCGTGTGGATCGACCCCGCCTGCGACCTCGCGCGAACGCACGCTCGAGACCGTGGTCACCGATCGTTTCGTCGCGCTCGCGGCGGACGGCACACCCGGCGCACTGCTCTCCGTGCGTCGACGGACGAACGCCCGATGGGAGCGCTTCGTCTTCGGAGTGGCGGACGTCGACTCCGGAGCTCCCTTGCACGACGCGATGCGCTTTCGGGTCGGGAGCGTCGCCAAGTCGTGGGTCGCCACCGCCGCGCTTCGACTCGCGCACGAAGGTCGGCTCGACCTCGACGCTCCGATCGATCGTCACCTCGAGGGCGTGCCGGGCGGCGACCGCATCACCGCACGCATGCTCGGGACGCATCGGTCCGGTCTCGCGGACGCGATCGCGCAGCCGGAGCTTCGCGCGCGCATCAACCGCGACCCGACCCGTCGCCTCTCGCGGGAGGAGATCTTGGAGGTCGCGTTGCGCGCGCGCCCACACTTCCCGCCGGGCGAAGGCACGCGCTACGCGAACACCAACACGATCCTGCTCGCGCAGCTCCTCGAGCGGATCGACGGGCGTCCCATCGACGTGATCGTGCGCGAACGCGTGCTCGATCCGTTCGGCGCCCGTCACGCGGGTCTCTTCCTTCCTCTCGAAACACCGCACCCGCGGGGCTATCGACACGGCGAGCGCGTCGGCGTGGTGGAGTACGGCACCGTGTTCTTCGACGCGACCCGCTTCGATCCCTCGTGGGCGAACGCGGCCGGGGACGCGATCGCGACGCTCGCGGATCTCGAAGTCTTGGCGGCACCGATCGCGACGGGTACGTGGGCACCGAGCACCACATCCGAAGTGCGACGCGCACTCGACGAGGGGTTCGGCCTGCAGCGCTTCGAGGGCGCGCGAGGTCACGCGGGCGACGTGCCCGGCTTCTCGGCGTTCTTCGCGCACGACGAAGCCCGCGGTGTCACGGTCGTGGCGCTGTCGAACCTCTCGAACACCCGACGCGGTGAGCAGCCCGCGGCGGAGCTCGGGCGCACGGTGCTGCGTGAGCTCGGGAGCCGCGAATGAGACGTGCCTTCGTGTGCAGGGGACTCACGATCGCGCGCACCAACGTGCTCGTGCTCGTGCTCGCGTTTGGAGCCGCGACGGCCGCGCGAGCCCAAGAGCCGCGCGACCAAGCCGCGACGGCCGCGCGAGCCCAAGACCCGCGCGACCAAGCCGCGTTCGACGACGTCGTGAATGCGTTGCGCGGCCGGGTGCCGGGCGTGTCGCTCGCGCTCGTGCGACGGGGCGAGCTCTCCTTCGTCGGCGCGTGGGGACTGGCGGACGTCGCCCTTGAACGACCGCTGACGGTCGAGACGCCCATGCGCTTCGGCTCGGTCTCGAAGCTCGTGACCAGCGTCGTGCTCGCCAAGCTCGCGCAAGACGGACGCCTCTCGCTCGACGCCGTTCCTCCGAACGTGCCGCGCTACGAAGGTCGCGCGCCGACCTACGCCGAGCTGCTCGAGCACACGGCGGGGCTTCCCGATCTCGCGTACGTCGACTTCGCCCGAGAATCGCACGACTTGCCGGACACGCTCTCGTGGCAGCCCGGGTTCGTCCACGCCTACTCGAGCTTCGGGCACGCGATGGCGGCCCGAGGTGCCGCGCAGACGCTCCGAACGCGCTTCGAGACGCTCGCAGAAACTGAGCTCTTCGGACCGCTCGGCATGACTCGGACTCGCTACGACACGGTCGAAGGTGAAGCACGAAGCTACCGCGCGGACGCCCGCACCGAAGTCCCGCGGTGGTCGCTCGGGGTACCCGAAGCCGGCGGCCTCGTGAGCACGCCACGCGACCTCGCGCAGGTCGTACGCCTGCTGAGCGGATCGAGACGCCCAAGACGTCCGCGGCGGCGCGGGTCGGGCACGTGCGCGGTGGCTACGCGCTCGGCGTCTTCGAGTTCGTGGTCGGGGACCACTCCCTGCTCGGCCATTGGGGCCGCATCGACGGCTTTCTCTCGACGCTGGCGTACGATCGGGTGACCGGGGATGGCTTCGTAGCGATCGTCAACGGCGACGATCGCGCGGCCATGGACGAGGTTCGTCAGCGGCTCGCCGAGGCGCTCGATCTCACCGAGCCCTCGCCCCCCGACACATCGCGTCCCCGGTGGCCGACGCGGGAAGGTTGGTACCGTCCCTTCACCCACGCGATGCCGGCGCGCGCGTGGATCTTCGAGACGTTCTTCTCCGTACACGTCTCACGTCGAAACGACCGCCTGGTCGTCACCTCTTGGTGGCCGAGCGACGAGGCGCGGTACGCGCCCGACGGGGTCGCGTTTCGGCGCGAAGGGTTGCCGGTGGCCTCGCTCGTGTTCGTGGAGGACCACGGCGGTGCCCCCGTGATGGTCGATGCCGAGGCATACCGTGCGGTCTCCGCCCTCGAGATCTTCCTTCCTCTGATCGTGCTCTTGCTCGCCGCGCTCGCCGCGCTCGTCGCGTTCGGCGAGCTCGTCTACGTCGGCGTACGTCGCCTCCGCGGACGTGGGGTGGCGCGCCATGTCTGGCTCGGCGATCTCGCGAGCGTGACTTGGCTCGCGCTCCTCGCAACCTACGTGGTGACCGGTCTCGGCAGCCCCGAGGCCGCGGCGTCGCTTGGACGAGCTTCGATTCCATCGCTCGCTCTGCTCGCGCTCTCGATGGTCGGTCCGCTCGTGCTCGCGCTCGCGCTCGTCGGCTGGTGGCGCAACGGTCGCTCCGCCGTACGTGGTGTCGTGCTCGCTGCAACGACGTCGGGTTGGGCGCATCTCGCGCTCGTCGGTTGGGTCCCTCTCGTGACCTTCGTGTGATCTTCTTTCAGCTTCCGAGCTGACACTTCGCGCTGATGAATCGCCGTTTCGGCGTCCGTGTTCTCGCAGACGTCGCGAACGAACGATTCTGGACCTCGGCGCCGACCTCACTGCGGCGACGAGCTCTCGCGAAAGATCCACGTGCGAACCACGCCACAGGGCGGACCAGACTCCGAGAACGCGTGAGCAGACTGCCGGGGACATGGACCCTCGAGGAGCTGATGTCCTCCATCGACGCAACGACTCTCGAAGTCTGCCCCGACGACACGTCGTTCCGGCGGGCAGTTCGCCCCTCGCTCGATGCCGAGCTCGATGCAGACTTGCTCGGCCGGGCGCCGATCGCAGGCAGCGAACGCGGGTCCCGCGGCGAGCTCGTTCTCGGCGGCCTCTACGGTCGTGGTCGAGGCCGGTGTCGTGGTCGCGGCGGTCGTCGGCTGGCCTTCGGAGAGCGCCGGACCACCACAACCGAGCATCATTGCCACGAGCGCCGCGGTCGATGTCGGTACGATCCGTCGCCGTCGCGGGTGAGGTCTCCGTCGCAACGGATCAACATCCGGCATGAACATATCGGCTAGGATTGGGAGCTTCACGGGCCGATCGACACGCTTCGAGCGTCAGAAACCACGTTTCAGTGTCGTCGGGATGGTACATTTCGAAAGGATCGTTCGCGCCGCCGACGAGTAGACGCCAGGCGTCTCCCACCTCGACGACGCGATACCTCTCCGCGCACCCCACGGCGGCCTCACTGTCGATGCCGCGTCGCGAGCGCACCGTCGTCGCGGGGCCGTAGACGATCCAGTCGTACCCCTCGCGCTCGATCGTGTAGACGTGTTCGACCCTCGCTTCACCCGAGGTGGTGCGGTGCCGCAACTCGTTGCGTCGGACGACCAGCTCCTGACAGGCGAGACGGGCGCCGTCGTCGACGAGCCAATAGAGCTTCGGCGGCAACGATGGTGTCTGGTCCACTTCTCGGCGACGCCACTCCGACGACACCTCGGGGTCGTCGAACAGACGATACCGAGGAGAGCATCGGTGATTCCCGCGGCTCGTCAGCGGACCACGCACCCAACCTTCCAGCGAGAAGGGACCATGACGCTGACGAACGCGCCAGTTGGAACCGTCCTGCGACAAGACCTCGAGTGAACCACATTGCGTGTAGGCGAAGGCGACACCCCCCGGCGCGGCGAGCAGTTCTCGATAGTGATCGCGCACCGTGGCTTCTGGTGCGAGGGGGTACGAATCGGGATCGGGCTCGCGTCGGACCCAGGCCGTCAGGTCGTTCATGCGTGTCCCGAACGGGGTGGTCTCGGGCCGGTGGAAGCCAGGCACGACCACCTCGAAGTGGTCACCCACGCATCGTGTTGGTGCGAGCGGGGTGTCTCCGGCCACGAACCCGATCCGAGGCCCCCCCGGTGACAAGAGCAGTGGCCGCGGGTGCGACGACATGCTCTCTGAACACGGAACCGCTGTCGCAGATGGTCGCGAGACGTTCACGGCCGACGGCTGACATGCGATCAGAACGCCCAGCCAGCACCCGGTCCAGCACCCGGTCGTCATGGCATTGTTCGCCGAGCTGCGGGCGACCCGCGATCGACGAACGCGTTCGCCCGCGCTCGGGTGCCAGAGCGTCGTGGCGACGAAGGCTGCCATGGTGTCCGCGAGCAGCCGCAACAGAGCGCTGACGGGGGGACGGTGGCGCGGGGGTCGGTGCATCGACGCTTCGGTCTACGCGAACCCCCCTCGTAGCTTCCCCAGACGCGAGCGAAGGCGCCTTGCGCCCCGGTCGTCGTCGGCGGCGAGCGCAACTTCGAGTAGGTGTCTGGACTGAAGGTGCAGCGCCCCGACGCGCGGCCGCGACTCACCCGTGCGTGCGCACGTGGACGATGCACGGAAGCAGGCGCCGCAACCCGGGAAGCCTCGCGAAGATGGGCAAGAGCGCGCCCTGAAGACCTCGCAAGTAGCCGAACGGCAGGTGACCTACGGAGGCGACGCTCGGGCTCCACGACCGCAAGAGCGGCTCGAGCGCGTCGCGATCGACGCCCCACGGCATCGGGGGCGTCGTGTAGTGCGGGGTCTTGCGCCAACCCTTCATCGTCTTGCGCGAGAGCCACGGAGGGATCGCGTCGAAGAGGAGCTCGACGCCCGGGAAACGTTCGAGGATCGCGCGAATCAATCGCTCGACGTCGGCGGGCTCGAAGTACATCAGGAGGCCCTGCGCGGTCACGAAGACGCGGGTTCCTCGAGGTACCTCGTCCATCCAGGCGAGGTCGAGCGCGCTCCGCGCGACGTGTCGGCAGCGCTCGGTCGGGGGCAGAAGCCGTTCGCGGACTTCCATCGCCTCTGGAACGTCGACCGCGAGCCAGCGCACCTCACCGTCGTCGATCCGCGAGAACTGCGTCTCGAGCCCACACGCCAACTCGACCACCGTGCCGCCGCGGTGTCGGGCCATCCACGCGCTCACGACGTCGTCGAAGATCCGAGAGCGCGCCGCGTGTGAGCCGTCCGCGCGACCGAAGCTTCGGACGTAGTCGTAGTCGATGGACCGGTAGATGCGCACCGCTTCGTCGTCGCGGAGGATGCCGTCGGGTCGCATCGCTTCGCTCGCTCGGTTGTGCAGGGTCCAGAGCAGGGTCTCGGGAACGCCCGAGAGTTTCGAGGCGCGGTCGACGTCGGCCGCGCGAGGCGTCGCGCTCGGGT
>JALOQC010000506.1:3748-8369 GCA_025453555.1 Myxococcota bacterium | reverse complement strand
GACGGACGGGCCCTGATCGTCCGCTCGCCACGCTCAGGCGGTCGCGTCGACGGGGGTCGCGATCGCGACGAAGAGCGCGGATTCTTCTTCGTCGAAGGCGCTCTGGTCGAAGCCGCCTTGGAGCGCGACGAGCGCGAGGCCGGCCTGCGCGAAGAGCTCGGGGAGCTGCGAGGTGAGCAGGTAGCGCTGCGGGATCGCGGCCACGACGCTGCGGCCACCGTCGGCGGGCACGTGCGTGTACACGGCGTCGATGCGTTGGGCGTCGCGATCCCAACGGGATTGCTCGTGGACCTCCCAGGTGGTGCCGAGGGCCTTCACGGACTTCACGAAACCGGGCGCGTCCCACGCTCCGTCGCTCGGGTCGCTCTCTTCGTCGCCTTCGCCGTGGAAGGCATCGGCCGCGTACGCGTCCAGGACCAACAGACCGCCGTCGTTCAGGTGCGCGCGCGCGCGTCGAAGGGCCGCGACTTGCTCGGCCTCCGTGAGCACGCAGTAGAGGCCGTTGTAGGGGATGAAGACGCGGTCGAAGCTGCGACCGAGGTCGAAGTCGATCATGTCGCCCGCCACGATGGTCGCGCGGGGGCCGCGCTCGCGGGCGAGCTCGAGGAGACCGCCGTCGCGGTCGAGGCCGAACACCTCGAGCGAGCGCTCGCGCGTGAGCCCGTCGAGCACGCGGCCGTAGCCGCAGCCGAGCTCGAGGACGGAGCGCGCGCCGGTGCAGGCGCGGCGGTAGTACGCGACGTCGCCCGAGTTGCCCGAGTGAACGGCGGCGTAGAGCGCCGGGGGGTAGGCACGCGGGCGCGGGGCGGGAGGCGGCTGGCTCTCGAGCTTCACGCCCGGTCTCTAGCACCACCCATCGCGCGAGCCCAAGTCGTCTGGCTCGGTCCGTCTCGGTCCCCGTCGCCGTCTCGGTCCCCGTCTCGGTCTCCATCTCCGTCTCGGTCTCCATCTCCGTCTCGGTCTCCGTCTTAGTCTCCGTCTCGGTCTCCGTCTCGTCACCGCGTCTCGGTCACCGTCTCCGTCTCGGTCCCGCCCCCTCCTCGCCGCCCTCCCCTGGGCATGTCACACCCCCGCCCTAGGCTTCGGCGCCCGCCCCCGCGGGCTACCCGCACCCAGCCGGCCCGGCGCCCGCGCGGGGCGATGCATCCACGCCAGGAGCGAGCAGTCATGGCCGACGGCAGTCCGCACGAGAAGACCCCCGGCAGCGACGAACCGGTCCCTTACGACAAGTCGGCGGCTGACCCCGCCGACTCCGCCAAGAAGTCGGCGGCTGACCCCGCCGACCAGGCCAAGAAGGTGGGCCGCGAGCGCTTCGATCCCATCCGCGAGATCCGCGTGCGCGGCGCGCGCGAGCACAACCTGAAGGCGGTCGACGTCGACATCCCGCGCGATCGGCTCGTCGTGATCACCGGGCTCTCCGGCTCGGGCAAGTCCTCGCTCGCCTTCGACACGATCTTCGCGGAGGGTCAGCGCAAGTACATGGAGTCGCTCTCCGCGTACGCGCGGCAGTTCCTCGATCAGCAGAAGAAGCCCGACGTCGAGAGCATCGAAGGCCTGCCGCCCACCATCGCGATCGAGCAACGCACGAGCGGTCACACCCCGCGCTCGACCGTCGCGACCTCGACCGAGATCTACGACTACCTGCGCTTGCTCTTCGCGCGGGCGGGCAAGCCCGTGTGTTGGGCGCCCACCAAGACCCGCAAGAAGGACGACGTCGTCACCGATCGCTGCGAGCAGCCGATCACCGCGTCGCATCCCTCGCAGATCACGGACGCCGTCTCGCGGCTGCCCGAGGGCACGAAGCTGCTCGTGCTCGCGCCGCTCGTGAAGCAGAAGAAGGGCTTCCACCGGGAGGTGCTCGAAGAGCTGCAGAAGGACGGCTTCGTCCGCGCGCGCGTGAACGGCACGATCGTGGACCTCGCGGAGGTGCTCGCGAAAGAAGGCGAGAACCCGCTCGGGCTCGGGCGCTACGAGAAGCACGACGTCGACGCGGTGGTCGACCGCCTCGTGGTGCGCGAGCGCAGCCGCGATCGACTCGCGGACAGCGTGGAGACCGCGCTCAAGCGCTCGAAGGGCACCGTGGTGGTGAGCGTGGAGCGCGAGCAGGACGGTGCACTTCGGGGCTCGGGGTCATCCGAGCCCGGCACCACGGTCTGGCACGACACCACCTACTCCGAGAACTACGCGTGCCCCGTCCATCCGGGACACGCGCTCGACGAGATGGAGCCGCGGCTCTTCTCCTTCAACTCGCCCCAAGGCGCGTGCCCGCATTGTCACGGCCTCGGCGTGTTGCTCGAGATCGATCCCGAGCTCGTGCTCCCGGATCCCGAGGCGCAGATCGGCAAGGACGGCATCGCGCCGTGGAAGAAGGCCGGCCCCGCGGGCATGTTCAGCGGGCGGCTCATCCGTCGCTTCCTGCGCTGGTTCGAGCTCAAGCCGAGCGTCACCGTCGGGTCACTCTCGGACGAGCTCAAACAAATTCTCTTGTTCGGCACCACGAGCGCCCAAGAGAAGTCGTACGGCGTCGCGTGGGAAGGTGTGATTCCCCAATTGAAGAGCTGGTTCGAGAAGACCGACTCGAAGTGGGTGAAGGAATTCCTCCAGGAGTTCATGACGGAGCGCGAGTGCCCGGAGTGCCTCGGTCAGCGCCTGAACCTGAAGGCGCTCAGCGTCTACCTCGACACCTCGACGCCGCTCCCGAAGGCGATCGTGGAGGAGCGCCGCAGGCTCGGGCTCTCTGCGGATCCCCACCGCCTCAACGTCAGCGACTTCTGCCGGCTCGACATCGAGAGCGCGCTCGCCATCACCGACGCGCTCCAGCTCTCGTCCGAAGGAGAAGCGATCGCGAAGCCCATCCTGCGCGAGGTGAAGGCACGCCTCGGGTTCTTGAAGAGCGTCGGCCTCGGCTACCTGAACCTCGCCCGGCGCATGGCCACGCTGAGCGGCGGCGAGGCGCAGCGCATCCGCCTCGCGACGCAGGTCGGCTCGGGCATCGTCGGCACCGCGTACGTGCTCGACGAACCGACCATCGGGCTGCACCCGCGCGACAACGCGCGGCTCATCCGCACCCTGCGGCACCTCGCGGACATCGGGAACACGGTGCTCGTGGTGGAGCACGACGAGGAGATGATCCGCGCCGCCGACCACATCCTCGACGTGGGGCCGGGACCCGGCGTGCACGGCGGGCGCGTGATCGCGCAGGGCGCGATCGAGGACATCGCGAAGGTGCCCGAGTCGCTCACCGCGAAGTACCTCACGGGCGAGCGCTTCGTGCCGACCCCGAAGCCGAGCGAGCGGCGGAAGCTCGACAAGAAGAGCGCGATCGTCGTGAAGGGCGCGCGTCAGCACAACCTGAAGAACGTCGACGTGACCTTCCCGCTCGGAGGTTTGATCGCGGTCACCGGCGTGAGCGGTTCCGGAAAGAGCACGCTGGTCAACGACATCTTGTTGCGGGCGGTCAAGCGCGAGCTCCACGGAAGCAAAGCGAAGCCCGGCGCGCACGAGCGCGTGAACGGGCTCAAGAAGATCGACCGCATCATCGAGGTCGATCAGACGCCGATCGGCCGCACGCCGCGCAGCAACCCCGCGACGTACACGAAGACCTTCGACGAAATTCGCAGCATCTTCGCGCAGATGCCGGAGGCACGCTCTCGCGGCTACGAGCCGGGGCGCTTCTCCTTCAACGTGAAGGGCGGACGCTGCGAGGCCTGCCAAGGCCAGGGCACCAAGAAGATCGAGATGCACTTCCTCCCCGACGTCTTCGTCGAGTGCGAGGTCTGCAAGGGGACCCGCTACAGTCGCGAGACCTTGCAGGTGCTCTACCGCGGAAAGAACATCGCGGAGGTGCTCGCGATGACCTGCGAGGACGCGAGCACCTTCTTCGAAGCACACCCGAAGATCGTGCGCTTCACGCAGTGCCTCGTGGACGTCGGGCTCGGCTACCTCACGCTCGGCCAGCCGAGCACGACCCTCTCTGGAGGCGAAGCCCAGCGCGTGAAGCTCGCGGCGGAGCTCGGCAAGGGGCAGACGCTCCGCGGTCAGGAGGAGCACACGCTCTACATCCTCGACGAGCCGACGACCGGCCTGCACTTCGAGGACGTTCGCAAGCTCGTGATGGTGCTCCAGCGTCTCGTCGATCAGGGGAACACCGTGCTCGTGATCGAGCACAACCTCGACGTCATCAAGAGCGCGGACTGGCTCGTCGACATGGGCCCCGAGGGCGGCGAAGGCGGCGGCCACGTGGTGGCGGAGGGCCCGCCGGAAGCGGTCGCCAAGGTGAAGGGCAGCTTCACGGCGGAGTTCCTGCGACCGATCCTCGGCGTGAAGTAGGTCGCGCGCGACTCGCGACACCGGCGACGACGAAGCCTCGGAGGAAGCGTCCGGCGTCCTCGTGAGGCTTCGTACGGCGCTCAGACGAGCCAGCGGCGCACGGCGGACAAGAGCGCGTCGTCCCCGCCCGCGAGGCACACCACGCCGCTCGGCACCGGGCCCGCGACGGCGCCTTCCACGAAGACGTCGAGGCGGGTCGGGGTCGGAGTCGCGGCGAGCGCCTCCACGAACGACGTGCGGTCGGCGTTCGCGGGCAGATCGAGCACGACCACGAGATCGGGCGCCGCGCGGC
>JALOQC010000506.1:0-3709 GCA_025453555.1 Myxococcota bacterium | reverse complement strand
CGGATGCGCCCGAGCGCTTCCGTGCTGGTCGCGGCGGCGCCGACGCGACAACCGAGCTCGAGCAACGCGCGCCGCAACCGCTCGCGTCGCACGGGGTTTCCGCCCACGAAGAGCACCCGACGACCGCGTCCTTCTTCGAGCGCGCGCTCGATGAGGAGCCCGGGGCGCGAGGGCGCACGCGTGCGCACGGGGAGCCGCACCGTGAACGTCGAGCCTTCGCCCGGCTTGCTGCGCACGTGGATGCCCCCGCCCATCATCTCGACGAAGCGCTTCGAGATCGCGAGCCCGAGGCCGGTACCGCCGTACTTCCGCGTGGTCGACGCGTCGGCCTGCATGAACGGGCGGAAGAGCTTGGTCACCGTCTCCTCGTCCATGCCGACGCCCGTGTCGGCGATCGCGAAGACCAGCTCGTCCCGTTCGTCGATGCGACGCCGCGCGACGGCGATCTGCACCTCGCCGTCGCTCGTGAACTTGCAGGCGTTCGCGATCAGGTTGAAGAGCACCTGGCGGAGCTTGGTCGCGTCCGCCCAGGTGCGGCCGAGCCCCTTGCCCACCACCCGGAACCGGTTGCGGTTCCGACCAGCGAGCGCGACCGCGGTGTCGCCGAGCTCGGCCACGAGCGCGTCGACGTCGACCTCCTCCCACGAGAGGTCCATCTTGCCCGCTTCGATCTTCGACAGATCGAGGATGTCGTCGATCAAACCGAGCAGATGCTTCCCCGCACGCTGGATCTTTTCGAGATCTTCGGTCGTGCTCTGCGCGCCGCTCTCTTCCGCATCCTCCATCAACATCTCGGCGTAGCCGATGATCACGTTGAGCGGCGTGCGCAGCTCGTGGCTCATGTTCGCGAGGAAGCGGCTCTTCGCGCGGCTCGCCGCCTCCGCGGCTTCTTTCGCGTCGCCGAGCTCCGCGGTGCGCGCCTCGACCTCCGCCTCGAAGCTCTCGTGGAGCTCTCGCTCACGCTCGGCCGACGCGCGCAGCTCCGCGCGCAGCCGCTCGACCTCGCGCTCCAGCTCACCGAGGCGCTCGCTCATCGCTCGTTCCCCCACGCGAGCTCGCTCATCGCTCACTCCCCTGCTCGAGCTCGCTCATCGCTCACTCCCCTGCTCGCGCTCGCTCATCGCTCACTCCCCTGCTCGCGCTCGCTCATCGCTCACTCCCCATCGGCCGCGAGCTCGACCGCGATCGACACGATGCCATTGCCTCGGGCAAGCGGCGCTCCGCCGCGCAACGCGTTCGCCACACAGCGCGCCGCTTCGGTGTCGCTCCCGTCCACGTTCGGGTTCGAGCGCGCGAGCGAGATGCGCCCTTGGTGGTAGTGCAGGCTCACGTGCGCGACCTGGTCCTCGGGGCCTCGGCAGCGCTGGATCGCGCCACGTCGCGATTCGAAGAGTGTGTAGAGGTCATCCACCGCGACCGGGTCGACGGCCGCCAGGACGGTCGGCTCGCGCATCCGAACATCCCGTCGGAACGTCGGCGTCGGCACGGTCGGCGTCGGCACGGTCGGCGTGGGCACGACTGCGCTCGGCGGCGCGGCAGGCGGCACGACGGCGCTCGGCGGCGCGGCCGGCGGCACGACGAGGGTCGGAGACGAGGGCGCGGAAGTCTGCGACGAGGGCGGAGCGCCCGAAGCCGCGGGGGACACGAAGCCAGGCTCGCCAGGCATCGGCGGCTTCGGCTCCGACCCCGCGGTCGGTGCGATCGCGGGCATCGCGCTGGACGGCGGTGTCACGATCGTGGGCGCGACCACGTCGGAGACGCCCACCGTCGGCGCGGCGGCGAGCCCGGACGGTGCGCCTCCACTGCACGTCCCCACGAAGATCGCGATGGTGCCGAGCAGCAACGTGGGAACCACCAGCGCGAGCGCGATCCATCCCCATGGCGGCCGCGACGATGCCTTAGCCGCTACCGGTGCGCCGCCGGGGCCGCCCGCGGGCCACGACGGCGTGACGGCCGAGCCCCCCCACGCTCCAGCCGGCGTCGAGGGATGCGAGGGAGAAGGCACCGAATGCGAAGGCATCGGCGCGGAAGGCGTGGGCACGGCGTGCGAGGGCGGCGGCCCGGCATACGAGGGCGTGGGCGCGGCGTACGAGGGCGGCTCGTGCGAGGGCGGCGGCGCAGCGAACGAGGGCGTGGGCGCAGCGTGCGAGGGCGCGGCGTACGAGGGCGCGGCGTGCGAGGGCGCGGCGTGCGAGGGCGTCGCGTGCGAAGGCGTCGGCGCCGAGGGCGCCCCCGGCCACGACGCGCTCGCGGTGGGCGCGGACGTAGCAGGTGTGGCGGGCGCCGTCGGGCCTCGAAACGCCGGCGCGGCCGGGGGCAGGCTCGGTGCCATCATCGTGCCCGCGTGCGCGAGGGGCCCAGTCGCGTTTCGCTCACGCACCGCGTCGAGCGCGGCTCGCATCGACGCGGCGTCCGCGAAGCGCGCCGAGGGATCGCGCCGCAACGCGCGGTCGACGACCGCCGCGAGCTCCGCCGAGACCGACGCGACCGACGCGAGCGGGGGCGGCGGCTCGGTCGCCATCTTCACGACGAGGCCTTCGTAGCTCGGCGCGTCGTACGGGAGCCGACCGCTGAGCATCTCGAAGAGCATCACGCCGACCGCGTAGAGATCCGCGCGCGCGTCCACCGCCGACGTGCCGTGCACGAAGGTCTCGGGCGCCATGTAGACGGGCGTACCGCGCACCGCACCTGTGCGCGTGCGGCGATCGCGATCGCCCGCCTTGCTGATGCCGAAGTCGACGACCTTCGGTCGCTCCAACGTCCCTTCGCGCGCGAGGAAGACGTTCGCCGGCTTGAGATCGCGGTGCACGATCCCGGCTGCGTGCGCGACACCGAGCCCCTCGAGCACGGCGTCGATCACCGCGAGCGTGGTGGCGGGATCCATCGTGCCGAGCCGGTGCAGTCGCGTCGCGAGATCCTCGCCGGACAGCAGCTCCATCGCGAGGAAGACCTCGCCGTCCGGCGTGATGCCGCAGTCGTGCACGCCGACGACGTTCGGATGGTGCAGGCGCGCGAGGATCTGCGCCTCGCGCAGAAAGCGCTCGCGGACGGAGTCGCTGCGCGCGAGCCCCGCGTGCAGGAGCTTGAGCGCGACGGGTCGATCCATCACGAGGTGGCGCGCGCGGTAGACCGCGCCAAACCCACCCGCCCCGAGCACCGCTTCGAGGCGGTATCGATCGATCGTCTGGCCGAGGCGAGCCTCCGCGACAGCGGCGTCCACCGCGCGAGCATAGCAGCGGCACGCGGCGCGCTCGTGCGTTCGTGCTCCCCCGCCGAACGACGTCGACCGCGAAGCGCGCGGTGGTCTTCTGCGCACGGCCGCTCGCTGGCGGAGCATCTTCGAGGCGACGGTGAGGCTCCGTCGATCGGGACGGGGGAGCTCCGTCGATCGAGCTGAGGCGTCAGGACGGCGAGCTCAGCGCAGCGCTTCCGCCCTCGCCTCCCGATCCGCTCCGACCGCGAGCTCGAGCTCCTTTCCGAGCCGTGAGGCGCGCTCGTCCACGTCGTGCGCGCGATGTTGCTCCGCCAGCTCCGCCGCGAGCGCCGCGGCGGTCGCTTCGAGGCGATCGACCAGCGCCTCCGCGCGCGCACGCGCGACGTCCGCGTCCGCCCGCAACGACTCGCGGCGAGTCGCCGCTTCTCGCCCCTCCCCGTCGATGCGCGTCGCCGCCCGCACCAGCTCCGTCGCGTGCGCGCGCACCTGCTCGAA
>JALOQC010000505.1 GCA_025453555.1 Myxococcota bacterium | reverse complement strand
AGGTGCTCGAGCAAGGGCTCGCGCAGCTCGGTCGGCGGATGCAGGAGCAGCTCGCCGAGCGCTTCGCCTTCGAGGTCGCGGTCCGAAAAACGAGGATCGCGGCGCAGCTCCGCGCCGAGGTGGCGGAGCGCGTGGTCGTCGGTGTGGAAGTAGAAGCGTCCGAAGCTCTCCACGTAGGCGTCGAAGAGCGCGACGATGTCCCCTTCGGTGAGCGGCTGGCCGGTCACCTCCTCGGTGGCCGCGAGCGCGAGGAGCAGCTCGCCCGCGTCGCCGCCCGGCGTGCCGAGCACCGCGTCCTCGCCTCGACCGTCCACGCACGCCTCGGTGCCATGCAGAAGCAGCGCGGCGGCGCGGACTTGGCGCGGCGGTGACTCGCGCAACGCGGCTTCGAGCGTCTCGGCGTGCAACCGCTGCGAGAACGCCGAAGGTGGCGCGCGATCGACGCGGCGCGGCGCGGCGATCGTCTCGGGGGCGGACACCGTCGGATGTCCGGCGAGGTTCCACGCGAGCATGCCGCCCGTCAGCGAGGCCACGCGCGAGAAGCCGAGCGCTTCGAGGGTGCGGATTCCCCGCGTCGAGCGACGTCCCGAGCGACAGACCAACACGACGGGCTCCCGCGGATCCCACTCGGAGGAAGCTTCCGCGAGCTCTGCGAGTGGGATGGTGTCCGCGCCCGCGATCATCCCGGACTCGAGCTCGTGCGGCTCGCGCACGTCGACCACGCGCACCTGGCAGCCGTGGTCGAGCAGCCAGTCGCCGTCGACCTCCGGCACACCGCCGGGGGAGGCTTCGAAAGAGACGTCCGCCACGAGGTCCTCGCAGCGGCGAGGGCGGCGGGCGACGTCGGTGCGGGCAGCGCTCGAAGGAGCGCTCGCGGTGCAGCCGAGGACGGCAACGACGACGGAGGCGAGGGCTCGTTGGTTCATGCCTCGTCGCGTTCTCAAGAAGCAGGCCACGCCACGGGCCCCCGCGAAACAAGTGGGATTTCGTGCCTTCTGGATTCGAGCGTCGCGAATCGCCGGCGAGGATCCGAGAGCCGAGAGAGCAGTCGATGCGACGGCGTGCGACGCGAGCGACGCGACGTGCGACGCCGATGCGACGCTGGGTTGGCGTGACGCGTTGCGCAATCCACTGGACCTCCTGCGTCGCACTTCGTCGCCTGCGATGCCGGATCCGTGGATGACGCAGGTGCTTGGGAGCCGTCGTGCTCGCGCGTGGCCCGTCGCTTGCGTTGGGGTCGGACCGAAAGGTCACGCGGATGACGACCACGAACCCAGTCACGCCGACCGCACGCGCGGCGGCGCCGGATCTCGCCGCGACGCTCGCGCGCATCGACGCGCGGCTCGAACGCCTGGAGCGAAGCTTGGCGCCGTTGAGCACGCTGGCGGCGCATGCGCCCGCGCTGGCCGCGACGGTGGGCGACATCGTCGACGAGCGCGCCGCTCAGCTCGGAGACGTCGAAGACCGCGTCAAAGCGCTCGGTGATCTGCTCGAGCGGCTGACGCGTCCGCAGACGCTCGCGTCGCTGCGGCGGGTCGTCGACGTCGCGGAGAGCGCGCCCGACCTCGTCGCGACCGCGGCGGACGTCTTCGACGAGCTGATGCTCGAAGCGTCGCGCGAGGGGCTCGACCTCACGCACCTGGTCGACGACACGAAGCGGCTCGCGATGGGACTGCTGCGGCTCACGACCTCCCCCGAGCTCCGCGCGCTGATGAGCTCGGGGATGCTCGACCCGCGCGCGCTCACCACGCTCGGATCGGTCGCGCGCACCGTGGTGGAGGCGAACGAGACCGAGCCGCCTCGGGTCGGCATGTTCGGCGCGGTGCGGGCGCTCGGTTCCGAGGACGTCCAGCGCGCGCTCGGATTTCTTCTGCGCGTCGCGGGCGGCTTCGGGCGCTCGCTTCGACGCGAGGACAAGCGCCTCGGCGCGTGAACGTCGCGTGCCACGCGCGCGATTCGGTCCACGCGTCGCGTCACGAATCGACGTCCACGGGACGGCGCGCGCTCGTCGATTGAAACGAACGAATGATCGAGGCGGTCGTGCGGACGAAATGCGCGAAGACGACCGACACTCCGAGAGACGCCGCCCGTCAGCGCGGCCGATGAACGATCGCCCTCTTTCCCTGCAGGTTCGCCATGACGCAATCCCATCACGAGCTCCTCATCGTCGGCGGCGGAACCGCCGGCATCACGGTCGCTGCGCAGCTCCTGCAGCGGGAAGGCGCGCCGCGCATCACGATCGTCGACGCCGCGCGGCAGCACTTCTACCAGCCGCTCTGGACCCTCGTCGGCGGCGGCGTGTTCCCACGCGAAGCCTCGATGCGGTCGATGGACGAGGTGATGCCCTCGGGCGTCACGTGGATCCGCGATCGGGTGGCGGACTTCGACCCGGAGAAGAACGCGGTGAAGCTCGAGTCGGGGCAGACGCTGACCTACGACCAGCTCGTGGTCGCACCCGGCATCCAGCTCGATTGGAAGAAGATCGACGGCCTGGTCGAGACGCTCGGCAAGAACGGTGTCACGAGCAACTACGACTACGACACCGTCTCGTACACGTGGGAGCTCATTCGCAAGTTTCAGGGAGGCAATGCGATCTTCACGTTCCCGAGCACGCCGATCAAATGTGCGGGAGCCCCGCAGAAGATCCTGTGGCTCGCGGAAGAATCGTTCCGCAAGCAAGGCGTTCGGCAGCGCTCGGAGGTGATCTTCGCCTCCGCGGGCGCGGCGATCTTCGGCATTCCTAAGTATCGCGTCGCGCTCGAGAAGCTCGTGGCGGAGCGCGGCGTGGACACGCGCTTCGAGAAGGATCTCGTCGCGGTGCGACCGGGCAGTCGCGAGGCGATCTTCCGCGACGTGAAGACGGGAGGCGAGCTCGTGCTGAAGTACGAGATGCTCCACGTGACGCCGCCGCAGAGCGCGCCGGACTTCGTGAAGCGCTCACCGCTCGCGCAGAGCACGCCGCTCGGGTACGTCGACGTCGACGCCTTCACGATGCAGCACGTTCGTCATCCGAACGTGTTCAGCCTCGGCGACGCGTCGAGTCTGCCCTGCTCGAAGACGGGCGCCGCGATCCGAAAGCAGGCGCCCGCGCTGGTGGAGAACCTGCTCGCCTTCCGCGCGGGCAAGCCGCTCGCAGCACGCTACGACGGCTACGCGAGCTGCCCGCTCGTGACCGGCTACGGCAAGGTCATCCTCGCGGAGTTCGGGTACGACGGCGTGATCCTGGAGACCTTCCCGTTCGACCAAGCGAAGGAGCGCTACTCGATGTACGCGCTCAAGGCGCACGCGCTGCCGAACCTCTACTGGCACGGGATGCTGCGCGGCCGGATGTGAACGCGCGGCGACCTCGAAGATCGACTCGAGCGACGTCGGGTGCGACCTCGAAGCTCGACTCGAGCAACGTCGAGCACGACCACGAGTGCGAGCTCTGGGATGAACGATCGACTCGAGCTCCGTCGAGCACGACCTCGAGCACGGCCTCGAGTGCGAGCTCAGGGATCGAAGCCGTCGGGGGTCGGCGCTTCGATCACGAGCTCGCCGATCGAGAGACGTCGTGAATGCAGGCGCAGGCGCTCGTCCGGTGCGCCGCCGTAGAGGCGATCGCCGACGATGGGAATGCCGAGCGCGGCGAGGTGCACGCGGATCTGATGGGTGCGCCCCGTGTGCGGATGAGCTTCGAGACGAGCCCGCGCTCCGGATCGCGCGCGCACCTCGAAGACCGTGTGCGCCGCGTCGCCTCCGCTGCGCACCTCGCGTCGCACGCGCCCTTCGCGGGTGAGGAAGCCGTGGCGCTCGAAACGCGGGTCGTCGGGGAGGCTCCCTTCGACGAGCGCGTCGTAGCGCTTGTCCACCGCGCGCTCCTCGAAGGCGCGCTGCGTCGCGAGCGCGACCGTGGGATCGGTCGCGAAGAGCAGGACGCCCGAGGTGTCGGCGTCGATCCGGTGCAAGAGCACGAGCGGGCCCTCGGGTCGCAGGCGACGGACCGCGGCTTCGGCGTGGTCGCGCGTCGGATCGCGCGTGACGTGCGAGGGCAGACCCGGGGGCTTGTCGATCGCGAGGAGCCCGTCCGCCTCGAAGATCACGCGGACGTCGGTGTGGGGCTTCGTAGGAGCAGCGACGGGCGCCGCGATCTCCACGCGCGCGCGGTCGTCCACGAGGGTGGAGACGCGCCGCACCACGACGCCGTTGACGCGGACGTCCCCGCCCTCGATCAGGCGCTGCGCGAGGCGTCGGCTCCCCGGCTGCCCCGAGGGCCCGCGCCGTGCGAGCTCGGCCTGCACGCGACGGTCGAGGCGCTCCATCGCCGCACGATCACTCGTCTTCGCCGCCGGTGTCGAGCTTGCTGGGCACGACCTTGATCTTCTTGAAGCGCTTGATCTGCACCTGCCCGGCCGGCGCGCCCTTCTCCTTCGAGACCTCGGATGCGCGGCAGTAGTGCACCTCCACCTTCGGCGCGCCGCGGGCCTTCGAGTGCCACGCCGCGAGCTGCGCGGCCTTCTCGATCACGTCGTGCGGCGGCTCTCCGCCCGTCTCGTTGCGGATCACGACGTGGCTGCCGGGCGTGCCGCCGCCGACGTGGAGCCACAGATCGCGCCCCTTCGCGACGCGGAGCGAGAGGTAGTCG
>JALOQC010000504.1 GCA_025453555.1 Myxococcota bacterium | reverse complement strand
ATCGACGCCGAGACCGGCGAGCGCGTCGCGCACTTCGCCGAGATCGACGAGTGGTACAACGCCGATCCGGACACCACGACGTTCTACGTGCGCCCCGCGATGCGCCTGCGCGAAGGCCGGCGCTACGTCGCCGCGATCCGCGACCTCGTGCGCACGGACGGCAGCGCCGTCGAGCCGAGCGACTACTTCCGGGCGCTCCGCGACGGCACGCCCACCGAGACCGCGGAGCTCGAGGCGCGCCGCGCGAGCTTCGAGTCGATCTTCGAGCTCTTGGACGACGCGGGCGTCGCGCGCGAGGACCTGATCCTCGCGTGGGACTTCCGCACCGCGTCCGGCGGCTCGCTGCACGGCGACATGCTCGCCGCGCGCCGCGACGCCTTCGAGCGCTTCTCGGCCGGCACCGAGGGCGTCGGCGACTGCACCGTCACGAGCGTCGAAGAGGACGTGAACGAGCGCATCTGGAGGCGCGTGCGCGGCACCTTCAAGGTGCCCCTCTACATGACCACCGCGTACGAAGGCGCGCGCACCTACCGCGGCGACGACGGGCTCCCCGCGTACAACGGCGTCGCCGAGGCGCCCTTCGAGGTCGTGATCCCGCCGAGCGTGCGTGACCGCGTCATGCGTGGCGAGGGCCCCGGCGCGATGCTCCAGTACGGACACGGCCTGCTCGGTTCCGCGGGTCAGGTCTCGAGCGGCGGCACAACTCCTGCGTATCAAGGCTCGGAGCTCGTCGGATTCGGCACCACGTATTGGGGTTTGAGCGAGGCCGACGAAGCCGAGATCATCACGAACGCGGTCACGAACTTCGGCAACTTCGCGATGGTCGGCGAGCGCCTCGTGCAGGGCACCATCAACTCGCTCCTGCTGCAGAAGACCTTCGCCACCGGGAGCTGCGCGGAGCTCGAGGAGCTGACGATGACGGTCGGCGACGAGAGCCGCGCGCTCGCGAACCCAGAAGAGATGTACTACTACGGCATCTCTCAAGGCGGGATCATGGGCGTCACGCTCGCCGCGCTCAGCGACACCATCGACGCCTACGTGCTCCAGGTCGGCGCAATCAATTACAGCATCATGCTTCGACGCTCGGTGGACTTCCTTCCTTTCGAGCGGATCTTCGACCAATGGTACGGCTCGAAGCTCGATCGCGACTGGTTCCTCGTCTCCACCCAGGCCATCTGGGATCTCGCGGAGCCCGCGACGTTCGCGCCGCACGTCTTCCGAGATCCGCTCGCGGACGACGTCGACGTCTCGCGCAAACGAATCCTCTACCAGACCTCCCTCTACGACGCGCAGGTGCCGACCGTCGCGTCCGACATCGCGGCGCGCACGCTCGGACTGCCTTTCTACCGGTCGAGCGTCTACGAGCCCTGGGGAGTCGGCGACGGAGCGGGCGACGTGATCGAAGCGACCGACGGTCCGACCGACAGCGGCTACGTCGTCTACCACCTCACGAACGTCGCCCCGATCCCAGAGGGCTCGAACGTCGCCGAGGAGGACAACGACGCGCACAACGACCTGCGCTTCACCGAGCCGATGCTCCGCCAGCTCGACGAGTTCTGCCGACCCGACGGGCGAGTGATCGACACCTGCCCCGACGGGAGCTGCGCGATCGCGAACCCGCGCGCCGATCGCTGAGCGCCCCGCGAGACGTCGGCGCGAACGTCGGCGCGAACGTCGGCGCGCGAGCCTTCTCACTTTCAGGACGTTCCATCGTCTCGCTTCGGGCTTGTCGCGGGCCCTCGTTTTGCCGAGAGTGAATCGTCGCTCACCGACTCGCGGCGACCGGGATCGAAGGACGTCCACCGTGGACTCGACGGTGACGGTGAGCACGTGGCTTTGGCTGGAGAGGCGACTCGCATGAAGCTTGGTTGGAAATGGGCTTGGCTCGGTGCGCTCCTCGCGCTCGGCTGCGGTGACGACGACGCTCCCCCGAGCGACGACGCGGGCACGGATGCTGGCGCGGAGGTCGACGCCGGCCCCACCGAGCCGACGATCGACGTCTCGCGACCCGAGTGCGAGAACCTCGACCCGACGCATTGTCTGATGCCGTACCCGTCGAGCCGCTTCCTCACCACGGACGCGACGACGGACACCGGCTTCCGCGTGAACATCCCGGAGGCCGCGTTCCCCCTCAACCGCGACGGCGACCCGCACACGAGCGTCGATCCCTGGAACCGCTTCGACGGCTTCTCGCCCGCGACGAGCCTCGTCCTCTCCTTCGTCGGGCGCGTCGATCCCGCGCCGCTCGCGAGCTACGCGCGCATCCAAGAGAGTCTCGAGGCCGACTCCCCCACGATCCTGATCGACGCCGAGACCGGCGAGCGCGTCGCGCACATCGCGGAGCTCGACGAGTGGGAGACCACCGAGTGGCTGCCCACCGAGCCCGGCTACTCGACCCTCTACCTCCGCCCCGCGGTGCCGCTCCGCCACGACCGCCGCTACGTGGCCGCGGTGCGCGGGCTGAGCCTGCTCGACGGCACGCCCGTGCAGCCGAGCGCCTACTTCCGTGCGCTGCGCGACGAGACGCCCTCCGAGGTGGCGGAGCTCGAAGCGCGCCGCGAGGCGATGGAGGACGTGTTCGACGTCCTCGGCGAAGCGGACGTCGCGCGCGACGACCTGATCCTCGCGTGGGACTTCCACACCGCCTCCGCCGACTCCGTGCGCGGGCCGATGCTCACGATCCGCGCCGACGCCTTCCGCCGGTTCGACGAGGATCTCGACGAAGAAGGCAACCGCGTCTTCGGCCGCTGCACGGTGAACACCGTCGAGACGGACGTCAGCGGCCGCATCTGGAAGCGCGTCCGCGGCACCTTCACGGTGCCCCTCTACATGACGACGCCCTTCGAGGGCGCGGTCGCCTTCCGCGACGAGGACGGCAACATCGCCTACAACGGCGTCGCCGAGGCGCCCTTCGAGCTCGTCATCCCGCCGAGCGTGCGCGATCGCGTCGCGGCCGGTGGCCCGCCCGCGAAGATGCTCCAGTACGGCCACGGCCTGCTCGGGAGCGCGAACCAGGTCTCCGGCGACGGCGGCCCCGTCGCGCAGCGCTCTCAGATGGTCGCCTTTGGCACGGACTTCTGGGGGTTGGCGAACCCGGACGCTGCGCAGGTCCTCACCTACGTCGTCACCAACTTCGGCAACTTCGCGCAGGTCGGTGAGCGTTTGATGCAGGGCACCATCAACTCCCTCATCCAACAGAAGGCCTTCGCGGTCGGCCAGTGCAGCGAGATGGAGGAGCTCTTCCTCGAGGTCGAGGGCGAGCAGCGCCCGCTCCACGACCCCGAAGAGATGTACTACTACGGCATCTCGCAGGGCGGCATCATGGGCGCCACCCTCGCCGCGCTCAGCGACACCATCGACGCGTACGTGCTCCAGGTCGGCGCGATCAACTACGGAATCATGTTGCGCCGCTCGGTGAACTTCCGGCCTTACGAGGCGGTGTTCCGGCTCTTCTACACCCACAAGCTCGACCGCGACTGGTACGTCGTGAGCACCCAACCGATGTGGGATCTCGCGGAGCCCGCGAGCTACGTCGGCACGATCTTCGACGAGACCGATCGGCTGGAAGGCATCGACACCTCGAACCGGCGCATCCTCTATCAAATCTCGCGCTACGACGTGCAGGTCCCGAACGTCGCCTCCGACATGGCGGCGCGCGTGATGGGCCTGCCTTGGCTGCGCTCGAGCGCCTACGAGCCCTGGGGGGTCGGCACGTACATGGAGGCCACCGACGGCCCGACCGACAGCGGCTACGTCATCTACCACCTCGACGACGTCGAGCCGATCAACGAGGGCGCCTACGCCGAGATCGGTGACAACGCGGCGCACGGCGGCCTTCGCTCCACCGAGCCGATGCTCGAGCAGTTCGATCGTTTCGTCCGCCCCGGCGGCCAGGTCGAGGACACCTGCCCCGACGGAAGCTGCGTGATCCCGAACGAGCGCGGGACCATTCCCTGAGGGATCCGCTTGCGCGAGCCGTTCGCGCGAGCCGTTCGCGCGAGCCGTTCGCGCGAGCCGTTCGCGCGAGCCGTACGTGCGACGGATCGCGCGAGACCGCCGCGACCTAGCATGCGACCGCGACCGAGCATGCGACCGCGAGCCCGCGAGCGGTGCTCGCGGTCCGATCGCGTGAGAAAGACACCGTTCACGGCCCTCGACCCGCTTGCGCTCGCGCCGCGGTCGCGCTTTCGTGAGCGTCGATGCGCTCTGCTCGTTTCTCCTCACCGATCGCGACGCTGCTCGCGACGTCGCTCCTCCTCTCCTGCGGCGGCGACGACGGCCCCGCGGCCATCCGCTTCCCCGAGCCTGGCCCGGTCGGCGGCGAAGCAGGTCGCGGCTCCTTCACCTTCGGCGTCGCCACCGCGGCCGCGCAGATCGAGGACGAGAACGACGCGACCGACTGGTACGCGTACACCGCGCCGGTCGATCAGGGCGGCCTCGGCAACGGCGTGTTCGTCGGCGAGGCGGTGCAGGGCTTCACGCGCGCGGTCGAGGACAACGCGCTCGTGGCCGAGATGAACCTCGACGCCTATCGGTTCAATCCCAGCTGGGCGCGCATCGAGCCGACCCGCGACGCGATCGACGAGTCCGCCGTCGCCCACTACGGCGCGGTCCTCGACGACCTCGTCGCGCGCGGCATCAAG
>JALOQC010000503.1 GCA_025453555.1 Myxococcota bacterium | reverse complement strand
CAGAGCCCGAAGCGAACTTCGGATGAGGACACGGTTAAACCCGCATCACATTTACGATGAGCTCCGATTCAGTTTTCAATGTCCGAGCGTCAGCTCGGTTCCGAACCGAGCCAGTGCTCGGTTGGGGGCGGGATGCTGTCCTCGCCCGTAGATGGTGTCAAGCGCGATTCGCGCTTTCTCCGCTCGCTCGGCGTGTGCCGCGCAGACCGCTCGATGGCGGGGCGTGAAGGTCGCTGGCTGGCGTCCTTCGACCCGGGGCCGCGTTTTTAGCAGCGCGCCGGTGGCTGTCCAGTCTTTTTTTCGAGCTCTCTTTCGAGAGTGGCGAAGCCGTCGAAGTCGCGGTGGGAGCGACCCGTCGGGGCGCGCTCTCTATCACCGTGGCTCGGGCTCGCCAGCTTTTTTTTCGAGGGTCGCTCCGGAATTTCTCGAGGTCGTCGAGGCGACGACCGACGTGTCTGGGAGCGTCCCACGGCAGGGCCGAGGGGGCGGAGACCACTTCGGTTTTCAGGCGTCGCCCGGGGTCCGGTGCGTCGCGAGGGGCCGATCACTAGCACCCACCTCGGGGGCGTCCAGCCCGATCTCGTGGGTTCGGTGCAATCGGTCGTTTTTGTTCCGTCCCGCGCCCTCGATCGGACAGGTTCGGCTCGGCCCCGGGCGGGTCGTAAAGAGCCCACACAGCCGCCGAGGGTCAATCGAGGGGGAGGACCCAGGCGGACGCGCCTGCGGCGAGGCCGAGGTGGTCGAGGGTCGAGCGCTCGAGCCGGACGATCGGCTCGCGGGTGTCGGCGGGGACGGCGACCGCACGAAACCATGGCGCCGCGGCGTAAGAACGCGCGACGAGGGCGCGTCCGGGGAGCACGGCTTCTTCGGGCGCGGCCTCGAGGGGGCGCAGGGCGCTGCGTTCCACGAGGGTGACCTCGTCGGTCGGGGCCATGAAGTGGGGACCTCCGTCGAAGGGGTCGACGCGGTCGACGTATCGGAAGCCGATGCGGCGGAGCATCTTCTCCACGCCTTTGGTCTGCGGGCCGGTCTTGCCGATCACGTCGCGCGCGTCGTCCGCGAGGAGCGAGGCGTAGAGGTCGCCTTCGGGGAAGAGCCCGCGGATGAACTCCTTGTTGCGCTTCGAGAGGCGGTCCGCCTCGCGGTAGGTCATGTCGGTGAAGCGTCGGCCCACCGCTTCCCAGAGGTGTGAGGTGCCGTCGGGCTCGAGCGGAGGGAGCAGCTCGGCGAGGAGCTGATTCTGGAAGCGCTCGCGGTGCATCGCGATGAAGAGGAAGCGCACGTACGAGATCTGGAGCCCCAGCTTCTCGGTCACGCGACGACACTCCGGGTGCATCACGAGCCCGCCGATCTCGGTGGGTCCGTCGTACGAGTAGCCGATCGACAAGACGCGGTGGACGAAGTGTTTGTCGAGCGACTGGCTGTAGCGCTCCTCGGTGCGGACCTGGAAGTAGATGTAGGGCGCGTCGCGGCGGCCGAGCTGCGCGACGACGAGCGAGGTGCCGACCGTGCGCTCCTGCTCGAGGTCGTGGACGACGAAGCGGTACTCGCGCTTGTTCGGATCTTTGACCTCGCCGGAGAAGCTGCGCTCCGAGTGCTCGATGATCGGCGCGATCTCGGCGCGATCGTTGGGGAGGTTCACGGAGTCGAGGAAGCTCGCGAGCTCGAGGAGGTCCTCGGTGTCGTCGACGGAGACGGCGCGGATCTCGTAGCGAGGCGGCATCAGAAGGTCTTCCGGCTGTCGAGGAGGATGGTGACCGGACCGCGGACCGCCGCGTCGACGATCATGGAGGCGCGAAATCGCCCGGTCTCGACGGGCAATCCGCGCGCGCGGAGGTTCGCGACGAAGGCCTCGTAGAGCGCGTTTGCGTCGTCGGGGTCGGCGGCGTCGGTGAACGAGGGGCGTCGCCCGCGCCGCACGTCGCCGAAGAGCGTGAACTGAGAGACGACGAGCACGGCGCCGCCGACGTCGGACACCGCGAGGTCCATCTGACCGGCGTCGTTCTCGAAGACGCGCAGGCCCGCGACCTTCGACGCGACGTACTCGAGGTCGGCCGGACCGTCGCCGCGCGCGGCGCCCAGGTACACGAGGAGACCGTGCTCGATCGCGCCGACGACGTCGCCGTCGACGGTGACGGAAGCACGAGCGACCCGCTGGACGACGGCGCGCATCGCGGCGGTGGTAGCAGGTCGGCTCGACGTGCATCAACGGGCGCGCGTGCGCGCTCGGCGCCTCGGCTCACGCCTCGGGTACACGTTCGAGCGCGCGAAACGCCTTCGCTCGACGACGTTCGTCGTCCAGGGTCCGTCGCTCGACGCGTCGGGCTCGCGTGCCACGCTGGGCGGATGGTTCCTCGTCTCTTTGCCTTCGTGTCTTCTCTCGCCCTCTCGGTCCTCGTCACGAGCTCGGGATGTTTCTCGCTCGACGAGAGCGAGCCGGTCGCACCGCCTCCCGCCAACGAACGCGTGGTGTCGAGCGACGTCGCGCTCGTGAGCGGACCCCGCACGATGAACGTGACCGTCGAGTGCGATGGGCCCGCGGAGGAGGTCGAGTCTCTGAACGTGTTGTGTGGCGCGGGCGAGAAGGATTGGAAGCTCGTGCGCACGGAGGCCGACGGAGTGGTCGGTTGGGGGATCGCGTTGCGGGACGTGGAGTGGGATCCGGAGGCGCCGACCCGGGGGCTGATGGTGTTCGCGTCGCATCCGGAGGGCGCGAGCGATCGCGTCGCGGAGGCTTCGTATTCCGCGTACGTGGGGATTCCGGAGCCTGCGGAGTGGGACGCGGCGGACGTGGTGACGCGGGGACGCGTGCACAGCGAGGTGATCGGCGACGACTCGTGCGGGCCGACGTGGATCGGGAGCGCGGAGCTCTATTGGCGCGACACGATCCTCCTCGCGAGCTGGTACGTCGCGCCGGATTGCTGAGGCATCGTGTGTCCGAAGCGAAGAAGCGACCCGACCTCGCGGATGCCGGCGCGGATGCTGGCGGCGCCGAGGATGCGCGCGTCTCGACGCGGAGCGCGAAGGCGAGTGTCTCGACTCGGGTGACGCGCGCGGCGCCTTGGGTCGGCCTCCTCGCGGTCGCAAACGCTGGCATGGTCGACGTGCCTTCCGTCGCGCTCGTCGCGGCTGGAGTCTCCGTCGTCGCTGCTCATTGGATACACGTGTTCGGTCGACGCCGACTTCGCCGAATGCGCGCGGACGACGGGGTGGTGTTGCTCGGCGAGAGCGAGCCGAAGGGGACCACGCTGCTCTTGCGCGACGGCCGGCGCGTGCGGGGCATGACTCTCGATGCGCCGACGCCATGAACGGCCGGCGCGTGCGAGGCGTGACGACGAGAGAGGCCACCCCGGGAGGCAGCCTCTCTCGTCTCGAATCGATCGGTCTCCGTTCGCGCGGAGGCGTTCGTCGCAGCAGCGCTCGGCGTCAGTCGCGGCGGTACATGGTGACGACGCAGGCGCCGCCGAGGCCGAGGTTGTGCTGGAGCGCGACCTTCGCGCCTTCGACCTGGCGGGCTTCGCCTTGGCCACGCAGATGCCAGACGAGCTCGGTGCACTGCGCGAGGCCGGTCGCGCCGAGCGGGTGACCCTTGCTGAGCAGCCCGCCGCTCGGGTTCGTCACGACCTTGCCGCCGTAGGTGTTGTCGGCGTCCCAGATGAACTTCTCGGCTTCGCCTTCGGAGCAGAGACCGAGGCCTTCGTAGGTGAGGAGCTCGTTGGCGGTGAAGCAGTCGTGCAGCTCCACCACGTCGACGTCGCTCGGCCCGAGGCCGGCCTGATCGTAGACCTGGCGCGCGGCGTCCTTCGTCATGTCGAAGCCGACCATCTGGATCATCGACTTGCCGAACGACGAGGGCGTGTCGGTCGTCATCGCTTGGCCCGCGATCCACACCGGCTTGGAGATGCCGTGCTTCTTCGCGAACTCGTCGCTGCACAAGATCGCCGCCGCGGCTCCGCAGGTCGGCGGGCAGCATTGGTAACGCGTGAGCGGGTCGAAGACCTCGGGGCTCGCGAGGATGGCGTCGACGTCGAGCTCCTCCTTGAAGAGCGCGTAGGGGTTCTTGGCCGCGTGGGTGCGGGCCTTCGACGCGATCTTGGCGAAGGTCTCGCGCTTGGTGCCGTGCTTCCAGCGGTACTCGCGGCCCGCGCCGCCGAACATCTGCGCGGCCGGAGGCGCGGCGGTGAAGCCCTGGACGTCCTGCATCACGCCCGCGTGGTGCTCGAGGGGGTTCGCGCGGTCGTCCCACTTCGCTGAGAGCGCGCCCTTCTCCATCTTCTCGAAGCCCACCGCGAGCACACACTCCGCGATGCCGCCCGCGATCGCTTGCGTGGCGAGCATCAGCGCGGTCGAGCCAGTCGAACAATTGTTGTTGACGTTGAAGACCGGGATTCCGGTTCTTCCGACGGAATAGACCACGCGCTGTCCGCACGTGCTGTCGCCGTAGACGTAGCCGGCGTAGGCCTGCCGAACCTCGGAGAAGTCGATCCCCGCGTCCTTCAGCGCGGCGCGGATCGCTTTTTCACCCATCTCCGGGTAGTCGTCCGAAGCGCCGGGCTTCTGGAAAGGGACCATCCCCACACCGATGACGTTGACTCGTTTCATGGTCGACTTCCTTTCCGTCAAGCTTTGAGCCACGAGAGCTCGCGCGCGGGTCCGACCTCACCGTCCACGCGAAGGAGGCCCTTCTGATAGAGCTCGGTCGCGGAGGTGCTGCCCGCGGCGAGGGCGGCGAGGTCCGCGTCGGCGAGGGTGAGCACCGTCGTAGCGCCCTCGTAGGTGCCACTCTTCACGGCGCCGGCGTCGAGATCGACGAACCAGGCGCCGTCGGGATCCGTGACGCGGATCTGGATCTTCCCGTGCCCCTTCGGGGCCTTCACGGAGAGCGCCTCGAAGAGCTGCGGGGCTCGTGCGGTCTTCGGAGAAGCCTTCGGCCCCTCGGTCTTCGTGCCCTCCGGCTTCGCGGCAACCTTCGCGGCGCCCATCGCGGCCAGCTCTCCGCCGAAGTACATCTTCTGCGGATCCTTCTCGCCCTTCGTCATCGCGACGAAGTTCGCGTCCGTCAGCTCGAGCACACAATCGGGTTTCTTCGTCTCGCCTTCGCTCACCGTGGGCGCGTCCGCCGCGCAATCGAGGGTCCACAGACTCTCGGGATCGCTCAGCTTGAACTGGAAGATCTTTCCGACCTTCGCTTCGGTGGGCTTCTCCGCCATCCAGAGACCGATCCCGCGGAACACGTCGCTCGACGTCGGGCCCGACTTCCTTCCCGAGTCGGCGGGGTCAGCCGCCGACGTCTTGGCCGGTGCCTCGGCGCTCGCCGACGCGCCGCCCGAAGCCGCCATCGCGGCCTCCACGTGGCGCGGCTCGACCTTCTTCAGGAAGCCGAGCTTCTGCGACGCCATGATGTCGCCGCCGATCTTCAGCTCTCCGCCGAAGTACATCTTCTGCGGATCCTTCTCGCCCTTCGTCATCGCGACGAAG
>JALOQC010000502.1 GCA_025453555.1 Myxococcota bacterium | reverse complement strand
TTCTTCCACCGTCAGCTTCGGTTGGTTCGCGGGACGTCGCCGGTTCGCGCTCGTCACGAGACGCTCCAGCTTCGCGCGGAGCCTCGACCGCTTCGCGTCGACCACCCGCCGCGCTTCCCGATTCACGGGCGCGAGCCGCGAGCAGAGCAGCGGGTGGAGCCAGAAGACTTCTTCGAGGGTTCGCGTCGTCACGAAGAACAACTGCTCGGGAACTTCACACCGAAGGGGACGCGAGCGACGTGCGGGCTTGGCGGGCATGCCGGCTCATCGCACCGCCGGATTCCCCGTTGATTCCCGGGCCTGGGCAAAAACGGTGGCACGTTCTCTTGGGGCTCGGCGCGTTCTCTTGGGGCTCGCCGCGGCACGTTCTCTTGGGGCTCGCCGCGGGATCTTCACACCGAAGGGGACGCGAGCGACGTGCGGGCTTGGCGGGCATGCCGGCTCATCGCGCTGTCGGACTCCCCGTTGACTCCTGGGTCTGGGCAAGAACGGTGGCACGTTCTCTTGGGGCTCGTGCGTCGGCGAGTTCTTCCTTCGACACCGAGAAGCCAACGCGTGGAGGTCCACCACGAGTTCCCGAGGGCTCACGATTCGGGCCGAACGAGGCCGACCGTCGTTCTCCCGTTCTCCCGACAGACCCCGCCCGCTCACTCCGGCTCGACCACCCGCAACACCTGCCGCGCGGCCACGTCCTCGAACACTTGCGTCCGCCCGCTCACCGGCCAGTGCACCTCGACGCGCGCCGCAGTCTCGTGCGCTCCGAGCCCGAAGTGCGGCGTACCGGGCGAGTGCGCGAGGAAGTGGCAGCCGTTGCCGTGGTGTCGGACTTGGGGTGGGGCGTCGAGGGTGGTCCAGACTCGGACCACGGCCCCGTAGCCGTCGCGGTTGGAGGTCGTTCCTTCGGGGGCGACCACGAGCCAGGCGTGGCCTTCGCTCGCGTCGTTGCGCCAATAGACCGGCTCGCCGAGGCTCGTCGCCACCAGCAAATCTTGGTCGCCGTCCCCGTCGAAGTCCGCCGCCACGAGGCCGCGGCCTTGGGCTCCTCCGTGCAGGCCGAGCTCGTCGGCGACCTCACGGAAGCGGCCCGTGCCGTCGTTCTCGAACAAACGAATTTCTTGGTCGAGGAATCCTCGTTCTTCGGGCTCCCACTGCACGCCGCCGACGACCGCGAGATCCACGTCTCCGTCGAGGTCGTAGTCGAGCGGCGCGACGCCCCACGACCAGCTCGCGTCGCGCACGCCGGCCTCGTCGGTGACGTCCACGAAGCGTCGGGCGCCGTCGTTTCGGAAGAGCCGGTTGCCGGTCTTCTCGTCGGTGCAACGCGACCCGTCGCACACGCTCGGCGCGAAGATGGACCCCACGAACGCGTCGAGGTCGCCGTCTCCGTCGAAGTCTTCGAGCGCCGAGCCCATGCCGTTCTCTTCGGTGCCGACGGACGCCGCCTCGGTTCCATCCGCCATCGGCCACGCGCCGTCGTTCCAGAAGAGGCGGCTCGTCTCGAAATCCGCCGTGATCCACAGGTCGGATCGCGCGTCCGCGTCGAGGTCGACGAGGTGCGACGTGAACCCGTACGAGCCGCTTCGCACGCGCTCGACGAGCTCCACGTCCGCCTCGTCCGTCACGTCGTCGAAGAAACCCGGCGCGCGGCGACCGCGGTTGAGGAAGAGCCGCCCGTGGGAACGGGAGCGGTCGATGTTCGGCGTGTGCCACTCGGTCGTGTGGAGGTCGAGATGGCCATCGAGGTCGAGGTCTCCGAAGCAGAAGCTCATCGTCGCGTGGGAGCCCTCCGCGCCTTGCATCGCGACGCCGCGGCCCACCGCGCGCTCTTCGAAGCCGCCGCGCCCGTCGTTGACGAAGAGGTGCGCGCGGTCTTCGCCGACGGTCCCCACCAAGAGATCCGGATCGCCGTCCTCGTCGACGTCCGCGAACGCCGCGCCGTTCGAGAGCCAGACCTCGCCGAGCCCGGGCGGCGTCGCCTCCGCGAAGTGACCCGCGCCGTCGTTGACGAAGAGGAGATCCGTCTCGTCCATGCGGGTGGCGTAGACGTCGAGGTCGCCGTCGAGATCCACGTCGCGCACCGCGAGGCCGCCGGTGAAGAGGCGGACGAGGCAGCTGTCGCGCTGCGCGAGGTAGCAGGGCGGTGGATAGCCATCGCGCCACTGCACGTACGACAGGCCCACGTCGACCGCGACGAAGCGCGGTGCAGTGCCCGGGGTGCCCGCGTCGACGTCGCCCGAGTCGGGCTCTCGAACGTCGGCGTCGACCGCGCGCGCGTCGAGGCCCGCGTCTCGATGCGACGGCTCGCCGGCGCACGCGAGCGCGCACCCGATCAGCAGCGACGTGGACCGAACGAAGCGCATGCCTCCCACCCATGGTGACGAGAACGACGAAGGCCGACGAGTCGCCCCGTCGGCCTTCGCGTTGGTTGCGCCTCGCGGCGCTCTATCGCAGCTCGCTCACGGAGCGGGCGTGAAGGTCACGCTGCTCGGGAACGCTTCGAGGGTGTCGATCGTGTAGCGGATCGAGCCGTCGTCGTTGACGAGGCCGACCGTGCCCGCGAGCGCGACGTGACCCGGACCGTAGATGAAGTCGATGCGCCCACCGCCGTGGAGCACCGCCTGCATCTCGATCGGATCCTCGGGTCCGAAGAACCCGAAGACCGCGCCGCGCCACTCGATGATGAGCCGCGAGCCGTCGCGGTGCGTGCAGATCGAGTCGAGGATGAGGTCGGTCGCCATCGGCGCGACGACCTGACGGGTCGCCGCTCCGAGGTTCGTGCTGCCCGCGTACGCCGGCGTGAACGTGAGCCAGCCGTTGGTGGAGATCGTCGCTTCGGACACGCCCGCGCCGAAGAGCTCGAAGCCGAGGTCACCCGGAATCGCGAGCGCGGTCTCGGAGAGGCCGTCGTCGAGATCGCTCACCGCGTGATCGACGCCCGCGCCGCCCTCGGAGGGGCAGATGCTCGTGAAGGGCAGCGCGCCCGTCGCGAAGGTGTACGGAGGCGGCTCCGACGAGATCGTGAGGTCGTACATGCCGCCCACGCCGCTGTCGTCGTACACGACGAACGCGACCCAGTCGGCCGCCATGAGGTACTCCGCCGACTCCGCCGCGCCCGCGCCGGTGTCGTCGAACGACTCGATCACGTCGACGTCCGCGTCGACCACGTCGATCACCGCGTCGAGCGTCGCCGTCGCGGTCGTCGTGCCGATCGTGAGCGCGGTGAAGGCCGCGCCCTCGAGGAGGTAGCGCGAGGGCTCGCCATCCGCCGCCGCGGTCTCCGCGGTGCGCGTGATGTCGGTGCCCGGCATCACGGTGCCGAGGTCGACGAAGTCGACGTCGTCGAGGAGGAGGTCGAACGTCTCGTCGCCGTCCGCGCCGTCGTCGTCCGTCACGGAGACGAGCACCTGGATGCCCTCGCCGCGGAGGATGCGCTCGATGACCGAGTCGGCCGCGAGCACGCCGCCGTCCGTCGCGGTCACCATGCGGTCGAGCGTGCCGAACGCGTCGCGCGCGTAGAGGTCGATCGACACGTCCGTGAGGTTCGTGAGGTTCGCGACGCTCCACGAGATCCAGTCGCTCGTGCGGAGGTCGGCGGTGAAGAAGCCACGCGGGGTCGTGGCGAGCGAGGCGTCGCTGGCCGTGCCGACGACGAGCGCCGCGGGGGTGATCGACGTCAGCGTCGATCCGAGCTCGTAGGTCTCACCGTCGGTGCCGTCCGGGTTGAACCAGCGCACGTAATGGATGCCGCTCTCGGTGATTTGGACGTACTCGTCGGCCGTCGCACAGCCCGCGGCCGCGCAGAGCGCGCCGCCCGCGCCGCTCGGCGAGAACACGCTCACTTGCTGGAGCACGTCGCCGTCCGGCTGGTCGAGCTGGACGCGCACCACGTCGCCCGCCTCGGCCTCGAAGAAGCCCCAGCGGAAGAGCTCGTCGGAGTGCACGACGTCGATCGTGTCGCCGTCCTCGGGGAGCGCCTGCGCGCCCGCGTCGGTCACGTCGAGCTCGAAGTCGGTCGAGTCGAGCGCCAGATCGAAGACGGTGTCGACGACGAACCAGACGGTCTCGTCGGCTTCGAGGCCGAACGCGACGCCGGACACGACGCCGGTGTCTTCCTGCGCCGAGCTGTCGTAGAGCGAGTCGACGAGCGTCACCTGAGCGCTCGCCGTCGCCTCGCGATCCGTCGGTTCGCCACCCACGAGCTCGTTCACGGTCGTGAAGAGGAGCTGACCCTGCGACGCCTCGAGCGCGAAGAAGCGCGGCTCGTCGAAGTCGCCCTCGACCGGCGTGCCGGGCGTGACGGTGGTCGGCGTCGGGAGATCCTCGTCGTCGAGCTGCACGAAGTAGCACTGCTCCGCGCCACCCGCGGGCTCTCCGAAGAGCAGCGAGCGCGCGTCGGTCGCGATGAGCAGGTAGGTGCCAGCGGAGGGAAGGAAGACCTTCTTGTCCGCGCCGTCGCCCGAGAGGCTGACGACGATGCGCTGCCAACCGTCTTCGGTGAGCGCGCCTTCCGGGTCACCGCTCAGGAACGCGACCGCCGCGTTCGCGCCACGGATGCCGTCCGTGCGCACGCGGAGCAGCGTCGGGCCGTCGACCTCGACCGAGAAGAAGTCGTTGTCGGCGTCGAGCACGCCGTCGCCGTCGAAGTCC
>JALOQC010000501.1 GCA_025453555.1 Myxococcota bacterium | reverse complement strand
GAGGATCGCGACGGGCGGGTAGGGCACCGCGACCTGCATGCCCATCGGGCCGGCCATCGGCGCGCGGCTGCACTGGAAGTCGAGCGCCACGTCCGAGCGCAGCTCCACGCCCCAGCGCGAGAGCAGCCCGTTCAGACCACTGTTCACGGTGGTCGCGCTCGGCTCCTGGCCCGCGATGTCGAGGGTGAGACCGCCGCCGAACACACCGAGCGCGCCGCCGTTCATCACGTACTGATCGATGTTGCGGAGCTCGGCCTCGGAGATCTCGTTTCCGGGGGTGACGATGAGCAGCGCCTCGATGCGCTCCGGGTCGATCGGGCTGGTCGCCGAGACCTCCTCGATCTCGTAGGTCGGGAGCGAATCGCGCAGCGCGGAGAGGCCTTCCGCGAGGGTCGGACCTTCGTGGCCCGAGAGGATGCCGATCGTCGTCTTCTCGCCGACCAGCTCCTTGATCGCCATCGTGATCGTGTACTCGAGACCCGTCGGATCCTGGATGACCGGGATGGTCTTGGTCTCGCCGAGGTAGCGGATCACGAGGCCGCGGTAGCCCTCGACCACCGAGACCGCGTCGTTCTCGATCTTCTGGTGCGCGACGCGCTGGATGCCGTCAGCCTCCGCCGCCTCGCGCTCCTCGTCCTCGTCGGGATTGACGAAGCGGACGACGACCTTGCCGCCCGAAGCCGCCGCGTACTCGTCGAGGATGTCGCGGACGTACTGCTCGGTGCTGTTGAAGGGCGGCGGGAGGTTCTCGGTGAAGTACGCCGTGATCTCCATCCGGTCGCCGAGATCGGAGACGAGCTCGCGGCTGCCGTCCGAGAGCGACCAGAGCTTGTTGCCCGTGAGGTCGACGCGGCCGACGTTCACGTAGCTCGCGATGACGTTGAGGCCGACGAGCGCTCCGACCACGAGCAAGAGGATCGTGACGGAGGCGGTGGCGAGGTGGGGACGCTTTTGCGTGGCCATGGCTCAGCTCCAGCGGCGGCTCTCGAGGGAGCGGTAAGCGACCATCAGCGTGATGACCGCGACGGAGACGAAGAAGATGACGTCGCGGAACGCGAGCACGCCGCGTCGCATCGACTCGAAGTGGGCGTCGAAGCTGACCGCCTCGAAGAAGCCCGTGAGCCCCGAGGGCATGAAGGGCAGGAACTTGTCGACCAGGAAGAAGAAGATCGACACCGCCAGCGCGCCGAAGAAGGCGACGATCTGGTTGTCGGTGAAGCTCGACATCATGAGCCCGATCGCGAGGAGCGCCGCGCCCTGGAGGAACATGCCGAAGTAGCCCGCGAGGACCGGACCCCAATCGAGGTTTCCGAGGCTCGCGACGCTGAAACAGTACGGAACCGTGAGCAGGAGCAGCACGGAGTAGAGCCCGAGCACGCCGAGGAACTTGCCCCAGATCACCTGCGCGTCCGTGACGGGCATCGTGATGAGCAGCTCGATGGTTCCGGTGCGCTTCTCCTCCGCGAGCAGGCCCATCGTGAGCGCGGGCAGCGCGAAGTAGTTGATGAGCGACGCGTAGCGGAACATCTCGCGCATCGTCGCCTTCCCGAAGAGGAAGAAGGTCTCCCAGAAGAGGAAGCCCAAGACGACGAGCATCACGCCGATCACGATGTAGGCGATCGGGCCGTTGAAGTAGCTGCGGAACTGACGTCCCGCGATGGTGCGGACGTTGTGCATCACGCGTCTCCCTCTGCGCCCTTGGAGGCTTCCGACTTCTTCGCCGAGTCGGCGGGGTCAGCCGCCGACTTCTTCGCCGAGTCGGCGGGGTCAGCCGCCGACTTCTTCGCCGAGTCGGCGGGGTCAGCCGCCGACTTCTTGCCCTCGTCGCGGGCCTTCTTCTTCTCGCGCGCCTCGTCGATCTTCGCGTCGCGCTTGCTCTTGGTGGCGGCGGCCGCGCCTGCGGTGTCGCCCGTGGTCAGATCGCGGAAGACCTTGTCGAGGCCTTCGCTCTTCTTCTCGAGGCCGAGCATCACGAGCTCGTTCTTCACCGCCGCCTGGAAGATCGCCGCGCGAACATCCGTCGCGTCCTTCGGCACCAACGTGAAGAGCAGCTCGTCCTTCGCCTCGGCCTCGCGCTGCCGCACCGACGCGATGCCCGGCACGTCGCCGAGCACGTCGCGCGCCTTCTTCGCGGCGTCCGCGCCTTCGCCCTTGAAGGTCACGAAGTAGCTCGCCTTGCCCGCGCGATCGCGCAGCTCGTCCGGGGTGTCGTCCGCGACGAGGCGACCCTTGGCGATGATGAGCACGCGGTCGCAGGTGACCTGCACCTCGCCGAGGTCGTGCGTGGAGAGGATGACGGTGCGCTCGCGGCCGATCGCCTTGATCAGATCGCGAATCTCGGCGGCCTGGTTCGGGTCGAGGCCGCTCATCGGCTCGTCGAGGATCAGCACCGGCGGCTCGTGCACGAGCGCCTGCGCGAGGCCGACGCGCTGCCGATAGCCCTTCGAGAGCGCGCGGATCTCCTTGGCGATCACGTCGCCGAGGGTGGTCTGCTCGACCGCCTTCTTGATCCGCTTGCGCGCGTCCTCGCCCTTGAAGCCGCGCATCTTCGCGACGAACTCCAGGTACTCGAGCACGAGCATCTCGGTGTAGAGCGGCGTCGACTCCGGCAGGTATCCGATGGCGCTGCGCACCGCCATCGGGTCCTCGAAGATGTCCGCCCCGTTGACCTTCGCCGTGCCGCTCGTGGGCGCGATGAAGCAGGTCAGGATCTTCATCGTGGTCGTCTTGCCCGCGCCGTTGGGCCCGAGGAAGCCGAGGACCTCGCCCTTGCGGACCTCGAAGCTCACGTCCTTGAGGGCAGTCGCCGGGCCGTATTGTTTGGTCAGGTCCCGGGCTTCGATCATCAGGTCGCTCATCGCGATGCCTCTCTCGCCGTCGGAGTCGTGCTCGTCGGAGTCGTCGTGCTGGAGCGGAAGCTCGAGTCAGCACTGTTTGCTCGCAGGGGGGGTCTTGGCTGCCAACCGATGGACGGACCACCGTGCGTGGCCGACCCCCGCCGAGCGTGGCGCGGTTCTAGTCGGGCGCTCCCCCGTGTCAATCCCCGGCCGTTGCGGGCTCGCGAACGCACGTGAGCCCGCGACATTCCGAACGAATCGCGAAGCGAGTGAGCCTACTCACGATGTCGTGTGTCCTTGCTGCTCGTGGAGCCGACCCGCGACGGAGAGCAGACGCGCAGAGCAATGCATCGACTTCGTGACGATTGCGTCGGCTCGCCTCCGCGACACGGCGCGTTCACGACTTCGTCACCACCCGCGTGCAGCGTCGCCGATCCATGGGCGAGGCCATCCTCTTCGTCGGGGAAGACATCGCGGTCGCCGAGGCCGCCGTCCCCGCGCTCTCCGAAGCCGGCTTCGACGTCGTCGTTCAGGCGGACGGCGAGGCCGCGCTCGAGCGTGTGGCGACGGAGCCACCGGCGCTGGTGGTGCTCGATCTGCAGCTCCGCTCGCCGCGCGGCCCCGAGGTGCTTCGGCGCATCCGACGCGACGAGTCCACCGAGCGGCTGCCGGTGATCGCGCTCTCCGAACGCAAGGACGAGATCGACCGCATCCTCGCCTTCGAGCTCGGCGCGGACGACTTCCTCGGCAAGCCGCTCTCGGCCCGCGAGCTCGCGCTGCGGGCCCGCGCGGTGCTGCGACGCGCACGTTGTGGTTCCAGCTCGCGGCCTCCGACCTCGCTCGTGGTGGGCGAGCTCGAGATCGACGGCACCACCAAGAAGGTGCGTGTGGCCGGTCGCGAGGTGCACCTCACGCAGGTGGAAATGCGGCTGCTCGGCGATCTCGCGGCGCGCGTGGGCACCGTGCAGCGACGTGAGCAGCTCTTGCAGCGCGTGTGGCCCGACGCCGATCTCGGCGTGCGCACCGTCGACACCCACATTCGGCGCCTGCGCGAGAAGCTCGGCCCGGCCGCGGACGCGATCGAGACCATCCGCGGCGTCGGCTACTGCCTGCGCGTGATGGGCTCGTGACGTCGTCGCCCCACGTCCGTGGTCTCACGACGTCGTGACCTTCGTGACGTTCGTGACGAAAGGGCGCCCGCGCGGCTCGGTGACGGCCTTCGTGACACCCGTGTGACGCGGACGAAGCCCCGAAGATCCTTCGATTTACCGATGGATTCGGTCCATCCGCGCGCGCGCATCCGTGAGGAGACGCGTTCGTGCCGGGTCGGAAACGCCACGGCCCTGACACAATCACGTCACCGCGCCCTCGTACTCGTCGGGCAGTTTCCTGGCGGCTCGAACGAAGCCCTCCGGACCGCGACCCACGAGACCCGATGTTCGCCGACTTCCAACGCAAGCGGGACCGCTTCGCCATCGCGCTCTTCGCGTTGGCGTTGTTGCTGTCGGGCTTGCTGATCTCCGCCGTCGGGTACGCCTACCACCGCTACGGGCAGAGCGCGGTCGTGGAGGCGGAGCCGGAGCCGGAGGAGGAGATCCTCGTCGAGTTCGCGCCGCCCGAGTCCGAAGAAGAGCCGGAGCCGATCGAAGAAGAGCCGATCGTGGCGCCCGAGCCGGTCGCGGTGTTCCGCCCCGCCGCCGCGCGCCCGGTGATCACGCCGCCCGACGACATCCCCGACGCGCGCCCCGAAGAGAGCAGCGCGGAGCTCCGGCAGGAGCGCGACACCGGGCCGGTCGGCGGCGACACGCGCGGC
>JALOQC010000500.1 GCA_025453555.1 Myxococcota bacterium | reverse complement strand
GGACCTCTCGAAGGTCCCCGGCATCAAGGTCGACAAACACTCGACCGGCGGCGTCGGCGACAAGGTCTCGATCTGCCTCGCGCCGATGGTCGCCGCGTGCGGCGTGCCGGTCCCGATGATGAGCGGTCGCGGGCTCGGCCACACGGGCGGCACCGTCGACAAGCTCGAGGCGATCCCGGGCTTCCGCATGGACCTCGACGGAAAGGCCTTCGAGAAGCAGCTCCGCACACACACGTGCTCGCTCATCAAGCAGACGGGCGAGCTCGCGCCGGCGGACAAGAAGTTCTACGCGCTGCGCGACGTGACCGCGACGGTCGAGTCGATCCCGCTGATCACCGGCAGCATCCTCAGCAAGAAGCTCGCGGAGGGCATCGACGCGCTCGTGCTCGACGTGAAGGTCGGCCGCGGCGCCTTCATGAAGAGCCCCGAGCAGGCGCGCGCGCTCGCGCAGTCGATCGTCCGCGTGGGCAAGCTCGCGGGCAAGAAGGTCAGCGCGCTGCTCACGCGCATGGACGTCCCGCTCGGGCGCGCGGTCGGCAACTCGAACGAGACGATCGAAGCCTTCGAGGTGCTGCACGGCCGCGGGCCCGCGGACCTCGTGGAGTGCACGATGGCGCTCGCGATCGAGATGCTGCGCCTCGGCGGCGTGGCCAAGAACGATCGCGAAGCCCGCAAGCTCCTCGACGCCGCGATCGCGAGCGGCGCGGCGGCCCAGAAGATGCGCGACATCATCGCCGCGCAGAGCGGCGATCCCCGCGTGGTCGACGAGTACGACCGCATGCCGATGGCGAAGGCGCGCGTGGTGGTGAAGGCGCCCAAGAGCGGCGTGGTCACGGGCATCGACGCGCTGGAGATCGGCTGGTCGTGCGTCGCCCTCGGAGCGGGACGCACCCGCGCCGACCAGGACGTCGACCCCGCGGTCGGCCTCACGATCGACGCGCACTTCGGCGAGACGGTGAAGAAGGGCGACGCGCTCGCGACCTTGCAAGTGCACCCGAAGCAGAAGGTCGACGCGGTGGTCGAGCGCGTCGCGCGCGCGTTCACGATCGGCAAGGACGCGCCGCCGAAGCAGCCGCTGGTGATCGAGATCCTCCGCTGATCCGCGTCGCGACGTCGCGGCGACGTTCGGCGTCGAGTCGTCGGCTCGTCGAGAACGGCGCGTTCCGCGAGTCCCGAAGAGCTCGCGGGGTGTACTCCGCGTGCGCCACGTGGCACCACGTCCGCATGAGCTGGAAGCAAATCAACTGGCCCGTGCTCGTCGCGGCGCTCGTGCTGCTCGTCGGCTTCTTCGTGCCGTGGATCCGCGTGCCGGATGGGGACTCCGAGCAGATCGTCTCCGGCGCATCGATGGGCGTCGTCGCGGCGCAGTTCGGCAGCGGATACTACGTCGTCTATCTCCTGCCCTCGTTTGCGCTCGGGATGGGCGTCGCGGCGGTGAAGAAGCCCTCCTGGGCGTCGGTGATCGCGATCGTCGTCGGGGTGTCGCTGCTCGTGTGGGGGCTCTTCGAGCTCGCGCGTTTCCTCTTCCTGCAGACGCGCTGGGGCCTCTGGGTGACCGCCGTCGGCGCGATGCTCGCGGCCTTCGGGGGCGCGCTCACGTGGCGTCGCGCGCACGTGTTGGTCGTGCAGGCGAAGGCCGCCGCGAAGGCCGCCAAGGAAGCGCCGACCGGCGAGCCGAGCGACACCGGCGCACCTTGAGCTTCGAGGCGCCGCTCGAAAGGGCAGCTCGGGACGACGTGCTCACGAGGGGCGTCGCCCTCTCGGATCTCTCGCGTTCTTCGGGCGATCCGCGGCTCGCGTCGACGCTCGGCGTCGCAGTCGGTGCGCAGTCGTCGCGCCGTCGGTGTGCCGTCGTCTCGTGGTGCCGTCCGGCGATCCCCTGCGTGCCGCCCGCAGGTTGTCGGAAAGCTCGACGCCGAGCACGGGACTTCGATATCCTCGCGATCGAAGCACGTCGTTGACACGCGTGCCTCGAGGGTGCGTGAATCGACGTGGAGTCGTGCGTGGCGAGGCGGGAAGCCGCGGAGCCCGACCTCTCCACGAACCGCCGCGCGAGCCGACGGAGGCTCCGGCGGTCGGATGGCCGGGTGGGATGGCCGGGTGGGTGGTGGTGGAACGGTGTGCCTCTGCGGTCATGGCCGCAGCGGGAGCCCGAGGAGCTTGGGGTGTGAGCACGGAGGCTCCGAAAGAAGACGACGAACCGAAGGTCAAGGGCGCCAAGGGGCCCGACCCGTTGATCGGACGTGTCATCAACGACCGCTTCCGAATCGTCTCCGTCATCGCCCGCGGCGGCATGGGCAAGGTCTACCGCGCCGAGCAGTCACCGCTCGGCCGCGAGGTCGCGCTCACCGCTCGGCCGCGAGGTCGCGCTCAAGGTCTTGAACCCGAACTACAGCGGCGAGCAGGACCCCGAGTTCCACAAGCGCTTCTTCTTGGAAGCCTCGATCTGCGCGAAGCTCACGCACCCGAACACGGTCACGATCTTCGACTACGGTCGCACCGACGACGACGTCTACTACATCGCGATGGAGCTGCTCGAAGGCCGCACGCTCCACCGCGCGCTCCGTGAAGAGACGCGTTTCCCGGCCGATCGCACGATGCACGTCGCGCGTCAGATGTGCCGCTCGTTGCGAGAAGCGCACTCGCTCGGCGTCATCCACCGCGATCTCAAGCCCGCCAACATCTACCTCGTCCGCCACGGCGACGAGCGCGACTTCGTGAAGGTGCTCGACTTCGGGCTCGTGAAGGATCTCGACAAGGGCGAGGACCTCACGCAGACGGGCCTCTTCATGGGGTCGCCGAAGTACATGGCGCCCGAGCAGATCCGCGGCGAGAAGGTCGACGCGCGCTGCGACGTGTACGCGCTCGGCGTGATCATGTTCGAGATGCTCACCGGCAAGGTGCCGTTCGATCGGCCCAACTCGGTGAACATCCTGATGGCGCACGTGCACGAGCAGCCGCCGCTGATGGCGGACATGGCGCCCGACGCGCAGATCGACCCGATGCTCGAGCAGGTCGTGCTCAAGGCGATGGCGAAGAAGCCGGAGGAGCGCTTCTCCGGCATGGACGAGCTGCTCGTCGCGCTCAAGCAGGTCGCCCAGCAGAGCGGGCTCGCGGTCTCGCGAAGCGGCGAGATGGGCGTGAGCAGCGAGTACGCGATCGGCGGCGGCTCCACGGGTGCGTTCGCGGCGGTCCGCATCAGCGGCGACGCGAGCGGCGCGGTCCCGACCCCGAGCGGCTCGTCGCTGACGCCGCCCATCGCCGCGCCGAGCGACGAGCTCCTCGACAGCTCGCCCTTCGCGCAGCAGCAGAAGAAGAACCGCGCGATGCTCTTCGTCGTGGGCGCGCTGGTGCTCGCGGCGTTGATCGGCGGTTGGATGGCGCTGCGGGGCGGCGACGACCCGATCCCGACCGCGTCGACCACCAACGGCGCGGGCACGACGGGAACGGGCACCACGACGGGCACGACGATCGAGCCGCCGCCCGACACGACGATGACGGAAGCGGCCATGGTCGCACCGACCGAAGCGGCGGTCGCGGTGAGCCTCGAGTCGACCCCACCGGGCGCGATGGTCCGGGTCGACAACGTCGAGTACGGCCCGACGCCCACCACCATCCGGTGGACGGGTGCGGAGGCCGCGGTCGGTCGAGAGGTGACCTTCCAGTTCCAGCTCGACGGGCACCGCGACTTCACGATCACGCGCACCGTGATCGGCGAGACGCTGAGCGTCGTCGCGACCCTCGAAGAAGCGAGCGACGACCGCCGGCCGATTCGACGGCCGCCCCGTCCGCGCACGACGACGATGACGACGATGGAGTCGTCCACGGGGACCTCCATCGGAATCAAGGGCTACAAGGCCGAGCCGTATTGATCGACGATTGACGGCTTGGGCTTGATCGAGCTTTCCGCCTTTCTCTTTCATGATTTCTCCGCACGCATCGCCGTCTCCGCACTCGCCTCACGCGAATGCACGGATGCGTCCGCGTCCCCTCTAGTCTCCGAACGAGGACCTCGTGCGCGCACACGGAAACCCAGTCGCGTCGACCGATTCCGCTGACAAGCGAGAAGTGCGTTCGCAGCGCTTGCGGATCGGTCTGGTGCTCACTCTGGCGGCCGCGATCTTCGCACCCGCGGCGTTCGCTGACGTGCGCACGGAAGCGCGGCGTCATTTCCGTCGCGGCATGGACCTCGTGGCGGCCGGCAACCTCGACGAGGGCATCGCGGAGCTCGAGGTCGCGTACGAGACGCTTCCGCACCCGAACGTCCTCTACAACATCGGCCGCGCGTACGCGGAGGCCGGGCGGTACGAGGACTCGATCGAATACTTCGAGCGGTACATCGAGTCGGATCCTCCGGATCGCGCGGAGGTGCAGAGCTTCCTCGACGCGCTCCTCGCGCGCATCGCCGCCAGTCAGCAGACCGTCACGCCGCCGACGACCGAGACGCCCGACCCGCAACCGACGGGCATCGACGCGTCGCGCGTCTCGACGGAGGAGATCCTCGCGCTCGAAGAGTCGGCCACCCAGATCGCCGCGCTCGCCGAAGCGACCCAGAGCCAGTCGTTGCGCGATCGTTCGGCACGCTTGCGGACGCTCGCGCAGAACCTCCGCGATCGCCAAGCAGCGGCCCAAGCCGCCGCGACGGGAACGGGAACGGGAACCGGCACGGGTACGGGCACGGGAACCGGCACGGGGACGGGAACCGGCACGGGAACGGGAACCGGCACGGGAACGGGAACCGGCACGGGCACTGGGACGGGGACCGGCGAGGGTGACCTCGCGATCGGCGGCGAACGCCTCGATCTCTTCGAAGAGGAGGTCGTCTCGGCCTCGCGCTTCGCCGAGTCGCCGCTCGACGCGCCGAACTCGACCCACACCATCACGCGGCAGGACATCCGCCTCTCCGGCATCACCGACCTCGCGCAGCTCCTTCGACGTGTCGCGGGCGTCGAGGTCATGTCGCACTACGCGAGCCACACCGAGGTCTCGATCCGAGGCGTCAGCCAGCGGCAGTCGAACAAGACCCTCTGGCTCGTCGACGGCCGCATGCTCCGCCTCGACTTCCTCGGCACCACCTGGGTGCAGCTCCTCCCCATCAGCGTCGACGACATCGAGCGCATCGAGATCATCCGCGGTCCCGCGGCCGCCGTGTACGGCGCCGACGCCTTCAGCGGCATCATCAACATCATCACGCGCGCACCTGGCGAGTCCGATCGTTACCTCCGCGCGGGCACGGGCAGCCGACGAACCGCCCGCGCGGTCGCCTCCATGGCGGGTCGCAGCGGTGGTCTCTCCGCGCGCGTGACCGGCGGCTACGAGCGCACCGACCCGTACGTCACGGCCGTCGATCCGGAGCGCGTCGACTACGGTGTCGCGCCTGTCTACGACGACCCGCGCACGGGCTACGAGCGCACGTTCTTCAACCTCGACGCGCGCGCCGAGCTCGGCCCGCTCTCGGTCCGCGCCGGCTCCGCGATCAGCCTCGTGACGGGCTCCATCCAAGGCGTGAGCCGTCTACGCGAGGTGCCCATCGGGAACATCCTCTTCGCGCAGTCGCACCTGACGGTCTCGTCCGAGGTCGGCCTCGGCCTTCGCGTCTACTGGAACCGCATGACGGCGCGCGCGGACGGCGTGTGGGAGAGCCCGCCCGGCGCCCTCGACACCTTCGGCGACGTCACGCAGGACGCGATCGACACCGAGATCAACTTCAATCGCCAGTTCGAGCTCGGGATCCCCCACAACGTCTCGATCGGAGTCGGACACCGCTTCAAGGGCATGAGCTGGGATTGGGCGATCGGCGATCAAACCGAGAACCACTTCTTCGGCTACCTCCAGGACGCGCTCCAGCTCCACGATCGGCTGCGCTTCACCGCGAGCCTCCGCTTCGACCGTCACCCGCTCCTCGACGGCATCCAGTTCTCGCCGCGTGGCTCGCTCGTGTGGCGCTTCATCGACGGCAACTCGCTGCGCTTCACCGGCGGCACCGCGTTCCGCTCGCCCGCTTTCATCGAGAGCTACCTCGACTTCGAGAACCGCACTCCGCTCCGGGGCGCCACCGCCGAAGCCGTCGGCAACACCAACCTCGACCCGGAGCGCATCATCAGCTTCGAGGTCGGGTACATGAACCAAGCGACCGACTACTTCGCGCTCGAGGCGAACCTCTACTACAACCTCGTGCTCGATCAGATCTCGCTCTCGTCGGTCAATCCGTACGAGCTGTCGGACTTCGGCTCCGGCCGCGCCGGTTACGACGAGCGCCTGGGTGCCTACTCGCTCGGGACGTTGCAGTGGAACAACGACGACGCGACCCTCCGCCAGCTCGGCGGCGAGCTCGGTGTGCGCGTGTTCCCCGTCCGTGGTCTCGACGTCTACGCGAACTACGCGATCCACGACACCTCGCCGCGCGACGACTCGGACTTCCAAGAGAACCCCATCCGCGCGCGCGATCAGCGCACGTCGATGCACAAGATCAACGTCGGTGTGCAGTACCGCTCGCCCTTCGGGCTCGACGTCAACGTCGACCTCCACTGGGTCTCCGATCAGCGCTGGGTCGAGCAGGTCACCGACACGCTGCGTGGCGTCCGCTTCGAGGAGTTCCCCCTCGACGCGTACGTGATGCTCAACGCCCGCCTCGGCTACCGCCTCTTCGACGATCACCTCGAGATCGGCGTCACGGGCACGAACCTCACCTTCCAGAAGACCCGCCAGCACCCCCTGAGCCAGCCCGTCGACACCCGCATCGTGGGTGACGTGACGCTGCGATTCTGAGGCACGCGATGAACCAGAGACACTCGTTCAGAGCCGCATTGGTGCTCGGTTTGGCGGCCCTCGCGGTGCCCACGTTGGCCGACGTGCGCACGGAAGCGCGGCGTCACTTCCGGCGCGGCATGGATCTCGTGGCGGCGGGCAACCTCGACGAAGGCATCGCGGAGCTCGAGGTCGCGTACGAGACGCTTCCGCACCCGAACGTCCTCTACAACATCGGCCGCGCGTACGCG
>JALOQC010000499.1 GCA_025453555.1 Myxococcota bacterium | reverse complement strand
TTCGAGGAGGCCGCGCAGCTCGTGATGGAAGCCCGCGAGAACGATGGGGAGCGACAGGACGTGGTCGCTCACGACCTGCGAACCTGGGCGTTCGGTTCGACGGACGGCGAGACGATGGAGCTCGTCCCGGTGCCCTTCGCTGGGCGGCGACCCGTGGCGCCGATCGCGGTGCGTGAGCTCGCCTTCGGGCAGCTCTGCCAGCGCATCGGCGCACCCGCCTCCTACATCCGCGACCTGCCCGCGAAGCTCCAGATGGCGAACGTCAACTGGGGCCTCGCGCGCGAGCCGCGCCCGGCGCTGCTTCGATGCGCGGGAGGCGAGGCCCGCGCCGTGGTGTCGGAGCGATACGCCGCGCTCGACGACGACCTCGTGTTCGACGTGGTGCGCGACGTGTTGGACCGTGCGGGCTACCTCGGAGACGCGCGCGTTCGGGCGCTGGGCGTCGGACATCACACCGTGATGCGCATCACCCTCCCCGGCGAAGGCGTGCCCGTGCGTGTGGGCGACGTGATCGAAGCCGGCATCGACATCGCGAACAGTGAGGTCGGGCTGCGCTCCGTCCAGGTCACGCCCATCACGTATCGGCTCGTCTGCACCAACGGGATGCGCGCGTGGCGCAGCGAGGCCGCGCTTCGCATGCGTCACGTCGGCGACCCGAATCGCTTGCACGAGCAGCTGCGCGATGCGGTGCCGATCGCGTTCGCCGAAGCGCGCGGCGACATCGCGCGCTGGCAACGTGCGACCGAGGTCCTCGTCGACAACGCGCTCGAGGAGGTCGAGAGCCTGCGTCTCCTCGGGCTCAGCTCGGGCGAGGTGCAGGCCGTGGGTCGTGAGCTCGCCGTCTCCGCCGGCCGACTCCTCGCGGAGTCCTCGGGCGCCGAGACGGTCGCTGCCGCCCTCGGAGCTCCGACCACGGCGTTCGAGGTCGCGAACGCGATCACGGCGGTCGCGCGCGATCGCGAGTCGATCGCCTCGCGCCTCACGTTGGAGGAAGCGGGACACCGCTACCTGTCGCGCCGCGCGGGTTGATCCGTCCGACCGGTGTGACGCGGAACGAGCTCGTGCTCGTTCCTTTGCTTCGATGCGAGCGAGCCGCGCCGGCCCTCACGGTGAGTCGAACGCGGTGGCCGCTTCATTCGCGAAAACTGTCGTGATTCCTCCTATCAGGAAGTGAAGGGCCAACTGCCCACGACGCGAGTGCGTCGAAAGGAGGAATCCATGAACGAGAGCAACACCACGGAAGAGAAGGGCTTCTTCGGATCGATCGTCACGGACGATGGCGTGCAGCGCGCCGCGGCCGGGGTGGTCGTCGCGGTCATCGTGGCCGGTGTGAAGCGCGCGATCTTCTCGGGGGCCTGACTCCGCTCGAACTCGAACTCGACCCGCCCCGGTCTCCGCAGCGCGCGGAGGCCGGGGCTTCGCTTTTGGAGGTATCCCATGGACCATCACGTTTCCGGCAGCACGGTTCGCGTGCTCGCCGCGTTGCTCATCGTCGCGTTCGACGTCGCGCGCGAGAAGGCGTCGTCGATCGCGGCACGGCTCAAGCCGCTGCTCCAGCCGCCCGACGACCTGCGCGTCGTCTCTCGTAGCGGAGCGCTCTACTCCGGAGTCTTGGTGCTCGACCGGAGCGACATCGTGGGCGGTGTCGTCGTCCAGACCGGGCAATCCGTCCCGCTCGCGCCTGCGCTCGACGTACCGCGCGTGGCGCCGCGCGTGGACCCGATCCCGCCGCGCCCCGCGGCATCGTCCTTCGCGACACGTCCCGACACGACTCGGCTGCCGAGCTGGGCGGACGACCCGCGAGGCTTCGAGGACGACGAGGAGGAGGTGCCGTCGTGGCGGCGCTGAGCCTCGCCGAGCTGCGCCACTTGGCGCGCCTCGTCCACCAAGGCGTCGGCGGTGCGCGCGAGCGGCTCGCGGCGCTCATCGCGGACCACGCCGACGACCTTCCGGGTGTCGTCGGCTTCGCTCCCGAACAGCTCGAGCGATTGGCTCGAAGCGACGACCCAGTGGCGCTCCTCGTGGCGACGCTGGATCGCGTGCCCGAGGCCCGTCGCCGCGCGCGCTCGCGTCAGCAGCAGAAGATCGCAACGAGCCTCGTGACCACGCTGGTCGACACGGCGTGTCGGGACGAGGCGGGTGCGGTGCACGTCGACGCTCGTCTTCTTGCGGAGGTGGCGACGCGATGCGGCACGCGGGCACTTCGCTTCGGTGACGGCGCGGTCGAGACGTCTCGTGTGCGCGCGTTGCTTCGTGCGTGTCGGGGAGTGTCCGATCTCGACGTCGCGATCGGTTCGGACCGCTTGGTCGTTCGCTACGCCGGCCGTGGGATGAAGGGGGCCGTCACGCTGTGGCTGTTCCCGATCTCGCCGAAGGTCGACGCCCTGCGCGTTCCGCTCGAACGCGTGTCGCAGCACCTGGCGAGTGACGTCGTCGCCTACGACCCGCCGGAGCTGAGCACGGCGACCCTACCCACGGTCTGCGACGTCGAGAGCCGATCGCCCGGCGAACCGCCGGACGTTCCGGCGGCGTCGAGTCTCGTGGCTCGTGGGAAAGAGCGTGGCCGACCGCGAGGTTGGCAGCGCTTCTTCGAGGTCGTGAGCCATCACTTCGGAGAGGCCGCGTGACCGATCCGAAACGCATCGACGAGCTCATCGCAGCCGTCCTCCCCGCGGGTGCTGTCCCGCCTCACCTTCGGCCCGTCGATCTGCTCGACGACGCCGTGGTGCCTCCCTCCCGCGTGGCGGAGAAGGTCTTCGCGCTTCGCGCCCTGATGCGAAGCGGCGGCCGTGATGAGCCCCTCACGGGACGAATCGCCTCGAGCCGCGACGTCGCAGCCTTCTTCGTCCCGCGGCTCCGCGACGACCAGGTCGAGACCCTCTGGGTCGTCGGCTTGGACGCCAAACACCGTGTGCGGCTCGTCCATTGCGTCGCGCGCGGCACCGTGGATGCGTGCCCCATCGTGCCGCGCGAGGTGCTCCGACCGCTGGTGCTCAACGCCTGCGTCGCGGCCATCCTCGTGCACAACCACCCGAGCGGCGACCCGGCGCCGAGCCCCGAGGACCTCTCGATCACGCGGAGACTCTGCCGCGCGATGGACCTGCTCGGGCTTCGGCTCTTCGATCACATCGTCGTGGCGACGTCAGGGTACGTCAGTCTCCTCGACGCCGGCCTGGTACCCGAACTGCGCGAGCCGGAGTGCTCGCCGTAGGCATCACCCGCGCGAGCTCTCGCACCGCGTCTCGGTGCTTCTTCTCGGCGGACGCGCGGCTCGCCTCGTCCTCCGCGAGGACCCACTCGGCGAAGGCCTCCTCGACGGCCTTCGCCGTCACCAGCACCAAAGCGGGATTCATCGTCTTGGCCATGTTCGATTGTAGCGACGCGCGTGTCACGCGCCAACTCGGTCGTCGTTCGTGGCTCGTTAGAGAATACAAGCACTCACGAGGTGCAATCACTCAGGAGATTGATCATGTCGAAAGAGAAGCAGATTCCACCCGAGTTCGTGGTGACGATCCCGATTCGCAACGAATCGGGCCACGTCGTCGGCGAGAAGCAGTTCGTGGTGTACGCCGGGTTGCTCGCCCTCGCCCACGACCTCGGGCTCGAGCGCATCAGCACGGAGATCGTGCAGATGCCCGATGACACGAACGGGATGACCGCCGTGCTTCGGGCGGAGGTCCAAGGCAAGCGCGGCGTGTTCAGCGGCGTCGGTGACGCGAGCCCGTCGAACGTGAACCGGAAGGTCGTTCGTCACCTCCTCCGGGTCGCCGAGACCCGCGCGAAGGCGCGTGCGCTGCGTGACTACGCCAACGTCGGGCTGGTCGCGCTGGAAGAGCTCGGCGACGAAGAGGCGGACGCGATCGACTCGCGCCCGGCGAACGTCACGCGACTCCCTGCGCGCGGTCCACAGCCCATCAGCGACGCGGCATAAACGGCTCGATGCTGCTGTCGCATCCAGTAGCTCACGGCGTAGAACGCCGCTGCTTCAACGAAGAACAGCACAAGTGAAAGATGGACAGACGAAGCGACGTCCTTTGAGAAGAATCCCTGGATCCCGGTCGCCAGAGAAGAAATCAGCATCACGACCGTTGCTGTCTGAGCGACAAGCCACAGCGGCTGGCCAGCCGGACGTGTTCCATACAAACCTGACGCGACCAGCCACCCCAGAGGCAGCAGCATCATGATGGGAGCATGCGACTGCCATTGATTCAGGCCGGCCGCAGCGAGTAGTGCGACGGCGGCAATCATCGATGCTGCTCCGGTCGCGAAAAAGAACGTCGTCTGGACACGAGTTCGGAACGGTTCGGTCACCCATGCTCCCAGCCGATTTGCCGCGGCGGTCAGAAGCATCACAAGTGCGAAGGTCCATCGAGGAGACTGGTCAGTCCAGACGGCCTTGGCTCCCAAATTGTCCATGTACACAACGAATCCCATGAACACCGGAATGATGCTCAGGACAACACCGAACGCGGGGAACGAACGAGTCATGACCGATTCGGGCGGCGTAAACATTCGAACGGAATGGATCGCGATGGCTGTGCATGCAAGAACGGCGATGATCGCGTCGACACCCAGTTGCAGATTCAGAATCTGAATCAACAAAACTTCGGCCCACAGAAGCAAACCGCCGGCGATGTGAATCAGAATACCCCGACGAC
>JALOQC010000498.1 GCA_025453555.1 Myxococcota bacterium | reverse complement strand
TCGTTCGCGGCACGGTGCGCGCTCGCGAGTCCGTCGAGCGCGTGCACGGCGTCGCGCAGCGAAGCCACGGCGTCCGGCAGCGCGCGGCCCTGCTCCGCGAGCTCTTCGAGCGCCACGAGCTGACGACGCGAGGCCGACAGGTGCGCCAGCGGACCCGAGCACGCCGCGTGGATCGACTCGTCGAGCCGCCGCGCCGCGCGACGCACGAACACCGCGCCGAGCCCGAGCATCGCGCTCGCCGCCACACCTGCCGCGCTGGTGCCGAAGCTGCGCATCAGACCGCCCATCGGGCGCGTGAGCCCCGCGCGCAGCGAGTCGATGTCGCCGCCCGTCTCGAGCGCCGCGCGGGCTCCGCCGAGCGTCTCGAACAGCCCGAGGAAGGTGCCGAGCAGGCCGAGCAGCACGAGCAGCCCGACGAGGAAGGGCGCGAAGACCGGCACCTGCGCGGGCATCGGGTCGCGCTCGAGGTGCGAGCGCAAGAACGGCCGCAACGAGGCGTCGACCTCTTCGAGCGCGCCGATCTCCTTGCCGCCGAGCGCGTCGATCGCGCCCTGCAACGAGGCCACGCGGCTCGCGCGCAGCCAGAGCTCGAGCAGACCGCCCAGCAGCACGACGGCCATGAGCATCACGAGCGTGAAGGCGAACGCGTCGGTGCCCTGATAGTACGCGCCAGCGCGCGCGACCACGGCGAGCCCACCGAGCCCGGCGAGCAACACGAGAACACGGGTCATGACCCTTCCCCTTCTTGCGAGGTCACGCGCTCGCGCGCCTCGTCTTCGGCCGCCGCGAGGCAACCGCGTGCGAGCTCCGACAGGAGCTCGGTCTCTTCTCGCAACGTCGCGCGGCAGAGCGCGTCGAGGTCACGTCGCAGGCGAGCGACGAAGCCGCCCGCGTACCATTGGCGCACCACGTCGAGCGGCGGCAGCTCGACGTACGCGGACTCGTCGAAGACGAACGGCGCACGCGGCGCTTCCCGCTCCGTGACCGCATCGGTGACGGCGTCCGTGTCCGAGACGGAGACCGTGTCCGTGTCCGGGACGGAGACCGTGTCCGTGTCCGGGACGGAGACCGTGTCCGTGACAGAGACCGTGTCCGAGACAGTCTCAGTCCCACGAAGCGCAGTCTCGCGTAGCGGGGACTCCGTCTCCGTCTCGGACTCCGGCTCCGTCTCAGACTCCGTCTCAGACTCCGTCTCCGCCTCAGACTCCGTCTCCGTCTCAGACTCCGTCTCAGACTCCGTCTCAGACTCGGTCTCCGTCTCAGACTCCGTCTCAGACTCCGTCTCAGACTCGGTCTCCGTCTCGGACTCCGTCTCCGTCTCAGACTCCGTCTCCATCTCGGATTCGGACTCGGACTCCGTCTCGGATTCGGACTCGGACTCCGCCGCGGTCTCCAACGCGCCCGCCACGAGCTCAGCCGCCGAAGCCGTCACCCGCGGCGCGCGAACCACGGGCCCCTCGTGCACCTGCCGCAGCGCCTCGCGCAGCCCGTCCACGAAGCGCCGCACGATCGCGGTCGCCGCCGCGTGCTCGCGCTCGTCCGTGGCGCGCTCCGTCGCCCGCCGCAGCGCCGCGTCGAGCCGCTCGAGCCGCGAAGCCTCCGACCCGAGCGCGCGCAGCTCCGTCGCCGCCTCCGCGCGCACCCGCGTCGCGTCGCGTCGAATCGTCCGCGAGAGCGCCAGCCACCGCTGTGCGAACGGGGCCGCGAGCTCTGCTGGCGTGCGTCCTTCCCGCGCGAGCTCCACCAGCTTCGCCGCGTCCGGGATCGCGTTGCGCCCCTCGTGCACGTTCCGGAGCTGCCGCTCCAGCCAGCGCGAGGTCGAGGCCATTTGATCCGTGACGTGTCCCGCGACCCAGCGTCCGTCCTCGAGCTCCACGCTCGCCCGCGCGAACCGGCCGAGCAGCGTCTCCGCCATCAGCACGGCGTCGCCCACGTCGCACACGCCCGCGAGCACCTCGGCCGCGCTCGCGCCCTCCGCCCCCAACGCCCCCACGCGCTGCAGCAGATCACCGAGCGGCACCGTGCGGTCGAGCACCGCCCCGTCCACGGCCGACGGACGGACGCTCGCCCGCGACCGCGCGGGGGGATCTCCCCCGGCGGCGCCGCGGACCTCCCGTTCCGTGGGTCGCAGCGAGCCCGTCATGAAGCGACGGTCTCTATCAGCGCGCCCCTCCACCTCAAGAGGCGTACACAAGTCCCCGGATCGCCCACGAGTCAGATGTCACGCGCGATACCAACGTCGATCCGCGCACTTACGAACCACCATCCACAGCGAGCCCACTCCGCGGATTTCTCGCCAAACCGCCGAGGACACGTCGAATTCGGCGATCTGAGGCGATCTGAGGCGATCCGTCGGGGCCCCTCGGTGACCCGGAGGAGACCCTCAGCCGTCCTTCTTCGCCAGCTCACGCACGAAGGTCGTGACCTCGTCGAGGTGCTTCACGACCTGGAACTCGTGGTTGAACACGCCCGCGACCGTGCCTTGCCGATCGACCACGTAGGTCACGCGGTGGCTGATCATCGGCAAGAGCGAGAAGAACGTACGGTACGCGGTCGAGATCGATCGGTCGGTGTCGGCGATCATCGGAAAGCCGATCCCGTGGGTCTCGGCGAAGCGGCATTGCGTCGCGTGCTCGTCGCACGAGATGCCGACGACCTCGGAGCCGAGCGCGACGAGCTCTTCGTAGTTGTCGCGGAACCCCTTCGTCTCGACGGTGCAGTTCCGGGTGAACGCGCGGCGGAAGAAGTAGAGCACCACGATCTTGCCGCGCAGCGAGAGGAGCGAGAGCCGCTCTCCCGACGTCGTCATGGCCTCGAAGTGCGGGGCCGTCTGTCCGACGCGCAACATCACGCCTTCGTGTACACCCGTTGCGCGGGATGGTCACGATCGCGACGAAGCCGCCGCGCGCCTCGCGACCTGCGGAAGTGTCCGCGACGACACGCGGCCGCGCGTTCCGACCTCGTTCGACGACGCCGCGACGACGACGCCGCGACGACGAACGCAGCCAAACGTCAGCCGATCGGTGTCGGCACGGTGAGGAAGTCCACGTACTCGCCGTGGGTGAGGCAATGCGCGTGGATGCGCACGACGTCCCCCGGGCGCACGTCCGGCGGGAGCTGCACGACGTACACGGTGTTCTTGCCCGCGTCCGCCGCGGGATCGCCCCCTTCGAGCGCCATGTACGTGCCGTTGTCCTCCGTGCCCACGGTCGGCCACCCGGAGAAGCGGCTCTCGAGCTCGGTCGCGTCCTCGCTCGCTTTGCGCACGCGAATCCAGTTGTACCAATGGCCTTCCGGGTTGTCCTCGCTCGGGGCCGCGTTCGGATGCATCGCGTGCCCCTTCGACGGATCGCCCCACATGATCGCGAGCATTCCCTCGGCGATCGGCGAGACCCCCGAGTCGAGGTTCGGCACGTACGGCAGGTGCTTGCCGAGGTGCTTCAGCTCGCCCTCCGGCCCGTTCACGTCGGCCAAGTAGCTCTCGGGGATCGCGCCCGCGTTGCCCCGCGCGCGGTTGAACGCGATCGCGTCCCAGTCCGCCGGCTTGGTGCGGGGCACCGCGAGCGGATCGGCCACCGTCTCGCCGCCGCCGGTGGGCGTCGGCTCGACCCGCGGCTCGGGCTCACTGCTCGAACCACACGCGACGACCTGCGGGAGGAGGACGACGGCTCCAGTGGAGGCCGCCAACTGCTGGAGGAAGACGCGACGTGAGGTCATGCGGAGTCCGTAGAGAAGAGCGTGCGTGAGGGCAAGGACTCACGACGCGACGCACCGTTGCGAACGGCACGCGATCGAGCACTCGCGCCGGCACTGGCTCCACGAGCGCACCTTTCGAGAACACCCAGCGACGTACCTTTCGACCGCGATCGCAGCTGCGAGTGTCCTCCGCGTTGACCGCGGCCCTCGGAACACGGTACCCGCTGAGGCGTGTCCGACTCCAAGCCGTATCCGAAGTCGAAGACGCCCAACCCCGATCCGTCGCGGCTCGATCCGTCGACGGCTGACCCCGTCGACACGGTGGATCCTTCGAGGCTCTGGCAGGTCGACGGCAAGTACTACGACCTCGAGCCCTTCCTCGAGAAGCACCCCGGCGGGCGCCGCTTCCTCGAGCAGACCCGTGGCACCGACTGCACCGCGCTCTTCCACAGCACGCACCTGCACGACCGCGTGCCGCTCGCGACCCTCCAGACCTACTACGTCGGCGACGTGCCCGGTTACGCGCCCGCGTACGACTTCGAAGGCGACGGCTTCTACCCGACCCTCAAGCGCCGCGTCCGCGAGCACTACGTCGACGCCGCGCGCGCAGCGGGCGAGAAGGGAAAGGCGATTCGCGTCGCCCACCACGGCACCCGCGCGTTCTTCCTCCGCTTCGCGGCGTTCTACGCGGTCTTCGTCGCGCTCTCGATCGGCGCGATCGGCTTCGGCCAGTGGTGGTGTGCGCTCCTCTGGGGCCCCGTCGCGTTCGCGCTCGGCGGCTACGGCCACGAGGCGATGCACGCAGGCGTCTTCCGCACCGTGCGCGCCAACCGCGCCCTCGCGCTGCTCACCCTCGATCCTCGTTCGTCTTCACCGCGATGCACGTGCCCTTGCATCACGTCTACACCAACGAGCCGAACGTCGATCCCGACATCGAGGTGCACTTCCCGCTCGTGCGCGAGTTCGAGCACCAGAAGCGCTTCGGCATCCACCGCTTCCAGCACCTCTACGCGTGGATCCTCTACTTCATCACCTTCCCCGTGCTCTTCGTCGGCGATCTCGTCGCGGCCGCGAGCGGCTGGTGGTTCGGCCCCTGGGGCAAGATGCAGCGCCCGAGCTGGCGCGAGGCGCTCTCGTTCATCGCGCTCAAGGTGATCGCGGCGAGCCTCTGGTACGTGCTTCCATACTTCCTGCTTCCGTGGACCACTGCGCTGCTCGTTCAATGCCTGATGATCGGCGGCGCCGGCCTCATGGTCCAAGGCACTTTCGCGCTCAGCCATCAGAACGCATTGGCCATGAACCTCGCCCACGAGCCCGACCGCAACCCGCGCGACTGGGGCGCCCAGCAGCTCCGGACGAGCGTCGACTTCCAGCACGGCCACTGGCTCCCGGTCACCCTCTTCGGCGGTCTCGGTTACCAGATCGAGCACCACCTCTTCCCGACCGTCAGCTACAGCCGTCTGAACGAGATCGTCCCGATCGTGCGAAAGACCTGCGAAGAGTTCGGGGTGCCCTACTTCTACTACCCGACCGCCTGGTCCGCATTGGTCGCGCACTACCGCTTCCTTCGGACGATGGGCCGTCCGGTGGAAGAAGCGGCGCCCTCCGCCGAGCTCGCCGCGCCCTGACATCAGCCGCCGCTCGATCGCGGGCCGAGGGACGTGCATCGGCCGCCGAGCGCGCGACCCGACGCTACCGACCCGACACACGCGCCGACGACCGGCTCTGGTAGGTTGCGCCCATGGAACGACCCGCGCGTCTACCCAGCCGTGAGCAGTTGCTCTACTGGCTTCACGAAGCCTCCGAGATCGAACATCAACTGATGTGCTGCTACCTGTACGCGGCGTTCAGCTTGAAGCGGGCCGATCCTCGGTGGACGAGCGAACAAGAAGCCGCCGTGAAGCGCTGGCGCGCCAGCATCGTTTCCGTGGCGCTCGAGGAGATGACCCACCTCGCGCTCGTCGGGAATCTCACGAGCGCCCTCGGTGGCGCACCGAACTTGAACCGACCGAACTTTCCCGTGGATTCGGGTCCGTACCCCGCAGGATTCGTGATTCGATTGCAGCCGTTCTCGGCCGAAACCATCGAACACTTCCAGTTTCTCGAGCGGCCGGCGAGCGAGCAGGACCGCCGAGACGCCGAGGCCTTCGCACCCACCAAGACCTATCGACGCGAGGTTCCGGAAGGGCGCTTGAGCCCGGGTCCACGGGACTACGCGACCGTCGGCGAGCTCTACGAGACGCTCCTCCATTCCCTCGAAGCCGTGGTCGCGGCGTCCGGCGACGAGGCCGTGTTCTGCGGCGATCCCGCGCTCCAAGTCGACGCGACGCTGGCCCCGCTGCCTGGTGTCGTCCCCGTGACCGACCTCGCGAGCGCCCGACGAGCGATCCTCACGATCGTCACCCAGGGCGAAGGCGCCGGCGACGAGCTCGAGAGCTCTCACTACAGCCGCTTCACGCGCATCGCCGACGAGCTCGCGGCGCTCACCGCCGCCGATCCGACCTTCGAGCCCGCGTGGCCGGCCGCCAAGAACCCGGTGATGAATCGCCCGGTCCAACAGGAGAGCGAGCGTGTCCACATCCGCGAGCCGCGCATCGCGGCGTGGCTCGACATCGGCAACGCGCTCTACACGACGTCCCTTCGTTGCCTGCTCCAGGGTTTCGCCGCCGAAGACCGTCGGTCCAAAGCCACGTGGTTGGCGTGCAGCTTCGCGCTCATGCGCGGCATGGCGCCCGTCGGCGAAGGGCTCGCGGCGCGCCCGGCCGGAGAAAGCGGTGGACCTCACGCAGGCCTGACCTTCACCTCGCTCCGCACGCTGGCCACGCTCCCAGACCGCAGCGCGGCGCGCTTCGTCGCCGAACGGCTCGAGCAGCTCCGCGAGCGCGCGCTCGCCCTCCCCGTCGTTCCCGTGGCCGGCGAGACGCCGTCGACCTGGCAGTCCGTCATCGACCTGCTGGGCGCGCAGCGAGACGCGCTGCTCGAGCTCGCGGGCGCGGCCGCTCCGGCGGAGCCCGAAGCTCCGCCCGCCAAACCCTCGCTTCCCGTCGTCGCGCCGCCTCCACCGAAGAAGGTCGAGGTGGTCGAAGGCTCCAAGCTCACCCTGCTCTTCGAAGGACGCCGGTGCATTCACTCGCGCCATTGCGTCCTCGACGCGCCGCGCGTCTTCCTCGCCAACACGCCCGGAGATTGGATCTACCCGGACGCGATGAGCGCCGAGTCGCTCGTCGCCGTCGCGCACTCCTGTCCGTCGGGCGCGATTCGCTACGAACGCCACGACGGCGGCGAACCGGAGGCCGCTCCCGAGGTGAATCAATTGCGCATCCGTGAGAACGGGCCCTACGCCGTGCACGCGCCGATCGTCCTCGCGGGGAAGGACGACGGCTTCCGCGCGACCCTCTGCCGCTGCGGCCACTCGGGGAACAAGCCGTGGTGCGACGGCTCGCACGTGGCGGTGGAGTTCGTTGCGAGCGGCGAGCCCAAGAGCGGCGCCACCGATCCGCTCGCGTCGCGAGGCGGCGCGTTGGAGGTGACGCCGATGATCAACGGACCCCTCCGCGTCCGCGGCAACCTCGAGATCTGCGCCGGTACCGGTCGCACGGTCGCGCGCGTCACCGAGGCGAAGCTCTGCCGCTGTGGGCAGTCCAAGAACAAGCCGTTCTGCGACCTCTCGCACGTGGCGGCCGGCTTCGAGGCGGACGGCGACACCTGATCGCTCGACGAGCCGGTGCGGATCCAGCTCGGACCGTCCGCGTCGCCGGGGGCGAATCACGGCATCGACACCGACCCGGCGATCTCGGAGCGAAACGCTGACTCGCCGTTGCCGACCGCGGGTCGCTCGAGTCGCTTCGCGCTCCCGACCGGAAGATGCGGCCGACCTCGACTCGTCGACGGCCTTCGTGGCGACCACGCGCCCAGCGTGATCCGAGGCTCAGCGCATCGAAAGCCGGGCTCAGAGCCCGTCGGGGGTGTCGCCGATCTTCTCGGCGAGCTGTGCCAGCAGCCCAGGGCGCGCGAGGCGTATGCGCGCCTTCTCAGGGTCCGAAGCAGCCGAACGCCGAGCAGATCCCGCTGCCCATGAACGGGCAGCACATCGCTCCCGTCTGGCAGTGCGAGTCTTCGCGACACGTCCGGGCCATGCAGCCGGCTGCTGGCGCGCAGCTGCTGCCGCCTCCGCCCAAGCCCCCGCTCAAGCAGCACACCTCACCGCCGGAGCAGTCCTCGGGTCCGTCGCAGGCCAGCGTCGCGCCCATGCAGGCGTCCGGCGTGGTGCACGTCTGCGTGGCCATGCCGCCGCCGAAGCCCACGCAGCAGACCTCCGCCGCCGCGCAGGTCGTCATCCCGCAAGCGACCCCTGCGGGTCCTGCATCGGCGGGCGTCGCGGCGTCGAGCGGTGTGACCGTCCCGCCATCGGTGGGCGGCACGACGCCTGCGTCATCGCCCGGGGTGGAGGTGCCCGAGTCCACGGCCACCAGGCCGCCCGCGTCCATCGACGCGATGGGCGGGCTGGCGTCGGCCGCGGGCGGGAGGCTCGCGTCGGAGTCGGCTTGGTACGAGTCGCTGCAGGCGACGAGCGCCAGCGCGAGGAAGGAATGACGAAGCAAGGTCCGCATTGGTAGACCCTACCTTTCTTTAGCTGAGGGCGCCGGAAAGGTAGGGCCCCCGTTCGAACCGTACGTGCGGATTTCCCGCATACGGCTTACCGATGATCTCTCGAATCGCTGCATTACGC
>JALOQC010000497.1 GCA_025453555.1 Myxococcota bacterium | reverse complement strand
CGAACGGAGCTTCCGGCAGCCTACGAGGGGCCGTCGCAGCGGTCCAGCCTTCGCGGGGCGCGCGGCGGAGCGTAGGCTCCTCGGATGAACGACGCGCGGTGGCGTGGGGTCGGGGCTCTCGCATGGTGGACGACGTCGGGGAGCGTTCGGAGGCTTCGTGCGGCATCGCGGCGCGGGGAGTGGCGGCGCGGGCGGGGACTCTCGCAGACCTGGGCGGTCGCGATCGCCGGAATCTGCGGCCTTCTGGGGCTGGGATGCTCCGATGGCCAGAAACGTTACGCGGAAGACACGGTTCGACTGACTTCGCGCGCGCTGCTCGACGTCGAGACGGCCGTGACGGAAGAGGGGAGCACCGCGGGAGGAGAGTCGCCCGAGGTGCAGGTAGCGCTACGTGACGCCCACGATTGGCTCGCGCCGACCGAGGCCGCCTTGGAGATGTGGGCGGAAGGCGGCGATGCCGCCTACGAAAGAGTCGCGCCGTGTCTCGGAGCCACGCTCACGGCCCTGCGGATGGCGCTGATGAGCGGCGGGCTCGAGGTGCCGCCGAGCCTGGAGCAGGCGGAAGAGCAGGCGCACGGGGCGAGCTCGGAGGGTTGTGTGCGCGACGCCACGCCTTGAGCGGAGCTCTTCGCGACGCCCCTGCTCGAGCCCTCGGGCGTGGTCGCAGAGTCGCCCGGCTCGCAGGCCCGCACTTGCCGCGCACCCGATTGGCAGCACAAGGTGCGCACGATGCACTCCGAGATGCCGACCCTGACCGATCGCATCGGCGGCACCCCGCTCGTCGCCCTGCCCTCCCCCAACCCGAAGGTCCGCATCCTCGGCAAGATGGAGGGGAACAACCCGGGCGGGAGCGTGAAGGATCGCCCAGCGTGGTCGATGATTCGGCGCGCGGAGGAGCGCGGCGAGCTCGGCCCGGAGGTCGCGCTGATCGAGCCGACGAGCGGCAACACCGGCATCGCGCTCGCGATGATCGCGGCCGTGCGTGGCTACCGCATCGAGCTCGTGATGCCCGCCAACAGCACCGCCGAGCGCGTGCAGACCATGCGCGCGTTCGGCGCGAAGGTCGTGCTCACGCCAGCCGAAGCGGGCATGGAAGGCTGCATCGACTTCGCGCACGCGCGGGTCGCGAAGGGCGGCTACCGGATGCTCGATCAATTCGCGAACCCGGACAATTGGCGCGCGCACGTGGAGACCACGGGCCCCGAGATCTGGGCGGATACCCGTGGCGAGATCTCGCACTTCGTCTCCGCCATGGGCACTACGGGCACCATCATGGGGGTCTCGCGCTTCTTGAAGTCGCGAGACGAGCGCGTGCAGATCGTGGGCTGCCAGCCGACCGAGGGCTCGCGCATCCCGGGGATCCGTCGGTGGCCGCGCGAATATCTGCCGAAGATCTTCGAGCCCGAGCGAGTGGACCGCATCGTCGACGTCGAACAAGACGCGGCGGAGCGAAAGGCGCGCGAGCTCGCCGCGAAGACGGGGCTCTTCGTCGGAGTGTCGGCGGCCGGCGCGGTGTGGGCCGCGCAGAAGGTCGCGAGCGAGCTCGATCGTGGGGTGATCGTGTGCATCCTCTGCGACCGCGGCGACCGGTACCTCTCGTCGGATCTCTTCGCGCCCGACCACACGAGCCTCGGCGACGAGGGGCTCGGCGAGCTGGAGATCGTGTGACGACGTCGCGTGGCGGAATCGTGCGACGACGTCGCGTGGCGGAATCGTGCGACGACGTCGCGTGGCGGAATCGTGCGACGACGTCGCGTGAAGTCGTCGCGTGACGTCTGCCCGTGGGGTGTGCGTCCGCGGAAGGAGCGTGTGTCGTGATGAAGATCGTCCTGCGCCGCGTGGGAGTGTCGACGTTCGAGGCCGAGAACGAGCGCGGTCAGCGCGTACGCGTGGCGGGCTCGGCCGACCTGGAAGCGCGGATCCTCGAGCGCGTCGAGGATCCGTCGGTGCTGCCGAAGACCGACGCGCTCGAGGCGGGCGAAGGCGCGATGCGTCCGATGGAGCTCTTCCTGGTCTCCTTCGCGGCGTGCAGCGCGATGGACGTCGTGCTGATCGTGACGCGGCAGAAGGTAGACCTGCGCGAGCTGACTGTCCGCATCGAGGGCGACCGCAAGGACGCGACGCCCGCGATCTTCGAGCGCATCCGGATACACTTCGAGGCGCCCGGCGTCGACGAAGCCAAGCTCGCGCGCGCGGCCACGCTGGGCGTGAAGAAGTACTGCTCGGTCGGGAGCATGCTGCGTGACGAGGTCGACGTGAGCGTGACGGTGTCGGCGCCGTCACGTTGAGGCCCGCAGCTCGGCCCGCAGCTCGGTCCGCGACACGCGCTCGCGACACGCGCCGCGATCAGCCGCTCACGGATCGGGAACGAACTTGTACCCGGCGCCGCGCACGCTCAGGAAGTGCCTCGGATCGGTGGCGTCTTCCTCGAAGTGTTTGCGGAGCCGCGCGATGAAGTTGTCGACCGTGCGCGTGTACGAGTAGTTGCGGAGCTTCCAGACCTTCTCCATCAGCTCCTCGCGCGAGAGAACCCGCAGCGGGTTGTCGATGAAGTAGCGGAGCAGATCGAGCTCGAGCTGGGTGAGCTTGAGCGACTCGCCCGACACCGCGACGTCGTGCGTGTCGAAGTCGATGCGCGCGCGGCCGAAGGCCACGATCTTCGCGCCGAGCGACGGCGTGGTGCGGCGCCCACCTTCCCACGCGCGTCGACGCAGCACCGAGCGCACGCGCGCGAGCAGCTCCTCGAGCGAGAAGGGTTTGACCATATAGTCGTCCGCGCCGGCCTCGAGCCCCCGCACGCGGTCTTCGGCGCTCGAGCGCGCCGTCAGCATGATCACGGGGACGAAGTTCCCCGCTTCGCGCAGGCGCCGGCAGAGCTCGAAGCCGTCGAGGTCGGGGAGCATCACGTCGAGCACGATCGCGTCGTAGCCGACCCCTTGCGCCGCCTCGACGAGCCGCTCCGACGCCGCGCGCGCGCTCGTCGCCACGTCGACCCCGTAGCCCTCGAGCTCGAGGTTCAGCTTGAGCCCCGCCGCGAGATGCTCTTCGTCCTCCACCACGAGCAACCGGCTCGTCATGCGTGCACCTCTTCGTTCGCGACCGACTTCGCTTCTTGGTCCGACGGAAGCACCACCCGCATCGTCGTCCCTTTGCCGAGCCCCTCCGAGATGGCGTCCACCGCCCCGCCGAGGTTCTTCACGAGCGCCGACACCACGAAGAGCCCGAGCCCCGTGCCTTTGCGCTCGCGCACCTCGGGGCTCTGCACGCGGTAGAAGCGCTGGAAGACCGCCGAGCGATGGGCGGGATCGATGCCGATCCCGTGATCGACCACCTCGATCACCGCGCGCTGCTTGTCGTCGCGACGCGCGCGCACGACGACGTCGACCGTGGGACCCGAGTACTTCACGGCGTTGTCCACGAGGTTGCGTAGCACGATCGTCAGCGACGCTTCGTCGGTGACGATACGGAACCCCGGCTCCGCCTCCACGCGCACCGAGCGCTCGGGGAGCTTTCGCCGCATGCGCACGCCCTCCGCGATCTCCGTCGCGAGCGTCACGAAGTCGATCTCGCTCACGCTCACGCCGACCTGATCCAGGTTCGCGAGGCGGCTCGCTTGGAGCACGTCGTCGATGAAGCTCGAGAGGCGATCCACGTCGCCGAGCATCATCTCCCGCAGGTGCTCTCGCGTTCCGGCGGGCAGATCCGGACGCGCCAGGGTCTCCAGGCAGAGCCGCAAGCTCGCGAGCGGGCTCTTGAGCTCGTGGGTGACGGAGTCGATGAACGAGTCCTGCCGCCGGACCTCGAGGATCTCGCGCGCGAGGTAGTAGCTGAAGAGCACGAGCACCGCGGCGATCACCACGAAGGAGATCGCGCCGATGACGAGCAGCCAGACGTCGAGCGCGATGTCCGTGCGCGTCGAGAGGTTCTCCGCAATGAGGAGCGTCCATCCGACGAGGAGCGCGATCGCGAGCGGCACGCTGACCGCCCCGAGGACGATCGGTGTCGAGATCGATCGCAGGTTTCGGCGACGCGCCATGGGGTCACGAGAGATAGCACGCGGGGAGGGTCGCGAAGAGGCGGCGGAGAGCGTTCACGCGAACGGCGTGCAGCGAAGGCCGCGCGGACGCGGTGCAAACTCGATGCGCACGACTGCGAACGCACGAATCCCGCACCGAACGCCCTGCCGCGATCGCACGGCGCACCACGAACACGTGCACGAACTGCGACGCACCGCGAATGCGCACGGAGCGCGCGCAGGAGCGGCGCAGGAGCACGTCAGCGACGTGGTGAGCGACGTGGTCAGCGACGTGGTCAGCGACGTGGTCAGCGACGTGGTCAGCGACCTGGCGACGTCGCGCCCGTCGAACGCTCAGACCTCGTTCCAGCCCTTCTTCACGTTCTCCGCGATCATCGACTCCGCGATCGCGCGCGCGACGTCCACGTTCGGCGCGCGGCGCACCTCGCGCTGCAGCGGCTCCTTGCGGCCCGCGCTGTAGTCGGTCCATTGCACGACGTAGGGCGAGAAGCGCGGGTCGGCACCTTCTTTGTTCGTCTTCCAGACGAGCAACTTCCGCACCGCCGTCTGGCCCTTGGTGACCTTCGTCCACACGCGGCGGTCGAGCACCTCGCTCTTCGGGAGCTCGACGCGCTCCGCCTTCTTGTCGAC
>JALOQC010000496.1 GCA_025453555.1 Myxococcota bacterium | reverse complement strand
CGACGCGATCGCGGAGGGACGCGAGCTGCCGCCGCCGGAGCGGATCGTGATCCCGAGCTACGAGGACAAGAAGCGTGAGGCGCGGGAGAAGCGGAAGGGCTCGATCTTCCAGCCGCGCCCGCGCGAGGTGCCCAGCGCGGGTTGAGCGCGAGCTCGCGAGCTTCGCGGGCCGCAGCAGGGGTGTCGGAGCGTTGGGAGCCGGAGGGAAACCGAGCCGCGGAGCGAGTGACGAGGGGAGGGACGGGATGATCGGGGGCGCACCGCGCTCCGAGGATGCAGCAGACGGGGCCCCGCCGGTGGTGGAGGCCCCGTTGGTCGCGTCCGTCTCCCCGAACCCGTCCGCGTCGACCGCCCAGTGCCAGGCCCAGTGCGCGGTCTGGGGTGTCCTCAACGTCACGCCCGACTCGTTCAGCGACGGCGGGCGCTACCTCGACGTCGACGCCGCAGTCGCACATGGGCTCGCGCTCGCGGCGGCGGGCGCGGACGTGATCGACGTGGGCGGCGAGAGCACGCGGCCGCGTGGTGCCACCTACGGCGAGGGCTACCAGGACGTCTCGGCGGAGGAGGAGCGCGCCCGCGTCGTTCCGGTGATCGAGCGGCTGGTGGCGGCAGGGCTCGTCGTCTCGGTGGACACCGTGAAGGCAGAGGTCGCGGAGGCGGCGATCGCGGCCGGCGCGCGCCACGTCAACGACGTCTCGATGGGGCGGAGCGAACGCCTGCTCGAGGTCTGTGCGCGGGGCGGCGTCGAGCTGGTGCTGATGCACAACCGCGGGCGAGGAGAGGTTCGCGAGCCCTTCACCGTATACGGCGACGTGATCGCCGACGTCCGAGCCGAGCTCCTCGCCGCCGTGGATCGGGCGTGCGCGCTCGGGGTGGCGCGTGAGCGAATCTGGCTCGATCCGGGGCTCGGCTTCGCGAAGACGGCCGCGCAATCGGGCGCGCTCCTCGCGGCGACCGCGACGCTCGTGGCGACGGGTCTGCCGGTGCTGGTGGGCGCGTCGCGCAAGTCGTTCCTGGCCGCGCTCACGACCGCAGAGGGACCCGTCGCGCCACCGACGGAGCGGCTCGGGGGATCGATCGCGGCGGCGGTGATCGCGGCGCTCGCGGGGGCGCGTGCGGTGCGGGTGCACGACGTCGCGCCGACGCGACAGGCGCTCGCGCTGGTCGGGGCGTTGGGGCTCGGTGCCGCGCTCTCGTCGTCGAAGCCGGACCTGCACACGCGCTCGGACGAGGGAATGCGCGGGCGGCGGCCCGAGGTCGAAGGAGCGAAGGAGGCACCGTGGAGGTGATCCTCGAGCTCTTCGGCGGCACGTACGAGGGCGTGCTGGCGTTCTTCCAGCGACCGCTCGGCGAGGTGCTGCGCGACTGCCTCGACATCGGCCTCGTCGCGACGCTGATCTACTGGGGCCTCGTCATCCTCCGCGGCACGCGCGCGATGCAGATGGCGGTCGGGCTCGCGCTCGTCTTTGCCGGTTACCTCGCGGCGAAACGTTTCGATCTGATCACCATCTGGACGATGCTCGACAGCCTCGTCACGTACTTCGTGCTCGTGGTGGTCATCATCTTCCAAGCCGACATTCGGCGAGGCCTGATGCGTGTCGGTCGCGGACCGCTCTTTCGCAGTCAACGCACCGCGCGCGAGACGGCGGTGATCGAAGAGGTGGTGAAGGCGGCGTCGTCGCTCGCGGCCAAGCGCATCGGTGGGCTCGTGGTCTTCGAGCGCGACGCGGACCTCGGCGAGTTCATCGAGGCGGGGACGCCGCTCGACGCGCAGGTGAGCAAGGAGCTGCTCTACAGCATCTTCATCCCGAGCTTCGAGAACCCGATGCACGACGGCGCGGTCATCGTGCGCGACGGACGCGTGGCGCAGGCGGGCGCCTTCCTCCCGCTCTCGTCGGCCGCGCACGATCGTTCGCTCGGGACTCGACATCGCGCGGCGCTCGGCATCACCGAGGAGACCGACGCGGTCGTGGTGGTCGTGAGCGAAGAGCGCGGCGCGATCTCGCTCTGCTTCAACGGGAACATCGTGCGCAACCTCGACGGCGACTCGCTCCGTGACGCGCTCTTCGGGCTCTTCTACCGGAGCCAAGCCGTGGCGCCGAAGAAGCCCGCGAAGGGCGCGGACAAGAGCGGGCGTACCAGCCTCGTGCCGGACGATCCGGAGGAGCAAGCGGCGCTCGCGAGCGCAGTAGCGGCGGCGGCGGCCGCGAAGGTGAAGAAGGCCGAGGAACAGACGCGATGACGGGCGCGCCGGGACGGACGCTGCGTGACGGGCTCACGCGAAATCTCGGATTGAAGGTCGTCTCGTTGGTCGCGGCGATCGGGCTCTTCTCGTTGGTGCGCGGCGCGGAAGACTCACAGATGACGGTCGACGTGCCGATCATCATGACGCCGCCGCCGCTCGAATCCGGGAAGATGTTGGTGAGCGACCTTCCGGATCGCGTGCGGCTCTTCCTGCAAGGGAGCCGTTCGCAGCTCAACGGGATGCGCACCGACCTGATGAGCGTGACGGTCGACCTCACGGACACGTCGCTTCACTACTACTACTTCGCCGACGATCAGTTCGAGCTCCCGGCAGGGGTGCGGATCAACCGCATCGCGCCCGCGTCGTTCCCGCTCGATTGGGCCGACCGAATCGAACGGCGCGTGCCGGTGCAGGCGCAGCTCGTCGGCTCGGCGCCGGAGGGGCTCGTGCTCGCCGCGCCTCCGCGTGTGGAGCCGGTCGAGGTGTGGGCGGTCGGGCCGGACGAGCGCGTGGCGGAGCTGCGGGTGGCGCTGACGCAGCCGCTCGATCTCGCGACGCTGGGCGAAGGCGTGCACTCGCGTCGCCTGCCGCTCGAGCGCATCGACGAGCACGTGACCTTCGAGCCCGAGAGCTCGGTGCGGGTCGAGCTCACGTTGGTGCCCGACGTGACGGAGCGGACGTGGACGCGGACGATGACGCTCGTGGGCGGGGAGGCCCGGGGGCTCGACCCTTCGACCGTCGCCGTGACGCTGCGGGGGCCGCCGATCCTGCTGGACGGGCTCGATCCGGACGGCGTGATCGTGGAGCTCGACCTGTCGAACGCCGAGCCGGGGCCCGCGCAGGTGCGACCGCGGATCGGCACGTTGCCGGAGGGCGTCGAGCTCGTCCGCTTCGAGCCGACGTCGGTCGAGCTCGTGGTCACCCGCGAGTGATCGCGCCCGTGATCGCGCATCGAGCTCGTGGTCACCCGCGAGTGATCGCGCGCGTGATCGCGCATCGAGCTCGTGCTCACCACGAGTGATCGCGCGCGTGACCGCGCATCGAGCGTGAGCCGCCGCGAAGCGACCGTGCGATCACCCGCGCGCTCAGCGAAGATCGCGCGCCGCCGCCTCGAGGATCTCACGCGCGTAGCTCTCGATCCGCGCTTGGTCGGGTCCCTCGATCATCACGCGGAGCTTCGGCTCGGTGCCGCTCCAGCGCACGAGCACGCGACCGCGCTTGCCGAGCTTCTTCTCGATCGCGGTGATCGACTTCTGCGCGTGAGGCATGCGCGCGAGATCGAGGCGCTGCTCGAAGCGCTCGTTCAGGAGGATCTGTGGGACTCGCTCCATCGCGTTGGCCGCGAGCTCGGAGAGCGGACGTCCGGACTCGACGAGCAGCGCGAGGAGCTGCAGCGCGCCGACGAGGCCGTCTCCGGTGGTCGCGTGGTCGAGGAACACGAGGTGTCCGGACTGCTCGCCGCCGAAGTTGTAACCCTTGGCGCGCAGCGTCTCGACGACGTAGCGATCGCCGACCGGGCAACGCACGAGCTTGCCGCCCGCGGCTTCGATGGCGCGTTCGAGCCCGAGGTTGCTCATCACGGTCGCGACGAGCGTCTTCTTCTTGAGCTTGCGGGTCTGCAGCAGGTGCGTCGCGCAGAGCGCCATCAGCGCGTCGCCGTCGACCTCGTTGCCCTGCTCGTCGAGCACGATGAGGCGATCGGCGTCCCCGTCGAGCGCGATGCCGAGGTCTGCGCCTCGGCGGCGGACCTCCTTCGCGCAGGTCTCGGGGTGGAGCGCGCCGAAGCCGGCGTTGATGTTGCGTCCGTCGGGCTCGTCGCCGATCGCGATCACTTCTGCTCCGAGCTCGGAGAAGACGAGCGGCGCGGTGCGGTAGGCGGCGCCGTGCGCGGCGTCGACCACGATCTTCACTCCGTCGAGGGTGAGGCGCGCGGGGAAGGTCGCCTTCACGAACGCGACGTACCTGCCGGGCGCGTCGTCGAGCCGCTCCGCGCGGCCGATCTGCGTGCCGGTGGGGCGCGCTACGTCGAGCGCGGTGCCGTCGATGAGGGCTTCGAGCTGCTCTTCTTCGTCGTCGGGGAGCTTGAAGCCGTCCGCGCCGAAGAGCTTGATGCCGTTGTCCTCGAAGGGGTTGTGCGAGGCGCTGATCACGACGCCCACGTCGGCGCGCATGCTCGTCGTGAGGTGCGCGATGGCGGGGGTGGGCAGCGGCCCGGTGAGCAGCACGCGGCCGCCCATCGCGCAGACGCCGGAGGCGAGCGCGGTCTCGAAGAGGTAGCCGGACAGGCGCGTGTCTTTTCCGATCACGACGCGCGGCGCGTGGGTGACGCGCTGCCGCGCTTGGTGCGTGACCGCGAGGCCGATGCGAAACGCCATCTCGGGGGTCATCGCGCCGGCGTTGGCGAGGCCGCGGATGCCGTCGGTGCCGAAGTACTTG
>JALOQC010000103.1 GCA_025453555.1 Myxococcota bacterium | reverse complement strand
TTGGCGCAAGGCGCTCGTCTTCTGGATCGTGCCGCACCTCTACGCGCAGTGGGGGATCGTGACGTTCAACCTGCTCCAGCACGACGGCTGCGACGAGACGAGCGAGTACAATCATTCGCGCAACTTCGTCGGAAAGCTCGTGAACTGGTTCACGTTCAACAACGGTTTCCACACGATTCACCACATGAAGCCGGGGCTTCATTGGAGCCTGACCCCGGCCGCGCACGCGAAGCTCGTGGCGCCGCACATCCACCCGAACCTCGATCAGAAGTCGCTCGGGCTCTACCTGTTCAAGACCTTCGTGCTCTCGCAGCGGCGCACCTACGACGACAAGCCGTACGTCGCGATGTCGCTCGGGCCGGACGAGGAGTGGATCCCGCAGCCGCACGAGACGAAGGACGATCTCGGCGCGGTCGGGTACGACGAGCTGAACGAGTCGGTGGCGCACGGCGTGCGGACCTGAGCCTGGAGCCGCGCGCGGCCTGTGACATGCGGGCCGCGGCTCAGCGCTCCCAGCTCAGACCGAGCTTCCACTGCGGCGCGGCCGGCACGTTCTGCGCGTGGAACGCGCCGTCCATGCCGAACGAGAGGTTCACGCCCGCGCCGAGGTGCGCCGCGAGCTCGAGGCCGAAGCTCACGTACTCCACGCCGTCGCCGAGTCCGGCGAAGCGCGCCACGCTCGCCGAGCTCGCGTCGCGATCCTGCACGACGAGCAGGCCCACCACGCGCGCGACGATCCAGAAACGTTCGAGCACCGGGCGATCGATCTTCCAGCCGGTCTCGACACGGAAGCTGAGCTGATCGCGGATGGCGGTCGCGCCGCCGAGCGACTCCGGGGCGTCGTGTGGGGTGTTGCGGATCCAATAGCCGACGTCGCCCGTGACGTACTGCTGCGTGCGTCGGTACGAGACGCCGTGTCCGGCGGCGAGCCGCACGTGCACGTCGACCTCGCCGTCGCCCGTCGGGAGCACGTCCGCAATTGCCTGCGCACCCGCGTCGTCGGAATCTCCCACGCGTGGCGCGGGATCGCCGGTCGGCAGCCCGACCTCCAGACCGAGGGCGAGCCGGAATGGCGCTTCGAGGAGCCCCGACCAGAGCCCGACGCGCAGATCGCCGAGGCCGCTGGTCGCGCCTTGATCGACGAGCACCTGGCGCCGCCACAGATCGCCGGAGGCGTTCACCATGAGCCAACGATCGACGAGGCCGACCTCGCCGTAGAAGCCGAGCGCGTGTTGGCGGTAGGGGCGGATGTCGATCACGTCGCCGCTCGGCGCGTAGAGGCGATCGGCGCGGATGACGCGGTAGCTGAGCTGCGCGTAGGTGTGGCCGGGGTCGCGGATCCACGCTTGGGCGTGGGTGGTGGTGGGGATCGCCAGGATCGACGTGAGGAGGGCGAGCGCGGCGACGACGAGCGAGACGAGGCGAGTCTCACGGCGCTGCACGGGCGGGTCGGAACGAAGGGCGAAGGAGTGAGGACGCGCGTCGCGCTGCGCAGCCTTGGAGGTCGCGGGGTTCATCGGGCCTCCAGTCGGGCGCGCGCGGTCTCGACGCCGAAGGGCTCGCAGTACACCCACGCGTAGGCGGGGACCGACGTGAGCGTGAGCTCGAAGCGTTGTGCGCCGCGGAGCTGCGAGGCGTTCAGGGTGGCGACGCGGACGTCGCTCGGCTGCAAGCGGGAGCCGAGCGCGTCGCGATCGCTGACGAGGAGCACGGGCGACGGGACCGCGGCGGTGGCGAAGTCGTCGCTCGTGACGAGCGCGTAGCGTTCGCCGCCGAGGTGCTCGAGGGTCACGCTGCCCGAGGCGTCGTAGCCGCCGCGTCCTTCGAAGGAGCCGGTCGCGACGACCGCGGTCGTGGCGTCTTCGGTCGCAGCGTCTTCGGGGTCGCGCGACGCGTCCTGGCTCGTGTCGATCCCACTGGCGTCGACGGGGAGTACCGCGGCGTCGACCCCGTTCGTGCCCGAGTCGAGCGAGGCTTCCTCCGGCCGGAGATCGGAGAAGCGCGCGTCGCACGCGAAGAGCACGAAGCTCGTGAGGACCCACCGCATGACGGGCCCGTACGTCGGGTGGGGCCGAGTCGTTACGGCCCGTGTCGCAGAGGCCGTGTCGCAGGGCCGTGTTGCAGAGGCCGTGTCGCAGAGCCGTGTCGCGGAGCCGTGGTCGCAGAGGCCGTGTCGCAGAGCCGTGGTCGCGGAGCCGTGGTCGCAGAGGCCGTGTCGCAGAGGCCGTGTCGCAGAGCCGTGGTCGCGGAGCCGTGGTCGCAGAGGCCGTGTCGCAGAGGCCGTGTCGCAGAGCCGTGAGGCGAGCGATGCGCCGTTCGTCGGCCGCGCTTCGTCCGCGGCTCTCCTCGCTCGCCGGCGTCAACGCTTCGCCACCGGGCCCACGGCGCGCACGCGCTCCGCGGCCTCTTCCACCGCGCGGCGATCGGGCGACGCGAAGAAGATGCGCTCGTGGTTCTTCGTGTGGCTCACCGTGCCCACCTTCTCGCCGCGCGGGGAGTGGATGCCGATCTTCGCGCCCACGTAGCGGCCGTAGGCGATCTCCGCGACCGCGACGTGACCGCGTGGGCGCAGCATCGCCTCGAGCTCCTCCTGCGTGAGGAACCCTTCGTCACTGAAGCTCACGACCACGTGGGGCGCGCGCACGTTCGCGATCACGTCCGCGAGGGCGGCGCGGATCTCGCCGCGGCGATTGAACGCGCTCTGCCGCTCCCGCACGTCCACGCGCTTCTTCGCGACGCCGAAGCTCTCCGGCGCGTCGCCGCGCGCGATCGTCTCCCACACGTGGTAGTTGCCGAGGTAGCTGTGCTGGTTGTACGGGGGGTCGAGGTAGACGAGATCGACCTCGTGCGCGCGCACGATCTCTCTCGCGTCGCCTTCGCGCGCGTGGCCGATTCCGTCGACGAGCTCCGGGAGCCGCAGCTCGAGGTCCTTGTGCGCGCGCGTCGCCCACTGCTTCAGGTAGGCCATCTGCACGCCGGTCGTGGAGTCGACGCGGTCGGCGGCTTCGAGGAGCGCGACGAGCACCACCGCTTCGAGCTCCGGTTCGAGCGCGCGCTCGGCGATCGACGCGCGGATCGCGTCGATGCGCGCGCCGTTCTTCGGGTGAAAGAAACGTGCCTCCTCGCAGAACGTCCGCGTCACGTAGCCGGGTCGCGGCGGCAGCTCCGAGAGCTCCGCGAGCAACGCGCGAGCGGGCGCTTCGACCTGCGCGCGATCGGCGGCGACGTAGCAGCGCGCGAGCAGGGACGCGTAGCGGTTGTGATCGGACGCGATCACCTCGTAACCCGCGCCCTTGAGCGCTCGCCCGACCCGCGCGGTGCCGCTGAAGGGATCGAGCACGCGGCGGACTCCGTCGAAGGCGCCGATGCCCGCGAGCAGGTGCGGCAGCAGCAGCCGCTTGGAGCCGAGGTACTTGATCACGCGCGCGGACTCTGGACGCGGGGGCGACGTCGCGCGAGGCGATCGAGGAGCGACTCGTTCGACACGTTCGACGACATCTCCCGCCCGACCGTGGCTCGGGACGTCGGCATTCCACGACGTCCGCTTCCCACGACGTGCGCGTCTCGAGGAACGCTCAGCCCTCGAGATGCTTCGCGTGGAAGCGAAGATGAGCTTCCACGAAGCTCGCCACGAAGAAGTAGCTGTGGTCGTAGCCCTCGTGGATCGCGAGCTCGAGCGGCTGGCCCGCGTCGCGGCAGGCGGCCTCGAAGCGCTCGGGCTGCAGCTCGCGCGCGAGGAACGAATCCGCGGCGCCCTGGTCGATGCGAATGGGCCGCGGATGTCGGTGTCCCGCGCGAACCAATGCGGTCGCGTCGTACTTCGCCCACGCCGTGCGGTCCTCGCCGAGGTAGCCGCCGAACGCCTTGTGGCCCCAGGGCACCTCGCTCGGCGCGACGATCGGCGCGAACGCGCTCACCGAGCGATAACGCTCGGGCATCCGCAGGCCCGCGACGAGCGCGCCGTGGCCGCCCATCGAGTGTCCGGTGATCGACTCGTGTCCGGGCCCACGCGTGGGCAGGCTCGCGTGCACGAGCGCGTGCAGCTCCTCGGTCACGTACGACCACATTCGATAACGCGCGCGCCACGGCTCCGTCGTCGCGTCGACGTAGAAGCCCGCGCCGGTGCCGAAGTCCCAGCTCTCGTCCTCGCCCGGATAGCCCGCGCCGCGGGGGCTCGTGTCGGGGGCGACCACGATGAGCCCGAGCTCCGCGGCGATGCGTTGGGCGCCCGCCTTCGCGGTGAAGTTCTCCGCGGTGCACGTCAGGCCCGAGAGGTACCAGACGACCGGCCGATGATTGGTCTCACTCGCGCCGGGCGGCACGAAGATCGACAGCTCCATCGGGCCGCCGCAGACCTCGGAGACGTGTGTGTAGTAGCCCTGCTCGCCGCCGAAGCTGCGGTACGCCTTGGTCTTCTCGAGCTTCATCGTGCGGGGTCTCTTTCGTGCGTGGTCGGTGTTCGCGAGCGGTGCGCGAAACGGTGCGCATGAACCGTGTGCGTGAGGTGAGACGAACGAACGCAGCGGCCCGCGAGGAGCGCTTCGTCGGCCGTCGACCCGGCCGACCGAGAAGCTTCGCGGGCCGAGCCACGTTCGGAATCGGACGATCAGTCGTAGAGCACGACGGAGCGGATCGACTCGCCGTGGTGCATCAGATCGAACGCCCGGTTGATGTCTTCGAGCGGCATCGTGTGGGTCACGAGCGCGTCGAGCTCGATCTTCCCGTCCATGTACCAGTCGACGTACTTCGGCAGCTCGGTCCGCCCACGCACGCCGCCGAACGCACTGCCCTTCCACACGCGTCCCGTGACGAGCTGGAACGGCCGCGTGGCGAGCTCCACGCCCGAGGCCGCGACGCCGATCACCACCGACACGCCCCAGCCCTTGTGACAGCACTCGAGCGCCTGTCGCATCGTCAGCGGCAGGCCGATGCACTCGAAGCTGTAGTCCGCGCCGCCGTCGGTGAGGCTCACGAGGTAGGGCACCAGATCGCCCTCGACCTCCTTCGGGTTCACGAAATGAGTCATCCCGAAGCGCTCGCCCCAAGCCTTCTTGTCGGGGTTCGTGTCGACGCCGATGATCTTGTTGGCGCCCGCCATGCGCGCGCCCTGGATCACGGAGAGACCGACGCCGCCGAGACCGAAGACCACCACGTTCGCGCCGACCTCGACCTTCGCGGTGTTGAGCACCGCGCCGATGCCGGTGGTCACGCCGCAGCCGAGCAGGCAGATCTTGTCGAAGGGCGCGTCCTTGCGGACCTTCGCGAGCGCGATCTCGGGGAGCACCGTGTGGGTCGCGAAGGTCGACGTGCCCATGAAGTGGAAGAGCTTCTGCTTTCCGAGCGAGAAACGGCTGGTGCCGTCCGGCATCAATCCCTGTCCTTGGGTGCTGCGGATGGCCTGACAGAGGTTGGTCTTCTGGCTCAGGCAGAACTTGCACTGCCGACATTCCGGCGTGTAGAGCGGGATGACGTGATCGCCCTTCTGGAGCGAGGTCACGCCCGGGCCCACGTCGACCACGATGCCCGCGCCTTCGTGTCCGAGCACCGAGGGGAAGAGGCCTTCGGGGTCCATGCCGGAGAGCGTGTACGCGTCGGTGTGGCAGACGCCGGTCGCCTTGAGCTCGACGAGCACCTCGCCCGCCTTCGGGCCTTCGAGCTCGACCTCTTCGATCACGAGGGGCTTGTTCGCCGCGTAGGCGACGGCTGCTTTCACGCGCATGGGATCTCCTTCGCGACCACGATCGCGCGGTCGCCGAAGCCCGGACGCTATCAAGCGCGCGCGCGAAACGCGACGACGCAACGCACCGTTCGAGCACACGATCGAACGATCTCGAAGGTGCGTTCGATCGGCGCGCGCGAGCTCAAGAAGTGCGCGGCGCGCTCGGGCCCGGACCGCGGCCGCGTCCACCGCGGCGACGACGTCGCTTCGGCGTTCCGTCACCGGTCGGGCGATCCGCGCTGGGGCGATCCGCCGATGCACGATCCGCCGCCGGACGGTCGGCGCTCGCACGTTCTCCCGCCGGACGCTCGCCTTGCGGACGCTCGCCCTGCGGACCACCACCCTGCGGACGACCACCGCCCTGCGGACGACCACCGCCCTGCGGACGGCCACCGCCCTGCGGACGACCACCGCCCTGCGGACGGCCACCGCCCTGCGGACGACCACCGCCCTGCGGACGGCCACCGCCCTGCGGACGCGGCGTGCTCGCGCCCTTCTTCGGCGAGAGCTCCGTCGGGGTCGGCGGCGGAGCGGACGGCGGGTACGGATGATCCGTGACCCGATCGACGTGCTTGCCGATCAAACGCTCGATGTCGCGCAGGTACTCGCGCTCTTCGTCGTCGCAGAACGAGAGCGCGATGCCGCTCGCGCCCGCACGACCGGTACGACCGATTCGGTGGACGTAGGTCTCGGGCACGTTCGGCAGATCGAAGTTCAGCACGTGCGTGATGCCGTCGATGTCGATGCCGCGCGCGGCGATGTCCGTCGCGACCAGCACGCGAATGTCCCGCGACTTGAAGGCTTCGAGCGCCCGCTCGCGCGCGTTCTGCGACTTGTTGCCGTGGATCGCGGCCGAAGGGATCCCGGCCTTGTCGAGGTACTCGACGATGCGGTTCGCGCCGTGCTTCGTGCGCGAGAAGACCAGCGTGTGGTGGATCTTCGGATCCTTGAGGATGTCGACCAGCAGACGACGCTTGTCGTTCTTGTCGACGAAGTACAGGTATTGATCGATCCGCTCCGCGGTCGACGAGACGGGCGTGACCTCGACGCGGATCGGCTCGTGGAGCAGGCCGTTCGCGAGGTCGACGATGTCGGGCGGCATCGTCGCCGAGAAGAACAGCGTCTGCTTCTTCTTCGGCAGCAGCTTCACGATGCGCTTCACGTCGTGGATGAAGCCCATGTCGAGCATGCGATCGGCCTCGTCGAGGACGAAGATCGCCAGGTCGGTGAGATCGACCTCGCCTTGCCCGATCAGATCGAGCAGGCGCCCGGGGGTCGCGACGAGGATGTCGATGCCCTCGCGCAGCTCGCGGATCTGCGGGTTCGGCTTCACGCCGCCGAAGATCACGGTGTGGTAGAGGTCGAGCTTCTTGCCGTAGGTCTCGAACGATTCGCCGATCTGCGCGGCGAGCTCGCGGGTCGGGGTGAGGATCAGCGCGCGGATGGCGCTGTCGTCCTTCGCGAGCACCTCGAGGCGCTGCAGGATCGGCAGCGCGAACGCGGCGGTCTTTCCAGTGCCGGTCTGGGCGATGCCGAGCACGTCGCGTCCGGCGAGCGCGGGCGGGATGGCCTGCACCTGGATCGGGGTCGGGCTCTCGTAGCCCGCGGCGCTCACGGCGCGGAGGAGGGGCGCTGCGAGCCCCAGTTCTTCGAACTTCACGGCGCGCCCCGTGCCACGTGCAGCCTTCGCGCGCAAACGGTGCTCGCCGCGGCGCGTGCCGTCCATCGGTACGAAAAGCGCTCGAAGTCACTTCGCGAGATGCCGCGCCTGCTCCATCAAGAGCACCAGCGCGTCGCACACCGGACGCGGCAGATCGCCCTGCGTCCGAAAGGGATCCACGAGGGTCTCCATCTCGTGCACCGCGTCGCCGAGCTGCGAGAAGCCGTAGCTCCCCGCGGTGCCCGCGAGCTTGTGCGCGGCGTTCCAGAGGCGATCGACCTCGTCGGGCGTCGCGCGTCGTGACACCACCGTGCGCACCGCTTGCTCCAACGTGTCGAGCTTCTCGCTCATCTTCGTCGCGTAGCCTTCACGGAGCTTCGCGAGCCGCTCTTCGAGACCACCGGCCACGGACGTTAGCCTTCGGCACGTCGCCCGCGGACGCAAGCGAGTTCACGTGGATGTCGTGGAGAGCGCACGCGGCGTCTCGCGATCGTCGACCTCGCACGACGCGCCGACTATCCTCGCGCCTCGCGCGCTCCTCGTCGTCCGACCACTTCACGCGCTCTCGAGAACTTCGTTGCACCACGGTTTCCTCGCCGACTTCGCGGTCGTCCTCACGATCGGAGCTCTGATCGGGCTCGTCGCCGTCCGCCTCAAGCAACCCTCCATCCTCGGCTACCTGCTCGCGGGCCTCGTGGTCGGCCCCTACCTACCCTTCCCGATCTATGCGGACACCGATCGTGTCCACACGATGAGCGAGTTCGGGGTGGTGCTCGTGATGTTCACGGTCGGCCTCGAGCTGCGCCTGATGCGCTTCGTCGCCGTGCTCCCGACCGCTGGTCTCACCGCGCTCGTCGAGGTCGCGACGATGCTCGGGCTCGGCTACGCGGTCGGTCGCTCGATCGGTTGGTCGGAGGTCGCGTCGCTCTTCCTCGGCGCCGCGCTGAGCATCTCGTCGACCATGGTGGTCAGCCGCGTGCTCACCGAGCAGAAGTCGCCGCGCGATCTGCGCGACCACGTGCTCGGCGTGCTGGTGGTTCAGGACGTGCTCGCCATCACGCTCGCCGCGGTGCTCACCGCGGTGGCCAAAGGCGGCGGTCTCGAGACGGCGGAGCTGCTGCGCACGGTCGGCAAGCTGCTCGTGGTGCTGCTCGGGATGATCGTGGGCGGCATGTTGATCGTGCCGCGCCTCGTGCGACGCGTGTTCGAGCTCGGTCGCCCCGAAGCGCTCGTGGTGCTCGTCTGCGGCATCTGCTTCGCCCTCTCGCAGCTCGCGGCCGCGATGGAGTACTCGGTCGCGCTCGGCGCGTTCATCGCGGGCCTGCTCGTCGCGGAGTCGGGCAAGGGACACCACGTCGAGCACCTGGTCGCCCCGATGCGCGACGTGTTCGCCGCGATCTTCTTCGTCTCCATCGGCATGAGCGTCGACCCGCGCCTCGCGTGGGAGAACCTCGACGTCTCGCTGCTCGTCACCGTGGTGGTGATCGTCGGTCAGCTGGTGGTGGTCGGGTTCGCGGGCGTGCTCTCCGGCAACGGCCTGCGCAAGTCGGTCTCGTCGGGGCTCGCGCTCGGTCAGATCGGCGAGTTCGCGTTCATCCTCGCGACCATCGGCACCGCCGCCCGCGTGGTCGGCCCGGAGCTGCAGCCGATCCTCGTGACGGTCGCGGTGCTCACGGCGTTCACGACGCCGGTCGCGGTGCGCGTCTCCGATCGAGTGGTGCGCTTCCTCGATCACCACCTGCCCACGCGGCTTCGTACGCTGCTCACGCTCTACGAGGCGTGGCTCGAGCGCGCGCGCGAGTCGCCGACCACCAGCCCCGCGCGGCGCACCCTCAAGCGCGCGCTCTTCGCGACCGCGCTCGACGGCACGCTCCTCACGCTCGTGGTCGTGGCGGTCTCGATCCGTTTCCCGTGGCTGCGCGAGCACGCGCGCGAGACGTTCGGCCTCGCGCATCCTTGGGATCGCCGGGCCGTGCTCCTCGGCAGCGCGGCGCTGCTCCTGCCGATCGCGCTCCACCTGGTGTTGACCTCGCGCAGCTTCGGCGCGGCCCTCGCGTCGCTCGCGGCGGGCGATGGAAACGAGCGTCTGCACCGGCTGATCCAAGTGTTCGCGCAGGTGCTCGTGCTGGTCGGCGTCGGCGCGCCCGTCGCGGCGATCGTGAGCCCCTTCGTCGGCGCGACCTTCTCGATGCCGACGCTCATCGTGCTCGTCTCGCTCGCGCTCGGCTTCCTGTGGCATCGCGCGGGCACCTTCGAGACGGAGGTGCGCTCGGGCGCGGAGCGCGTGCTCGGCATGGTGGTGCGCCAAGGTCACGCGACGGACTCGGGCGTGGGAGGCATCGCGCCCGTGCACGCACACGATCCCGCGCATCCTGCGGAGTCGCGTCCGTCGATGGTCGACGGCGTGCTCGGTCTCGACACCGTGCTGCGCGTGAGCCTTGACGACACCGCGCACGCGGTCGGCAAGACGCTCACGCAGCTCGATCTGCGCGCGCGCTCCGGCGCGAGCGTGGTCGCGATCCGTCACGCGGGCGGTGAGCAGAAGGTCGTGCCCACCGGCCGCGAAGTGCTCGCCGCGGGCGACGTGCTCGTGCTCGCCGGCTCCCACCACAGCCTCGACGACGCGCGCGCGATCCTCCTCACGGGCGTGGTGCCGAGCGACGAAGAAGCGGGCGCGGAGCCCGTGCCGACGTGAACGACGACGTGAACGACGCGACGTGAACGACGACGACGTGAACGACGCGACGTGAACGACGCGACGTGAACGACGCGACGTGAACGACGACGACGTGAACGACGACGACGTGAACGACGACGACGTGGACGACGACGACGACGTGAACGACGCGGCGATTCGACCCGAACGAGGGCGACGTGAACGACGCAGCGCGCTCGATCAGGCCAGCAGCATGCGTCCGTCGCGCAGGCACTCCGCGAGCTCGCGACAGAGCGTCTCGAGCGAGGTGCGATCGACGCTGCCGACACGCGTGAGCATCCGGCGTGCGAGGGGGCCGTGGCGGAGGATCGTCTCGAGCGGCTCGGCGTGCTCGCGCGCGGGCGGGCAGCGCTCGACGAGGTGCGCCCAGAGCTGACCGAAGGTGACGCGCTCGCGGCGCAGACCGAACGCGCGGAGGAACGCGGGATCGTCGATCGTCGCGCGCTCGCCTTCGCGCGTGGAGAGCTCGAGCAGGTACGCGAGGCGCTCGGTGCTGCCTTCGGTCGGGTAGCCGTTCGGAAGGATCCCTTGGGTGAGCGCGCGGATCACGGTGGCGATCACGGCGCAGATCGCGACGTCGGCGCGCGGCGTCTCTTGCGCGTCGATGAGACGGATCTGCATCACGTCGCGATCGAAACGCGCGACCGCGCCGCGGCCGTCGAGGCGCACGTCGCGGAGCAGACCCTCCGGATCGAGGTGCGCGACGGCGGCGTACATCGGGCGGAGGATGCGGGCCTCGTAGCCGGCGCGGCTCGTGATCGGCTCGGGCACGATGCGGCCGACGACCTGCGGGACCTTCGCGTGCTTCGCGCGAAAGAGATCGATGCGGGTGTCGAGGAAGGGGCTGCGGCGGCCGTCGACGAAGGGCGAGCTCGCGGCGATCGCGGGGATCAGCGGGAGCACGAGGCGCGTGGCGGCGTGCAGGCGCGCGAGCTCCTCGTCGCCCTCGAAGGGCAGCTCGAGGTGCACGCTCTGGAGGTTCACCCACGCGTGACCGCGGCAGCCGAAGACCGCGTCCCACGCGCGCAGCGTGCGGCTCGCGTCGGCGGGCCAGAGCTCCGCGCGGGTCGGATCGAAGAGCGGGTGCAGGCCGCCGCCGAGCAGCCGCGCGCCGTGCGGCGCGAGCGCGTCGTTCATCGCCGCGGCCTCCGCCTCGAACACCGCGCCGAGCCCTTCGAGCTTGCGCGCGGACGCGGCGACCTCGACCTGATGCCGCACGAGCTCGCCGCTCCAACGCGCGTCTCCGCGCGGACGCTCGACCGTGGGATCGGCGCGATCTTCTCCGAGGAGGACGTGTGCGAGCGGCGTCGGCATCGACGTCGCGGCATCGACGATCATCCACTCGATCTCGACGCCGAATCCTTCGAAGAGGTGGGACAACGGCAGGGCTCTCCAAGGGCGGGGGGTCGCGGGCGGCGCATGGATAGCAGACCCCACGCGATGCGCGAGCCCGGGTTTGCGACGTCGGCGGCCTCGTCTGCGAAAGCGCGCATCGCCTCGCCCACGCACCTGCTAGATCGCGACCGAACCCCGAGCGCGGCAACTCCGCGCAAGAAACGAGGACCCATGAAGAAGCTCGCGAAAGAACTCTGGATCGTCGCCGCCAAGCGCACGCCCTTCGGCGCGATGAACGGATCGCTCAAGGATCTCTCGGCCATCGACCTCGGCGCGCACGCGTCGAAGGCCGCGCTCACGCAGTCGGGCCTCGAGCCGCACGAGATCGATCACGTGATCTTCGGCAACGTGCAGCAGACCTCGGCGGACGCGATCTACGGCGGTCGCCACGTCGGTCTGAAGGCCGGCCTGCCGATCGAGGTGCCCGCGCTCACCGTCAACCGCCTCTGCGGCTCCGGCTTCCAGGCCGTCGTGACCGCGGCCGAGCAGATCCTCCTCGGCGACGCGAAGGCCGTGCTCGCGGTCGGCTCCGAGAACATGTCGCAGGCGCCGCACTCGACGTGGGGCCTCCGCGACGGTCAGAAGTTCGGCAAGGCGCCGAAGATGGTCGACACGCTGTGGGAGGCGCTCACGGACAGCTTCTGCAAGCTGCCGATGGCGATGACGGCCGAGAACCTCGCGGAGAAGTACGGCATCACGCGCGCGGACGCGGACGCGTTCGGTCTGCGCAGCCAGCAGCGCTGGGCCGCCGCGCAAGAAGGCGGTTTCTTCGCCGACGAGATCGCGCCGGTGACCATCGAGTCGCGCAAGGGCCCGAAGGTGGTCGATCGCGACGAGCACGCGCGCCCGGAAACCACGATGGAGATCCTCGCGAAGCTCCCGACCGTCTTCAAGAAGGACGGCGTGGTCACGGCGGGCAACGCGAGCGGCATCTGCGACGGCGCGGCGGCGCTGATCGTGGTGGACGCGGAGTGGGCCAAGAGCCGCGGCATCCAGCCGCTCGCGAAGCTGGTGCAGTGGGGCGTCGCGGGCGTCGACCCGACGATCATGGGCATCGGCCCCGCGCCGGCGATCCGCAACGCGCTCGACCGCGCGGGCCTGAAGATCGGCGACGTCGACCTCTTCGACGTGAACGAGGCCTTCGCGCCGCAGTTCCTCGCGGTGCAGAAGGAGCTCGGGCTGCCGGAGGAGAAGACGAACGTGAATGGCGGCGCGATCGCGCTCGGCCACCCGCTCGGAGCGAGCGGCGCGCGCATCACCGCGAACCTCGTCTACACCGCGCGCAAGCTCGGCAAGAAGCTCGCGGTCGGCTCGGCTTGCATCGGTGGTGGCCAGGGCATCGCGGTGGTGCTCGAAGCGGTCTGAGCGCCGATCGACGCGAAACAAACGAAGAAGCGCCGTCCGGAGTGGGCGGCGCTTCTTCGTTTCTGCGTCCTCTCGAGTGGCCGTCGCTCACGAGCCGGGGCAGGTCAGCGGCGGCAACAAACAGTCGTCGAACGTCTCGTCGCAGGCCGAGATCCCGCACGTGCGCGGATCGTCGACGCATGTCGTCGGACACACGCGTTCGGGCGGGCACGTGGCACCGCCGGCGCAGTACTGGCCCCGTTCGCACGCCTCACCCGCCGCGACGATCGGAGTCGCGGCCGCGCACCGTGTGACCCCGTCGGCGCCGGCGAGGCAGCGGTTGGTGCCGTTGCATCGCGGCCCCGTCGGATCGCAGCGCTCGCGGTAGCGGGGGCTACGAACGCAGAGGCCGCGGTAGCAGGTCGAGCCGTCGCGACACACCTCCACCGCGTCGACGGTCGGCGTGGTGCAGCGCTCGCCGTCCGCGAGGGTGGTTCGACGCCGACACCGCCGATCGGACGTGCCGCACACGAGCTCCGGACCGCAAGGCATCGACGTGCCGCAGTCGTCGCCTTCGCCTCGAAACGCAGCACAACGGCACCCCGCGCAGGCCATCGGGTGCCCCGCGGGAGAGAGGCCACACTCCGAGTCGGCCACGCACGCTTCGTCTTCCGCGAGCGCTCCCGGCGCGGGCGTGCAGGGCGCGACGTCGTCGACGCCGTCGCAATCGGCGTCGACTTCCGGGGCACCACACCACGTGCTCGGGGGCGGCACGCGGCCGCGGCTGCGCAGCTCCGCCGCGCGACGACGCTCTGCGTTGACACAGGACGTCTCGCCACGAAGCCAGGCCGCCTCGATCGCCCACGCGCTGCATCGCGCGGCCCACGCGCAGCGGCGCTCCGCGTAGCTCAGGACCTCGTCCACCGGCGGCCCGACGTCGCTCGGGACGTCGTCGGGAACCGGGCCCGCGTCGCGCACGGGGCGCGGTTCGCCAGCGTCCCGGACGAGCGTCGATCCTCCGTCCACCCCGTCGGGGAGCGTCGCATCGGACGGTTCCGAGCCCCCGTCGCGTCCCGGAACCACGTCGCGTTCGTACGAGAGCGCGCACCCCGCCGTGGAGAGGACCGCGGCGAGGAGGACCGCACACCCTGCCGCCGCGCGGGCCGCCGCGCTTCGGCCATGGTCAACCATCGACGCACTCCTGCGGGAACCCGCACTCTCCCGTCGCCTCGTTGCACGTCCCGTAGACGCACACGCGTTCCCCGTCGGTGTCGGTGCAGTCGCTCGGGCAGACACCACCGATCGGGCAGCTCGCGCCGCCCGCGCAGACGTCCGCTCGGGTGCAACGCGTGCCCGCCGGAACGACCGGACGGTCCGGTTCGAAGCGTCGACACCGATGGGCTCCATCGTCGGCGCGCTCGCAGATCCCCACGTGGTAGTAGAGATCGAAGCACGACACGCCGTCCGGGACGCAGACCTCGCCGTATCGAGGCCGACGCACGCAGACGCCGTCGACGCAGCTGTTTCCGTGGGCACACCACCGGGACGGGTCCTCGTCGGAGCACGCCGCCCCCGCCGGCAACGCCGCCGGACGTACACACACGGTCGCACCGTCCACCAGCATGCACTGGAGGTCGCTCGCACACGTGCCCGGGTCGCAGCGATCGCCTTCGCGAAGGAGCGGACGGCACTGGCAGTCGAGGCAACGCATCTCGCCGTCGGTCGCCGATCGGCCGCACTCGACGTCGTCGAGACACGGGTCGCCCGAACGTAGACGCCCCGCCGGCTCGACGCAGCCCTCGACCGACCGCCCGTCGTCGTCGCGGTAGCCATCGCAGTCCGCGTCGGCGGCGCGCGTCGTCACGCACCACTGCGACGTCGGCGCCGCGTGGCCGCGTGCGAGGATGGGCTCGAGGGTCTCGGCCCGCGCTGCGACGCAGCCCTCCACGCCTTCGAGGAACGCGACCTCGTAGATGTACGGGTCGCAGGCGGCTTCCCGCACGCACTCGAGCCGCGCGAGGCCCAACGCCTCCGGGCTCGGCGGCGCACCGGCGTCGCGCGGGCGCCCTCCGTCGCGCGTCCGCCCGGCGTCGCCTGTCGGATCCGGATCGATCGGCGCCCCGTCGCGCGTCTCGCGTCCTCCATCCCGCGACGGATCGATCGTCGACCCATCCGATGCCACCGCTCCGTCGCGTCCGCCCTCTCCGTCCACAGTTCGCGATCGCGCGCAGGCGAGCGCAATCGAAAGCAAGATCATTCCCATGATCCACGCCGAAAACGGCGTGGACCGACCCCTCGAGCGTCGTATGCCCACCCAGCGCTACGCTCCAAGATCCAGACCAGAGTGGCCGATGCTCACCTCTCTCGAATCGCGGAGAAATCGCGATGCGGTGAACGTGCGCCTTCGGCACGCCGTGCGTGCGCTGACACACGCCCCGTCAATTCTCTCGCAGTCCCGTGGGTTTCGATTGGGGCACCGTCTCGCGGCCTCGCTCGGTGGTGAGCGATGCCGATGGGGGCCAGATCACGAAGGCGACGCCTTCTATGTGGCGTCGTCCGTCACCCAACGCGGTCTCAAATGAGATTCTTCGTTCTGCGATTCACCTCGCCACCGCCGTGCGTTCCAGCGTGAGACCTCAGTCGTACGACCAGCGCGGCACCGCCTGCGCGTTCGCGGTGTCGGTGTCCGCAGGCGCGTCGTCCTCCACGTTCGAGAGCAGCGCGCGTAGGATCGCGAGGTCGTCCTCCACGTCCGTATCCGGCTGGCCTTCGAGCCACCGCACGAGGTTCGGCTCGAGCGCGCGACCGGTCGCGAGCGCCTCCGCGTAGTCACCCTCCTGCACCGCGAGCGTGACGCTCTTGAACGCCACGAACACGTTCAGCACCACGAACGCCTTGTCGACGTCCGCGTCGCCCACGAAGCCGTCCTCCGGGATCGCCGTGGCGTCGAACGGCGTGCTCACCGTCGTGCGCTGCACGATCGTCTCGCCCGTCCGCGGATCGACGAACTGCACCGCGACGTCGCCCACGCTGCGCAGGTCCGTGCCCGCGAAGCTCGAGCGCGGCATCAGCTCGAAGAGGAGCGCGCCGCCGCCACCGCGCCGCATGCCGGGACCCACCATGTCGCCCACTGCGCCCCCGTCTCCCCCGTCGCGACGTCCGGCGAGGAAGAGGCTCGGCAGCGACGCGATGCCCGCCTCGGTGTCGAGCTGCGCGTCGGTCGCGCCGTAGAGCCCGACCACGTCCCACGCGTTGCCCGCGTCGAGGCGGATGCGGACGTCGCGCGCGATGGGCGTGAAGCTCGTGGCGATCTCGGTCTCGATCACCGCGCGCGCTTCGGCGCCGTCCTCGCCCACGAAGTACGCGTTGCCGGCGCCGCTCGCCGCGAGCCGCGACCAGAGCGTCTCGTCCTCGCGCGCGCCGAGCCCGACCACGCTCGTGGCGATGCCTTCGCGCGCGTAGGCCCGCACCAGCTCCACGAGCCGCGCGGGGCTCGTGACGCCGCGATCCGTGCCGGGCGTCACGAGCGCGAGCACACGCGCCTCGAGGTCGTCCTCGGTCGCGGCGGCGAGCTCGTACGCGGCGCGCAGCCCTCCGTAGAGATCGCGGTACCCGCCACGGTGTGCCTCCCCGATCGCGGCCCACACGGTGTCGACGCTGCGGGTGCGTGAGGCGAGGAGCGTCGTACGCTCCGCGTAGCCGACGACGCTCACGACGTCCTCGGCGCCGAGGCTCGCGAAGAGAGCGTCGAGCGCCGGGCG
>JALOQC010000495.1 GCA_025453555.1 Myxococcota bacterium | reverse complement strand
CGCAGGCCGAGCTTCGCCGAGAGCAGCGGCTCGTCGACGTCACGGGGCGGCCGGTCCATCAGCCCCGGCTCCTTCGGCTCGAAGACGAGCGAGAGCCCGAGCAGCACCGCGGTCGACATGTTCACCCACAAGATCTGCACGGGCAGGATCGGCAGCACCGCGCCCGTGATCACCGCGAGCAGGAGCACGAGCCCTTCGCCGCCGTTGGTCGGCAGGGTCCAGGTCACGAACTTCACGAGGTTGTCGTACACACCGCGACCTTCCTCGACTGCGGCGGCGATCGTCGCGAAGTCGTCGTCGGTCAGGATCATCGCGGAAGCGCCCCGCGCGACGTCGGTGCCGCCCTTGCCCATGGCGACGCCGATGTCCGCTTGTTCGAGCGCCGGCGCGTCGTTCACGCCGTCGCCCGTCATCGCGACCACGTGGCCTCGATGCTGGAGCGCGCGCACGAGCAAGAGCTTCTGTTCGGGCGCGACCCGCGCGAAGACCGCGACCTCCTCGGCCACCGACGCCACTCGCTCGAGCCGCGCGGCCGAGAACGGGTCTTCCGCCGCCGACACCGGCCCCGCGAGCGTCGTCAGCTCGGCCCCCGCGACCGCGCGCAGACGCCCCCCCTCGTCGCGCGCGCCTTCGAGGCCGATCTCGGCCGCGATCGCGGACGCGGTCACCGCGTGATCGCCCGTGATCATCTTCACCATCACGCCCGCCCCACGGCACCCCGCCACCGCGCGCTTCGCTGCCGGGCGCGGAGGATCGATCATGCCGACCAGCCCGAGGAAGACGAGCTCCGCGACGGCCTCGCGCGACAAGTCGGCGGCTGACCCCGCCGACCCGGTCGAGGCGGCTGACCCCGCCGACCCGGTCGAGGCGGCTGACCCCGCCGACCCGGCCAAGAACGCGCCTTCCGGCGGGCGCATTCGTCGATACGCGAGCGCGAGCACGCGCAATCCCTGGCTCCCGAGCTCGCGCACCTTCGCCTCGACCACCTCGACGTCGAGCGTGCCCCCCTCCGCGCCGACACAACGCGGAAGCAGCGCCTCGGCGGAGCCCTTCACGAAGAGCCACGCGTCGTCGTGCACGTCGTCGGCGCCTTTCGCGTCGGCACCTCGCTGGTCGGCGCTCGACCCACCCTCGCGGACCAGCGTCGCCATGTACATGTGCTCGGAGGCGAACGGGATCTCGTCGAGCCGCGTCCACGCGCCGACCTCGACGCCGCCCTTCCCCGCCGCCACGAGCAGCGCCGCTTCGGTCGGATCGCCCTCGACGCGCACCTCGTCGGCTTCGCGCACGATCCGCGTGTCGTTGCAGAGCAGCCCGCAGCGGAGCGCGCGTTCGACCGCGACCCCCGCCTCGATCGCCTCACCCCCGGAGCTCACGACGCGACCCACCGGGTCGTAGCCGACGCCTTCGAAGGCGAAGTCGCCCGAGGGAGTCCAGAGCCGCGTCACCGTCATCTGGTTCTCGGTCAACGTGCCGGTCTTGTCGGAGCAGATCACCGTGGTGCTGCCCAACGTCTCGACCGCCGGCAGCCGCCGAACGAGCGCGCGACGCTTGGCCATGTGCGACACGCCGACGGCGAGGAGCACCGTGACCGCCGCGGGGAGCCCCTCGGGGATCGCGCCGACCGCGAGCGCCACCGCGACGTTGAAGGTCTCCGCGAGATCGGCGCCTCGCACCGCCTCGATCGCGAAGAGCAAGCACGCGAAGCCGAGGATGATCCACACGAGCAGCTTCGAGAGCGCCGCGATGCGTCGCGTGAGCGGCGTCGCGATCTCGGTCGCGTTCGCGATGAGCCCCGCGATGCGCCCGGTCTCCGTGCGATCGCCGGTCGCGACGACCACGCCGAGCCCGGTGCCGAACGTGACCGCGGTGCCCGCGAAGGCCATGTTCGTGCGATCGCCGATCGTCGTCTCGCCCGCGACGGGCTCGACCGTCTTGAGGATCGGCACCGACTCGCCGGTCAGCGCCGCTTCGTCGGTCTGCAGCTCTCGTGAGCGCAAGAGCCGCAGATCGGCCGGGACCGAATCCCCCGCCTGCAACGCCACGACGTCGCCCACCACGAGCCCTCGACTCGGAATCCGACGGTTGCGTCCGTCGCGGAGCACGTCGGCCTCCGTGATCACCATCGCGTCGAGCGCCGCGATCGCCTGCTCCGCGCGGTGCTCCTGGAGGAAGCCGATCACCGCGTTGACGAGCACGACCGCACCGATCACCAGCGCGTCGACGACGTCACCGAGCGCAACCGAGACTCCGGCTGCCGCGATCAAGACGATCACGAGCGGCTGCGCGAACTGGTCGAGCATCCGACGCAGCGTCGATTTGCCGCGCCGCGCGCTCATCACGTTGGCACCGTCGCGTTCGAGCCGTCGCGCCGCTTCGTCGGACGAGAGCCCCGTCGCCGCATCGCTCTCGAGCTCCGCGAGGAGCTCGACGCGTGTCTTCGCGTGCCAGTGCACGTGGGCGAGATAGCAGACGGGTGGGCGGGTCACACGGCAGCGCGCCCCGTTCGCAGCCACCCCGTTCGCAGCCACCCCGTTCGCAGCCACCGTTCGCAGCCACCCCGTTCGCAGCCACCCCGTTCGCAGTCTCGCCGTTCGAGCCCTTCCCGCTCGCGGCGTTCCCGTTCGCGCCCTCATCCGGTCTGCAACGGAGCCGAGTCCTGGCGCGAGACCGCCGCGAGCTTCGCCCGCATCACCGCGCTCGTCTCGCCGGTGCCGTCCGCGCGCCAGCCGGGAGGACCGAAGACCACCCCGAGCGCTTCGCGCAGCGAGCGCGCGTCCCGCAGATCGCGGCCGATCGCCGCCCACTCGTGGAACGCGATCGTGACCGGGTGGAACGACGCGAGGTTCTTGGTGAGGCCGTAGGTCGGCGTCTCGCGCTCTTCCTCGAAGGTTCCGAAGAGTCGGTCCCACACGATGAGGATTCCCCCGTGGTTGCGATCCAGATAGCGCGGATCGCTCCCGTGGTGGACGCGGTGGTGCGAAGGCGTGTTGAAGACCCACTCGAAGGGCCCGAGCTTCCCCAGCCACTCGACGTGGATCCAGTATTGATAGAGCAGCGAGATCGCCTGCTGCATCAGCACGAGCGCGGGATGGAAACCGAGCCAGAGCAGCGGCAGCCAGAAGATGCCGCCCACGATGGGTCCGGTCCACGACTGCCGGAGCGCGGTCGAGAGGTTGTAGCGCCGGCTCGAGTGGTGATTGACGTGCGCGGCCCAGAAGAAACGCACCTCGTGGCTCGTGCGGTGGAAGACGTAATAGCAGAAGTCCTCCGCCACGAAGAGCAGGACGAAGACCCACCACGTGTCGACCGGGAGCTCGAAGAGGCGATGCTCGTAGATCACCCACCAGAGCGGGATCCACGCGAGCTTCGTCACCGCCGAGATCACGACGTTGCCCACGCCCATCGTGAGGCTCGCGAAGGTGTCCTTCACCTCGTAGCCGACGAGCGGGCTGCCCTCGCGCTGCGCCTTCGTGACGAAGAACGCCTCCAGCAGCACGGTGACGAGGAACGCGGGGATCGCGAAGTAGATCAGCGACGACATCAGCGCCTCCCCGTCCGACGGTCGGTCTTCGTCATCACGGCGGGGTCAGCCGCCGTGGTCTTCGTCATCACGGCGGGGTCAGCCGCCGTGGTCTTCGTCTTCACGGCGGGGTCAGCCGCCGTGGTCTTCGTCATCACGGCGGGGTCAGCCGCCGTGGTCTTCGTCATCACGGCGGGGTCAGGCGCCGTGGTCTTCGTCTTCACGGCGGGATCCGCCGCGGTCGTCGTCGCAGCTGGATCCGCCGTGGTGAGACCCGCGACCGAGAGCTCGTGCATCGCGAGGCGCTCGAAGAACGCGAGGTGCTCGCGCTCGCGGCGCTCGTCGCTGCGGAAGAGCCCGAGCGCGACGCCCTGCATCGCGTACACGACTGCGTCGACCCCGGTCGCGAGCGCGCTCTCCAGCTCCGGTCGCGCGATCCGCTCCGGGAACAGCCGTCGTGCCTCCGCGAAGATGTTCTCGCGGTGCGCGGAGAGGAGCGGCTCGAGCGCCTCGCCGAGCTCGGGATCGGTGCGCGCCGCGAGGTAGACCTCGAAGAGCCCCTGCATCGCCGGAAGCCGGAAGACCTTCCACAACGCGCGCACGCCGACCGCGATCCGTGCCTCGAGCGCGTCGGGGAGCTTCTTCGGCAGCCCTGTGCGGAAGTCGCGCACCAACGAGGCGAGCACCGCCTGGGTCGCGGCGGAGAGCAGCGCGGTCTTGCTCGGGAAGTGTTTGAAGAGCGCGCCCTGCGACACCCCCGCGCGCGTGGCGACCGCGGTGGTGGTCGTCCCGCGGAGACCTTCCTCTGCGAGGAGCGACGCGGCCGCTTCGAGGAGCCGCTCTCGGGTGGCGACGGCGCGGGCCTGCTGCGGAACCAACATGCGCGGAGCATGGCAAAAAGAAAGTGACCTGTCACTTTCTTTTTGCGCCCTCTTCCTCGCCCGTGAGCCCTGCGTGCTCCTCACCCGTGAGCTCGGCGTGCGAGCACGCGTACCCTTCGTCGACCGTGACGCGCGTCGGAGTCCTCGACGAGAGCGCGACGCCCACGTGAGGGAACAACGCCGTCACCACGGTTCGCCCGCCCATGAAACACACGCCCCTCTGGGTCTGCTTCCTCGCCGCGTGCGCGTCGTCCGCGACCTGCCCCGAGCCGACGATCGCGCCCGTCGCAGCGACCACGCCGGTGACGCCCGTGGCCACGACCGCTCGCCCTCGCGACGTGATCGTCGAGCTGACGCGCCGCCCCGAGCTCGCGCACCACTTCGCCGACGCCGGCTACGCGGGATCGTTCGCGGCGCGGCGCGCCGACGGTTCGCTCGCCGTCTGCATCGGCGACTGCGACACCCGGCGACCCGCCGCGTCGACGTTCAAGGTCCCCCACGCGCTCCTCGCGCTCGACCTCGGCGTGCTCGACGGCCCCGAGCACGTGCTCGCCTGGGACGGGCAGACGCGCAGCTTCGCGAGCTGGAACCGCGACCACACGCTGCGCACCGCGATCCGCGACTCCGCCGTCTGGTACTTCCAACGCCTCGCGCCCTTCGTCGGACGCGCGCGCATGCAGGCCGGATTGGAACGCTTCGCCTTCGGCAACGCCGCGATCGGAGAAGCGCTCGACGCGTTCTGGCTCGACGGAACGCTGCGCGTCTCGCCGCGCGAGCAGGTCGCGTTCTGGCATCGCCTGCACGACGACGCCT
>JALOQC010000494.1 GCA_025453555.1 Myxococcota bacterium | reverse complement strand
TACGTGAACGCGACCGGGGTGGTCTCGAAGCCCTTGCTGGCGAGGCGCGCGTAGCTGACGTCGCCGTCGTAGGCGAACCACGAGTAGAGCGCGGTCGCGAGGAAGATGCCGCCCATGAAGAGCCACTGGAGCCACCAGGGCTTCTGGCGGTTCGAGGCGATGAAGGTGCCGAGCGTCTGGACGCTGTCGTTGGCGACCGCGGAGTAGCCGGCGAGCGCGAAACCGAACCAGCGCGCGAGCTCGGCGTGCGGGTACACGAGGCCGGTCGCGATGAGCGCGGTGGCGATGAGGGCGAGGAAGACCCGCTCCTTCTCCACCAAGAGCACGAAGGACCGCCCGCGGCGCGAGAGGCCGTCGGTGCTCTCGGACGCGGGCGCGGACGGAGCGAGGGCGGACGGGGAGTTCACGCCGCGAACGGTGCGTGGCTGGCGTGGATCCTCGGCAACGCGATTGTGACGTTCGGGTGACGGCCCCTGTGAGGACGCGGGGGGTCGGGCCGGGGGAGTCAAGCAAAAATCACAATGAATGCGGAATGTTACGTGAGCGTATCGTCGGAGTGACGGGTTCGCGCGACGTTCGTGTCGTGTCACGTGACGTCGAGACGTGACACGCGCGTGAGCCGCGGAGGGCGCCTCGAGCGGCGCGGCGAGGGGCGCCCTCGTGAGAGGAGGTTGTGGGGAGGAACTGCACACGTTTCGCGCGGCGGAGGGCGGCGGACTATCCTCGGCGCGTGAGGCACGCACTGTTCTCTCTCGCGCTCGCGCTCGGGGGCGCGACGCTCTCTGCGCACGCGCAGGCCCAAGAACCCGCCGCCGGACCGACGGCGAACGACTCGCAGCTCACCGACGAGGAGCGCGACGAGCAAGGGCGTCAGCTCTTCCTCGCGGGCGCGACCGCGTACGAAGGCGGGCGCTACGACGTCGCGCTCGCGAACTTCCAGGCCGCGTACGAGCTCACGAACCGCGGCGCGCTGCTCTACAACGTCGCCCTCGCGCACGATCGGCTGCGTCACGACGCCGAGGCGTTGACCGCGTACCGCAGCTACTTGGTCGAGGTCCCCGACAACCCGCACCGCGTGCAGGTGGAGGCGCGCATCGAGGCGCTCGAGCGCGTGGAGGCGGAGCGTGCGGAGCAAGCCGCGGCGCTGGAGCGCGAGCGTCAGGCGGCGACGGAGCGCGAGGCGCGCGAGGCGGAGCTGGAGCGCGAGCTCGCACAGGCGCGGACCGAGGTGAGCGAAGAGAAGAAGTCGCGCTGGTGGATCGGGCTCGTGGTGGGCGCGGTGGTGGCGATCGGCGTCGGGGTGGGGCTCGGGATCGCGCTTTCGGACGACGGTCCGCAGTACGATCGTGGGGACTTCGGCGGCGTGACCTTCACGCTCGGAGGCGGACGATGAGCGGGCGGGGAAACGCGATGCGGGAGCGCGAAGGGACATCGGCGGCTCGAGGGAGCGCGGACGCGACCGCTCGGACGCTCGCTCGGACGAGGACTCGCGCCAGCAATCCGCGGATCCGTCGAGGCGGGGTGCTCGCGCTCGCGGCGCTCGCGACGATCGTGGCGTGCGGAGGTGATCCGGTCACGCAGATCCTCGTGGAGATCGACGCGGCCGACGACGTGAAGGCGCGCGCTTCCTTCGTGCGGCTGCGCATCGAAGCGGCCGCGGCGGGTGGGACCTTCGCGCCGGTGAGCGAGCTCGGCGACGTGACGATCCCGGTGGCGAGCACGGACTGGCCGCGCGTGCACGTGCTCGCGCCCGTCGACGGCGACGCGACGCGCCTCTACCGCGTGACCGCGCGCGCGCTCGACACCGACTTCCGCACGGTGGCGGAGGCGCGACGTCAGAGCGGGTACGTGGCGCGCGAGACGCGCGTGCTGCGGGTGTTCATCCCGGGCGGCGCGTGCCTCGACGTGACGTGCCCCGACGATCGTACGTGCGATCAAGGGCTCTGCCTCGAGGTGCCGAGGATCCCGCCGGAGCTGCTGCCGCGGCCGGGCGACGACCTCGACGGGGGCACCGACGCAGGAATGGAGGATGGCGGCGGCGACGGCGGCACCTGCGATCCGACGTCGATCGAATGCGAAGCGGAGGGAGCCTGCGAGACCGCGGAGGTGTCGTGCGAGAGCGGCGAGCCGGTCTGCGTGCGGACGCCACGGAGCGCCGACACCGTGTGTCGCGCGGCGGCGGGCGAGTGCGACGCGGAAGAGCTCTGCGACGGGACCTCGCCGGTGTGTCCGGCCGATGCGGCGGTGCCGTTCGGGACCGAGTGCGCGACCGGCTTCTGCTTCGGACAGACCTGCGGCACCTGCACGCCGGGTGGATCCTGCGACACCGGCAACCCGTGCGAGGTCGGTGAGATCGAGTGCGGCGAGGACGGCGCGCCCACGTGCACGCCGATGCGCGCGGCCGATCCGGGCACGGTGTGCCGCGCGTCGCTCGGCGGATGCGACATGGCGGAGACGTGCCAGGACACCACCTGCCCGGCCGACGTGCGCGTGGCGGCCGGAGAGACGTGCCGCGGGGCGATGGGCCCGTGCGATGCGGCGGAGACCTGCGACGGAACGAGCCCGCTCTGTCCGGCGGATGCGTTCCGCCCCGCGAGCACGGAGTGTCGCGCCTCGCAGGGGGCGTGCGATCCGGCGGAGACCTGCAGCGGCATGGGGCCGACGTGTCCGGCGGACGTGATCTCGCCGCTCGGGACGGTGTGTCGGAGCGCCGGCCCCGAGTGCGATGTCTCGGAGGTCTGCGATGGAAGCGCGCGTGCATGCCCGACCGATGTGTTCGCGCCCTTCGGGACTGACTGCGGAATCAATCCCAGTTTCGTGTGCGACGGCGCCGGCAACTGCGCGGAATCGACTTGCGGCGCGCCCTGCGACACCGGGCGTCCGTGCGAGGTCGGCGTGATCGAATGCGGGCCGACGGGGACCACGTGCGTGGGCAAGGGCCCACGCGACGCGGGCACGGTGTGCCGACCCGCGAACGGGATGTGCGACGTCGCGGAGGTGTGCTCCGGCACCTCGATCGACTGTCCGAGCGACGCCTTCGCGACCGCGACCACCCAATGCCGCGCGGCGGCGGGTCCGTGTGACGTCGCGGAGTCGTGCACCGGCACGAGCCCCGCGTGCCCGTCGGATACGCTTCGACCGACGACCCACGTCTGTCGCGCGGCGGTGCAGGGCGGATGCGACCGCCCGGAGACGTGCTCGGGCAGCTCGGTGCAGTGTCCCAACGACACGTTCCAGCCGAATGGTACCGTCTGTCGCATGCCGAGCGGAGAGTGCGACGTACCGGAGATTTGTTCCGGGACGAGCGCGATGTGTCCGAGCGATCAGCTCCGCGCGGCTGGTGAGCTCTGCCGCGCACCTGCGCACGTGAGCTGCGACGAACGTGAGGTCTGCACGGGCACCAACCGCAACTGCCCGACCGACCTCGGCTCCGACCCCGGCGACGCCTGCAACGCACGACCGACCGGCTACGCAGGCGTGTGTGCCGAGCCGCTGAGCTCCGAGCCGAATCCGTGGCGTTGTCTCGACCTCGTGATCAGCGAGATCCGACTCGGCGCAACCGGGTTCATGGAGCTCTACAATCGGTTTTGTCTTCCGGTCTCGCTCGACGATTGTGAGCTCGTGATTCAGGGGGGAGCCGACGAGCGTCTCCAGACCGTGGAGCTGGAGGGGAACATCCCGAGCGGCGGGTTCTACCTGGTCGGCCTCGGAGTCGACTCCGCCGACCTCGACGTCGGCGCGACGCTCGGAACGACCCTCGCGGTGGGGACCAGCTTGAAGGTCGAGCTCTTCTGTCACGGACAGCAGCTCGATCTCGTGGAGGTCGGATCCTCCTCGGGGCAGCTGATGTGTACCGGCTTCTTCGCCCCAACGACCGGCTTCATGCGGTCCGTCGAACGAAAGGCCGTGGCCGCCGCGACCACGACCTCGATGCAGCCGGGCGGGGTGCACGAGCTCGCCGGCAACGCTTACCGGTCGGGCGACAACGTCTCGGACTTCATCTGTCGGCCGAACCCGCAGCCGCAGAACACACGCGCCGCCGCCGAGCTGATGGGTTGTCGGTGAGCAGAGCTCGACTGCAGGAGGCATCGAGCACGCGGTGAACACCCACGTGGGCTCGGGCGTCGTACGCTTCACCTCATGCGCCCTTCGATTGTCCTCGCCCTCGCGCTGGCCGGCACGTCGCTCGCGATCCCCGTCCACGCGCAGTCCCCGAACGTCGACGAAGCTCGCAGCCGGGCGATGCGCGAGGTGACCTGCCTCGAGCGCGTGCAGCGCGAGGTGACCACGCAGGTGCAGCTCCTCCGGGAAGCGCACGAGCAGCTCTCGGCGCCCTACGAGGACGTGCGCAACGACGCTGCGCGTGCGGTGGAGGCGATCGAGCAGCGGCTCGACGAGCTCGCGGAGGCGATGCGCGCGTGTCTTCCGCGGGCGTCGCGGCTGGAGCAGCGCGAGGTGGTGCGGGAGCCGACGGGCAGCGCGGCGGCGGTCGCGGTGCCGAACCCGGCGACCGAGGTGGTCGAGCAAGACGTTCAGCTCAGCGGTTACCTCACGGTGCGGGTCGGCGAGCGCGTGGACGGCTTCGGACGCCTGCCCGCGAGCGCGGTGCAGTCGATGATCCGCGGCGCCGCGGGGCGCATCGCGCAGTGCTACGGCGACTTCGTGGAGCGCGAGGCGCTCGAGACGGGGACG
>JALOQC010000493.1 GCA_025453555.1 Myxococcota bacterium | reverse complement strand
AGCCCACCATCGGCCGCTGCCTCACGAACCCGTCGCCCCCGCTCTGCGAAGTGCGCCCCGACTTCGAGGACGTGAGCCTCGAGATCGAGTGGCATTGGGCGGGCGAGACCGTCGGCGGCAGCCTCTACGCGAACGTCATCACCGCGCCCGTCGTGGGTGACGTCTCGGGCGACGGCATCCCGGACGTCGTGGTGCCCGTCTACCGCGGCAGCGATCTCGACGTGACCATCCTCGTCGCGATCCACGGCCGCACCGGCGAGACCCTCTGGACCGTCTCCGGCACCAACGCCGCCGGCTCGCAAGGCTCGGTCGCGCTCGCGAACCTCGATCCCTCCGACGACTCGCTCGAAGTCATCTACCTCGCGCGCGATCGCGCCCTCGTCGTGCTCGACGGCGAGACCACGACGCAGCTCGCGCGCTTCGCGACCGCGACGGGCGCGGCGTACGGCAACCCGTCCATCCACGACCTCGATCGCGACGGTCGCGCGGAGATCGTGCTCGGGGCGCGGGTCTTCGACTTCACCGAGGCCGGCGGCACCTTCGCGCTCTCGTCGCGCTTCGACTCCGGCGCCTGCAACAACTCGGGCACCCACTCCGTGGTGGCGAACCTGGACGCCGACCCCGAGCTCGAGATCACCTGCGGCGCGGTGGCCTACGACACCGACGGCTCGATCCTCTGGGGCACCACCACCAGTACGAACATCGGCTACGCCGCGGTCGGCGACCTGGACGCCGACGGCGCGCCAGAGGTCGTCATGGTGCGGGGCGCGCAAGTCACCGTGCGCGACGGCGCCAACGGCGAGCTCCGCATGGGCGTCGGCGGCTCGTGGTTCTCCGGGATGCTCCCGATCCCCGCCGGTGGCCAAGGGGGTCCGCCGACCATCGCCGACTTCGACGGCGACGGTCTGCCCGAGATCGCGTCCGCCGGCTCCGGCGCGTACGCGGTCTACGATCCCGACTGCATCGACACCCCGATCGCGGGTCGCGAGGCCGGCACCTGCGACCGCATGGAAGGCACCACTGGGGCGATCCGCTGGTCGGCCTCCGTGCAGGATCTCTCGAGCTCGCGCACCGGCTCGAGCGTGTTCGACTTCCAAGGCGACGGCATCGCGGAGGTCGTCTACAACGACGAGTGTTTCCTCCACGTGTTCGACGGCCGCGACGGCCGCGGAATCCTGATGGAGCCCTTCGCGAACAGCTCACGCACCGGCTCGGAGTACCCCATCGTGGTCGACGTGGATCGCGACGGGAACAGCGAGATCGTCGTCCCCGCCAACAACGATCAGATCGCGCGAGACGACTGCCGCCCCGCCTGGCGCGCCGCCTTCGGCTACGCGTCGGATGCCGAGATTCCGGAACGTTTCCGCAACGGTACCCAAGGCATCTTCGTCCTCGGCGATCCCGCGGACCGTTGGGTGCGCACGCGCCCGATCTGGAATCAATACGCCTACTCCGTCACCCACGTGGACGATCTCGGCGGTGTTCCCGCCACGCCGCCGGACAACTGGACGGTCGAGGGTCTCAACAACTTCCGCCAGAACGTCCAGGGCGAAGGCGTGTTCAATGCGCCGAACCTCACGGTCGACCTCGAAGTCGTCGCCGCCTGCGGAAGCCGAGAGATTCGCCTCTCCGCCGTCGTGCGCAACGCCGGCAGCCGCGGAGTCCCCGCCGGTGTTCCGGTGGAGATCGTGCAGACCGCGCCCGCCCCCGGCGGCGTCGTCGCCACGCTGATGACCACGCGCCCGCTGTTGCCCGGCGGCACCGAGCGCCTCACCGCGGTGGCGAGCGATCAACCGACGGACGTCGAACTTCGCTTCGAGGTCCGCGTCGACGGAGACACCGCGACGAGCACCGTCGTCGAGTGCAACGAAGAGGACAACGCGGCCGAGGGCACCGAGATGTGCCCCGGCCTGGTTTGAGCGCGGACAGCGAGCTCATGCGGGCGGGTCTGAGCGGCTCGCGTTCGTCGGCATCGCGGACGTGGACGTGGACGTGGTCGTGGTCGGCGACGTGAACGTGAACGGCGAGAGGTTCTCGAGGACCGCAGTGGTCTACGATTCCGCGTTACGTCGCCGTCGACGCTCACGCTAACGCTCACGTCAACGCACACGTGCTGACGTCCTCGCCGACGTCGTCGTTCACGACGCCCAACCAACGTGTACGTCGCCGGGGCTTCGCCGACGACCGCGCGCTCAATGCGTGAACTTCGCCTCGAGGCGCGCCTGCATCTCGTCGAGCCCGCTCTCGTCCACCCCACCCACGAGCTGGATGCGGATGCTCTGCTGACGCCCGCTCTTCCGATCGAGCGCGCGCACCGAGAGCGTTCCGTCCCCGCACCACGACCTCGCTCTGATCGTCCATGCCAGTCGAGAAGATCCGCACTTGTTCGGTGGGGATCGCCGCGTTGCGCTTGATGATGTGCTCGCAATAGCCCGCGACCGTCTCGAGCCCGAGCGAGAGCGGCGTGACGTCGAGCAAGAGCGGCGGCGCGACGGGCGCGGGCGGAACGTCGTAGACGACCGGCTCGGGCGCGCTGAGCGGGGGCGGCGCGTCGAAGGTGAGCGGCTCGAAAGGAGCGTCGAACGCGGAGCTTGCGGCCGATGGCGGGGGAGCGGCAGGCGGTGCGGGCGGCGCGCCGAACTCCGTGAGCGGCGCAAATCCAGGATCGAGCCCCGGAGGCAAACCGAGATCGAACGCGGGAGCGCTGCTCGGCACGCCGACCGCGAAGGCGGGCGCCGGGCGAATCGGCTCGAGCGGCGGAGGCTCGGGCAGCGGCGGGGGCAGACCGAGCTCTTGCCCACCCGGCTTGGCCATCGTCGCCACGGGGGGCGGCGGAGGCGGCGCTGCTCGACCCGCGCGAGGCGGAGGAGGAGGCGGCGGCGGTCGGTAGTCGCCGCCCTTCAGCGCGGCCGCAGGCGGCGGTGGCGGCTGTTTGGAAGGCCGATCCGATGCCGCGCTCCGTGGATCCTGCGCGAGCCCTTCGGCGACCTCTTCGATCGAAATGCGCGGCTGCGACATCCGCGAGGGCTTGAGCGCGACCTTGCCGAGCCGCGACTTCGCGCGCGAGGTCGCGAGCGCCTTGCCCTGGATCGCCGCGCCCTGCGCCACGACCACGTCGGGATCGATGTCGGCCAGCGGCGTCTTGCCGAAGTAGTCCGCGACCAAGCGATGCACGAGCGGCATGCGCGTGGAGCCACCGACGAGGATCACGTTGTCGAGCTGGGTCGGACGAATGCCCGCGACGCGCATCGCCTCTTCGCAGACGTCGAACGCGCGCGCGAGCAGCGGCGTCGCCATCGCCTCCAGCGCCTGCCGCGTGAGCCCGAACGTCAGATCGAGCGACACACCGCCCGGGCCGTACGCGAGCTCTTCGACGCGGAGCTGCACCTCCGGCTCGTTCGTGAGCTGACACTTCGCCCACTCCGCCGCCGCGCGCAGGCGCTCGTACGCCTGCCGATCGTTGCGCGGGTCGTAGCGGTGATGCGCGAGGAAGGCCTCCGCCATCTGCTCGGCCACGAGCGAGTCGATGTCGTCGCCGCCGAGGTAGGTGTCGCCCGCGGTCGCGAGCACCTCGAAGACCTCGCCCGCGAGCTCGAGGATCGTGACGTCGAACGTGCCACCGCCCAGATCGAAGACCGCGATGCGCTCCCGCGATCCGCGACCGTAACCGTACGCGAGCGCGGCCGCGGTGGGCTCGTTCAGAATGCGCAGCACCTCGAGCCCGGCGACGCGTCCTGCCGCCTTCGTCGCGCTGCGCTGCAGCTCGTTGAAGTTCGCCGGCACCGTGATCACGGCCTTCGTGCACGGCTCTCCGAGCGCTTCCTCGGCGACCCGCCGCACCTCGCGCAACACGAACGCGCTGATCTCCGAGAGCGTGTAGCTCTCGTTTCGCGCCGACACGAGCACGCCGCCCGAGTGGCTCTCGGTCAGATCGAACGCGAAGCGCGAACGCGCGCGCCGCACCTCTTCGCTCTGAAACGGCCGACCGATGAGCCGCTTCACCGAGTACACGGTGTTCGGCGCGTCGAGCAGCCGACGATCGCGCGCGGCGCGCCCGACGATCACGTCGCCGTTCGGATGGAACGAGACCACGGACGGAATGAGCCGATGGCCCTCCGCGTCCGTGAGGACTTGAACCGCCGTGTCGTCTGCGATGGCGACGACGGAGTTGGTCGTTCCGAGATCGATGCCGAGGACGGGGGCGCTCAAACCACGAGACCTTTCGCGTAACGCGCGAATGCTACGCCGCCCGCGGAAGGATCGGAAGCGGCGCGTGCGGGCGGCTCCTCAACCCTCGTCGTCAGGAGCCTCGTCGAGCAGGTCGAGCCCCGCCGAGGGGTCGTCGAAGTGGAAGTGTCGGCCGTCGTCGAGGTCGACGAGTCGCTCGCCTTCGATCCGCCGACCGCGTCGGAATTGAAGCGGAATCGTTCGAGGCGAAGCGGACGCAGTCCGCGGAGCGGAACGATTCCGCGAAACTATCGGGCCGCGCGTGAGCGCGGAGCCGATGAAATGCACGATCGCTTCGCTGCCCATCTCGATCCGCAGATCACCTGCGAATCCGAAATGGAGCGCCGCCGTGCGCGGAGGCACCACGGAGACCCCCTGCAGCGCGTGACACCCAGGTCCGGTGAGCGACATGGGGTCGAAGTCACGTCTTCCGCGCACGAGCGTCGCGGGTGACCGCGTTTGGGCGGCGACGATCAGAAGCTCACACCACCCCTCGCCGCCGTGCAGGCCGCCGCGCACGCAGACCAACCGACGGGGCTCGATCTGCAATCTCACGACGTGGGCCTCGAGGTACGCCTTCCAGCTGGCCACCACGGGGCCCCATCCATGCAGCGTCGTCCGCATGACGGCCCAATAGCCACGGGCCCTCGACGGAGTCACTCGTCGCAGTCGTATTCGTAGACGAACGCGTAATCGAACGAGCCCGATGCGGTGGGATCCCAGTCGATGCGACTCGTGCGACCCCGCTCGTCGAAGATCACGTGCAGGCTCTCGCCGTCGCGCGTCCCCACGAGCATGCGGTTCGGCGCGAGCACGTCTCCATGCACCTCCACGCGCGAACGCGCACGCGGCGCGCAGCGCATCGGTCGCGCGGCGTAGTCCTCGAAGTCGCGGTCGCACGCGTCACGCTCCGACCAGTCGTCGACGAAGCGCTCCACCACGACCTCGCTCCGCCTCGGCGCGGCGGCCGGATCGTTCTCGCGGTCGTACTCCACGAAGAGGCTGCGCACGCGGCACGGCGCGTCCGTGGAAGCGACGGGTGACACCGTCTCCGACGCTGGAGTCCCGGCGTTCTGCGAGGTGGTCGACGTGGGTGTCGCCGTCGACGATGGCGAGGTGCTCGGCGACTCCGACATCGGCTCGGCTCGGTGCGACCCTCCGCACCCGAGCATCATCAGAACTCCAACCCCCCAGAGCCCCCACGCGTGATTCATGACGTCCTCGAACGAGCGCGCGGACAATCCTCATTCCGCCGCGCGCTCTCCCGACGGTTCGCGAGCATTCCGCTTCGTGGGCGTGATGACCCCCACTACACTCGCGGCACATGAAGACGTTGGACACCGCGGGCTGGGTCGCTGCGGCCCGAGAGTCACTTCAGCCCCCCGAGGAGCCCATCGACTCGGAGATGTGGGGCCCACGCAGCGCGTGGCAGGAAGGCTCTCATCTCCTCAACAAGGTGATCAACGGATGGTTCGTCGGCGAAGACGTGGCATTCACGACGAGCCTGGCGAACGCCGCTCGACTGCTCGACGCCCCCGACGAGCAGGGCACGCCCTACGGGGCCACCCCCGCGCGGTGGCTCGCGCTTCACCGGACTGCGCAGGCTCTTTGCCGCTGGATGCAGGGCAACGAGGACCGAGCCCGGTGGGAGATCGCGGACGCAGCATGGCAACGGCTCGACCCCGAAGCGATGCGCGACCCACTCCGCTCGGAACACGCACGCGTCGTCGCCGCCATGGCCGCCAATCGGTCGCTCGAGCCGGACGAGCTCGCCTCGATGGCGCGCGGCGCGCTCGCGGTCATGCCGCGCGCCTCCATTGCGATCGCCCTCGCGCTGGCCTTCCATCGGCCGGGGTGGGTGCGCGAGCCGCCGCTCGCGATCCTGGCCGTGTACGCGCTGCTGCCCGAGCTTCGGCTGACGGCCACGCTGGCGCGGCGTGGGTGGACCGACCGACGCGAAGCGGAAGTGACCCTCGCGCCCGACCACTTCGATCGCGTCGACGGAGTGCTCCAGACCCTCGGTCTGACGCCCCAACGAGACGCGATGCCACGCCCGCCACCTCGCGCCCGCTGGAAACGCCGGCCGCCGGTCCCCGCCCAGGTCGACTGGCAGGCCGAGCCCGGCGAGCAGGCGCGCATCAGCCTGCGTGGCGAGGGCGCGGGCCGCATCGCCGCGCTGCTGGTGCAAGCGATCGACGGAGTCATCGCTCCCTGATCGCGAGGGGCGGATCGCGGCGGGCTCCGCAAAGCAAAGTGTCGTGCGGACTCACCTCCGCACGATCATTCGCACTCGTCGCATGAGTCGTGCGGACTCACCTCCGCACGACTCACGCGTCGGTTGGCTCACTCTTCGCCGTCGCTCGGCTCCGGGGTCGGCGCAGCGTCGCCCTGGGTCGCTTCCGCGGCGGTCGCTTCGGCGGCGCTCTCCGCGACCGCGTCGGCCCCGACCGCGCCCTCGACCGCCTCGTCCTCGGCTTCCTCCGCGGACACCGGCTCGATGTCGACCACGCGCTCGCCCTCGTTGAGCCGGATCACGATCACGCCCTGCGTGTTGCGCCCTGCCTCGCGGATCTCGCTGACGCGCGTGCGGATGATCTGCCCGCCGTCGGTGATCACCATCAGGCCGTCGCTCGGATCCACGAGCCGGAGCCGCACGAGCTCGCCGTTGCGCTCGCTCGTCGCCATCGCCACCACGCCGAGGCCGCCGCGGTTCTGCACCTTGAACGAGCGCTCCGACACCGGCTCGCCGTCGTCGCCGACCGTGAGCAGCGGCGTGCGCTTGCCGTAGCCGTTGACGCTGATCGC
>JALOQC010000102.1 GCA_025453555.1 Myxococcota bacterium | reverse complement strand
TTGGAGATCATGTCCATCGACGCCATCAGACGGCGCACGCCCTGCGCGGTGCTCTTCACGAGCTCGGGCTGGAAGCGCTGGGGGTCGCCGATCTCGATCGTCACCGAGGGAATGCCGAACGCCATCGCGGCGCCACGCAGGGTCTTGTCCGACGGCTGGTTGTGCAGCGTGATCTGCGGCCGCAGCAAGTACGCCATCTGACGCGCGACCGCATGGTCCATGTCCGCCCGCACGTAGAGCGAGTTGATGCGCCCGAAGCTCGCGGTGTGAAGATCGAGGAAACGATCCATCTTCCGCACCAGACGCTGCACCACGCGGTGCGCGTACACGTGCGGTGTCGATCCCTTCGCGCGTCCGGGGAAGATCGTGTTCAGATCCGTGCCTTCGTCGAGCTCGCGCTGGTTGAGCCGGAACCCCGGCACGTTCACGACCACCACCGCGATCACGGTGCCACGCAGCGTCTCGAGGTCGAGCGAGCTGAACACGCGGTGCACGACCGGGATGCCGTTCAGCTCGTTGCCGTGCACTCCCGCGGTCATGCCGAAGACCGGCCCCGGCTTCATGCCGCGCGCGACGAGGACCGGCAGCGCGATCGGCTGCCCGAGCGCGTCGTCCATCAGGTCGAAGAACAAACGATGCACGCGGCCCGGCTCGAGCGCGTCGACGTCGAGGCTCGTGACGAGCCGCGCCTCCGAGCGTGGGAACACGCTCTGGATCACGATCGACTCCACGGTGCGAACGACACCTCCAAACGCTGCACGGATTCGCCGATTCTCGCGACTTTTCGACGGATCGTGCGACACGCGCGAGGTGACGCGACGGCCTCTCGCGCGAGCGACTCGCCCTCGATCCGCCGCCTTCGTCGCGTGCTTCACCGAACGCCGTCGCGGTTCGACGGAGGTTCCGTCGACGGGACGGGCGCGCGGTTCGCGCGTAGGATGCGCGCGTGATCGGCGTCGTCGTGAACGCGAATGCGCGGAAGAACCGCAAGCGACCTTCGCTCGTGCGCGAGCTGCGAGGCGCGCTCGGCGCGGACGGCCGCGTGATCGTGACGCGACACCTCGACGAGCTGCGGCCCGCGGTGGAAGCGCACCTCGCCGACGGCTGTCGCGTGCTCGTCGCGTCGGGGGGTGACGGCGCCCTGCACCGCATGGCCAACGTCCTCCTCGAGCTGCGGGACGAGGGCAAGGTCGACGCGTGGCCGCCGCTCGTACCCACCAACGGCGGCACGATCGACTTCGTGGCGAAGAAGGTCGGGCTCCGGGGCGACGCGGTCACGATCTTGCGGCGTCTGCGGCTCGCCGCACGCGCCGGGGAGCTCGAGCGCGTGTCGATTCCTTCGCTCGAGCTACGGGGCACCGAGCTGCGGAGCGGCAACACGCGACGCGAGGGCGAGGAGCGCGCGTTTCGTCGCGTCGGCTTCGCGCTCGCGGCGGGCGGCGTCGGCCAGCGCTTCTTCGAGCAGTACTACGCGCTCGAAGATCCGGGCCCACCGAGCATCGTGAAGGTGGTCGGCAAGGTCGCCGCGTCGCAGGTGGCGCGGACCGCGCTGCCGGTGCCCGCGCACCTCGCCGGGCCGAGCGCGCGCATGTTCGAGCCGACGCGCGCGCGGGTGTCGATCGACGGAATCCCCGTCGAAGGCGAGCTCCACGGGGCCCTTCACGCGGGCGCGTTCTATCTCGATCTCGGCGGCGTCTTCCGCTTCTTCCCGCTCGCGACCGAAGGGAAGATCCACTTCCACGCGGGCCCCGTCGCGCCCTGGGAGGTGATCGGCAGCTTGCCGCGCATGGCGCTCGGCCGACGTCTACGCGCGCGAGGGCTGGTCGAGCGCGCGGGTCACGAGATGATTGTCGAGGCCCTCGAGACCCCGCTGAGCCCGATCGTGGACGGCGAGTCCTACGAAGGCGTCGTGCGCCTCGAAGTGCGTCCCGGCCCTCCCCTCGACATCGCGATCGTCTGAGCGACGCGACCCACGAGGTCGAGGTCGAGGGCGTCGTCGTCGTCGTCAGCGTGGACGTGAACGTGAGCGTGAACGTGGACCGCTCCGTCCCGAGAGAACGACGAGCGCCTGACCGATCGGTCAACGCCGCGCCAAACCGACCGGCGCCGCGAGCAGCACCCACTCGCCCTCGCGCGCCAAGAAGGTCCAGTCGTCGAGCGCGCGCGCCACGTCCGTGCCCGCACGATCGAGCACGTGCGTGACGCGGCGACGCGCGAGCACCTCCAGGATCCACTCACGATCCTGCCCCGGGCGTCCGAGCTCGTACGCCTCCCGCAGCACGTCCGCCGGGTAGCAATCGTTGCGCGGATCCGCGAAGACGCGCGCGTGGGGGAACGCGGCCCACGCGAGCCGCCCGCCGACGTCGACGGGCGCGTAGACGCGCGCGCCCTCCGGCAGGCGCGCCACCAGCGCGTCGAAGCTCTCGCCACCCCGCGGCGGCGGCGCGGGCGATCGAACGAACGCGACCAAGCCGAGCACCAGCGCCGGCGCGAGCGCGAGCACCGCGACCGGACGCGTCGGCGTGCGCAGGCCACGCGGGAGCCACGCGGCGAGGACGGGGCGCAACAGCGGCACCGCGAGCAGCAGCGCGAGCGGCAGGTGCCGCTGGTTGCGGGTCGCGAGCACGACGAGCCCGAGCACGAGCCACGCGCGCGTCGGATGCGAGCGCACGCCGAGCAGCGCGATCGTCGTCACGAGCACCAGCGCGACGAGCTCCGGCACGATCGTGCTCGGATCGACCGCCCAGAGCGGCTGAAACTCACGCACGTACTCGTGCACCACCGCGAGCGTGTCCGCGCCGCCCGTGAGGTAGTCGGCCACCAGGCCGTGCAGCGCGAGGCCATGCGGCGTGACGAAGGAGACGAGCGCGCACGCGAGCGAGGTGAGCAAGAGAGGGCGCGAGATCGTGATCCGTCGACGCGCGGTTCGCCCGTCGCTCCCGTCGCCCGACCTCCCGTCGCCCGAGATCCCGATCGCCGCGAGCGCGAGGATCGCGACCCCGAGCGGGAAGCTGCCGTGGAGGTTCGCCCAGATCCACGCGAGCACGACGAGCACGATCGCGCGACCGCGTCCGAACGAAACGTCGCGCGCAGACTCACGATCGCCACTCGGCGTCGTCGTCGATCCACCGTCGAATGTGAGCACCACGAAGGCCAGCGGAAGCAGCCGCGCGAGGATGGTGACCCGCGCGTTCATGCCGTGCAGACCGACCGCCACACACCACGCGAGCGCGAGCAGCAACCCCGCGAGGCGCTCACGTTCGTCGGGCGCGCGCCAACCGAGCGCCGTGAAGAGCACGAAGGCCGCCGTGCCGAGCAGTCCGACGAGCGAGAGCGCCGCGAGGAACGAGGTGCCGAGCGCCCCGAGCCCCGCCGCGTAGAGCGGGCCCGCGAGGTGCTCGTGGAAGACCCACGCGTGCTCCGGGGCGGTGAACGAGAAGGTGTTGGTGTCGATCGGATGCAGGATCGAGCCGAGCCGTCCCGCCGCCGCCACCCACCACACGTCCGGATCCTGCGCCGCGACCTCGCCGATCCCCGCGCCGAGCGCGCCGAGCGCGAGCACGAGCCCGAACCCGACCGCGAGCCCGACCCCGAGCCAGTCGCGGCCCCCACGCGCCGGAGCCATCGCGGTCATGGCGCGGACGTGGAAGGCGTCGTGGTCGTGGACGTCGACGTGATCGTGGACGTCGACGTGGACGTGGACGGCGACGTGATCGTGGACGTCGACGTGGACGTGATCGTGGACGTGCACGTGGTCGTGGACATAGCGATCCGCGACGGTCCGCGCGTGGTCGACCCCGACCCCACCGACGTGCCCGTCCGCCGCCCGAGCACGCGCTCCCGCCACGCCTGACGCGCAGTCGTCTGGGCACGAACGTGAGCGAGCCGCATCAGTTGATCCGGATGATCCGGATCGGCTCCGGTCGCGGACGACGGCGACGCGGAGCCGCACGCGGCGTCTCGACCTGGAAGTCCTGCGTCAGCACGAAGACGTCGTCGCGCGCGCCGACCGTGAACTGCTGCGGCGGGGGGTTCTGCGGACGCAGCGTCGAGTCGGCCGACGCGTCGATCGAGACGCGAAAGCTGCTGCCCGGCGCGGCGTTGCGCACGACGTACGCGAAGCCCGCCGCGTTGGTTCGCGCGACCTCTTCGCCGTCGATCTTCACCGGGAGGTTCGCCTTTCCGTTCGTCCGCACGACGAACGCCACACGACGCTCGGTCGGCACGCAGGGCAGCGTCATGCTGAGGCCACCGCGGACCGCGTTCTCGTCGAGCGAGCGGAACGTGTGCAGGCGCAAGGTCTGCGGCGCCGTCGGCTGCACGTAACCGTCGGGACACTCGTGGGTGATCGCCACGCCCGCGCCCTCGGGACCCCGCAGCATCGTCTGCACGAGCCCGAACGGATCGGAGCGCCCGACCTCGCGACCGTTCGCCTTCACGACCACGCCTTCGAGCGCTTGTCCCGGATCGGACTCCGCCGTGAAGGTCACCGAGAAGGTCGCGGTCTGCTGTTGCGGGAGCTGCGGACCCCCGCATCCGATCGACGCGAGCGCCGTCACGATCGACACGAGCGACACGGGGAGAAACGTCGAGGTCTTCTTCGCGGGGCTCATCGCGCTCCTCCTTCCGTGGATTGCTCGCTCATCGCGGTCGCCTCGTGCCTCAGCGCGTACACGGCCGACCGTCCGGACCGACACCGCCGCTGCACGGCAGCTTGGATCGCAGGATCGGCACCATGGCCGCATACGGTCCGCCCGGGTGCTCCCGCGCGAGGCGCTGGAAGCACGCGAACGCCGTCGTGTAGTCGTTGCTGCCGAGCGCCTCGACCCCCAGCTTCTCGAGCGCGTCGCGCTCCGCGGCGACCAACGTGGACGCCGCGATCTCGGGCGTCGCGTCGCGCGGCAAGCTCGCCTCGGCTGCGGTGCGCGCGGCGGTCAACGCGGCCGTGATGCGCGGCTCCGCGGTGGCGAGCAGCCGCGCCTCGGCCTCGCGTTGGGCGTTGCGCGCGGTCTCGATCCGTTGACGAACCGCCGCCGCCGCAGCCTCCGCTTGTCCCGTCTGGCTCGCCTGCGCCGCCTGCGCCGCCTGCGCCGCCGCCTCCTGACGCTGGCTCTTGCGCCAGAAGATCAACCCGAGGCCACCGAGCGCCACCACCAGCGTCACCCCGAGCAGCACGAGCGTGCGCATCGGCGGGAGCTGGAGCTTCGAGCCACCCGTCGGGGCCGCCGCGTCGGCGCCGCTCGGCGGCAACGCGAACTTCGCCGTCGCTCCCCCGGCGCTGCCGGGCGGCGGAGGTGCGGAGAAGGGCCGCGGCAGGACGTCGGTGGATGCCTGCGTCGCGCCGAGCGGGGGACGCGTCTCGTCGTTGAACTCACCGAGACCGAGGCTCGACGTGTCGAGGATCTGCGTCTTCATGCCCCCCGCGGGCGGTGGGCTCGACGACGGGCTCGACGGAATCATCGGCGACTGCATCGGAGTCAGCGTCGCCGCCACCGGGCGGTTCGGCGCGGGCGCGACCCCACCGAAGCCGGGCCGCCCGGTCGGCGGCGGCGCGACGGGCGGCGCCATCATCGGCGGCGGCGTCGTGGACGCGTCGACCATGCGCGTCGACTCACCCTCGAGATCGAAGCCCCCGTCGCCGCCGTCGAAGATCATCGTCGACTCGCCCGCGATCGGCGAGAGATCGTGCAGCTCGAGCTCGCCCGTCGCGGGCGCGGGCGCCATCAGCGTCGAGTCGTCACCGGGCGCTTGATAACCCTGGTAGCTCGCGGCGGCCACCGCGCCGTACGCCTGTGCTCCCGGCGCGAGCACCGTCTGCGACGACTCCACCATCATCGCGGCTTGGCCGAACTGCACGCGGCATCGCCCCGCGAGCTGCCGCCAGCTCTGGACCCGCTCGCCGTCGACCGTGAGCGTGCCCGCCATCGCCGGCGACACCCAGAGGCTCGAGCCGTCCCAGTAGAGCTCGAAGTGCACCGGCGCGACCTCGGGCGCCTGCACGTTCCAGTCGACAGATCCCACAAGCCGGCCCCGGAGTGGCCCGCCGCGAGCTGGACCCGAGCCCAATGACTCGGTGTGGGGATGGGACCTGCCTCTTTCACTCGTCTGCTTCCTCGAGGGGCTGTCGCCAGCTCCTCCCCCACGGGGCGTCAAGCCCCGATGGGGCCCCCTCCCGCGAGCCTTCGCTCACTTCGTTCATCGGCTCCGCGCTCACGCGTGGCCCGATGGTCTCGTCGAATCGTGTGGCTACGTGGACTGCCACTTCGCTTCGCACGATTCCACTTCGAGCCGCTGCGCCTTCAACCTTCTCTTCAGCTCCTCGAACCATTCAGTCCGCCGTGCTCAGTGCGACGCCATGGTCAGTGCGACGCCATCGGGGCGGCGCTCGGATCGGACGTCGGGATCGGGAATCCGTTCCGCTGCGCGGCTTCGTACATGACCGACGGTAGCTCGAGCCCGAGCGCGCGGATCATCTCGAAACACCGGGGAAAACGCCCCGTCGGAACGAACTCGGAGATCACCTTTCCGTCTGCCTCGCGGCCGAGGTAGCGCCGGACGAACACGTCGCCGAGCTGGTAGCCGCGCTCCGGATCATACCCCAAGACCTCGGTGATGTGCGTGACGCACCGCGAGCCGTCGAGCAGGCGCGTCGTCTGAACCACGAAGTTGATGGCGGACGCGATCTGCGCCCGCATGGCGGCGAGCGGGATCTCGACGTCGCTCATCATCGCCATCGTCTCGAGGCGGTTGAGGGTGTCGATCGGGTAGGTCGCGTGCACCGTCGAGAGACAGCCGCCGTGACCCGAGGTCATCGCCTGGATGAGCTCGAGCGCCTCACCACTGCGGATCTCCCCAACCACGATGCGGTCGGGCCGCATGCGCAGGGTGGCCTTGAAGAGGTCGCGGATCGTCACGCGACCACGGCCGCGCGGGTCGGGCGGCTGCGCCTCCATCTGCACCACGTGCGGGAGCTGGAGCTGCAGCTCGCGCGCGTCCTCGATCACCACGATGCGCTCTTCGGGGGCGCAATACGACGAGAGGCAGTTGAGCAGCGAGGTCTTCCCCGAGCCGGTGCCGCCCGCGACGATGATGTTCTGCTTGGCCGCCACGAGCGCGGAGAGCGTTTCGGACGCCTCGCGCGACATCGAGCCGAACTGCAGCAGCTTCTCGATCGTCAGCGTGTCCTTGAAGAAGCGGCGGATCGCGACGCTCGGACCGTCGGGCGACGCGGGCGGGATCACCGCCTCCACGCGCGAGCCATCCGGCAGGCGCGCTTCGAGGATCGGGTTCTCCTTGTTGAGCTGACGTCCCACGAACTGCGAGAGGTTCCGCAGCGCCGACATGAGCGACTCGTGCGAGGGGAAGCTCGCGTCCGTCTTGTGGAGGCGGCCCTTCTTCTCGATGAAGATCTCGTTCGGCCCGTTGATCATGACCTCGGAGACCGCGGGGTCTTCGAGGAAGGGCCGGATCGGATCGAAGAACTTCAGGATGGTCTGCTCGAAGACTTCGCGCGGGATCGTCATGGCGCTTCCTCCGGGGCCGGCGAAGGCCTGATCTCGGTGATTGGGCCGAGCTCGGTGACCGGGCCGGCGTTCGGCCCAGGGTTCGGCCCAGGGTTCGGCAGGGCGTTCGGCTCCGTGGGCGCGATCGGGGTCGGCCCACCGTCGGGATCGACGCGTTCGATGCGCTCGATGCGCCGCACGTCGCGCGAGGTCAGCACGCTGCGCGCCTCCGCCACGTGGGCGCCCTCGGGGTCGAGCTCCAAGTAGCGCTCGAGGTGCGGCCGCGCCGCCTCGCGATCGCCGCGGTTTTCGTAGAGCAACATGCCGAGGTGGAAACGAGGCATCGCGGCGTTCGGGGCCTGGTCGACCACACGCTCGAGCTCGCGCTGCGCGTCGTCGACCCGACCGAGCCCGAGGTAGAGCGTACCTACGACGTGGCGCAGCGGCCAACGATCCGGGTGCTGCCGCAGATGAGGCTCCGCGTGCGAGAGCGCGGAGCTGAGGCGATCGGACGCGACGCAGACCTGGATCAGCAGCGGCAACGCCTCGTCCACCGAGAAGCCTCGCTCGACCGCGGCCACGATGTACTGCTCCGCCCGCATGCTGTCGCCCTGCTGGGCGAGCGCCGCGCCGTGCGCGTAGAGCTCCTCCGCCTCCACGTCCGCGAGCGGATCCGGCATCGCGGGTCGCGCGTTCGGCGGGGTGGAGCTCGCACCGCACGCGCCGGAGACCAGGGCGAGCGCGAGCCCGAGCGTCGCCGTCCAGCGACCGAGCCACGGACACGTCGTCCGACCGAGCCGCAACGCGAACGTCGCCGTCGAACGACCCGACCGTGAGAGAGGCGTGATCACGGGACGATCGGTCGCGTGGCTCATCGCCGCTTCTTCTTGCGGGACTCGCGGGACTTGTCGTAGCGCGCCTGGACGATGCGACGTGTGCGATCGAGCCACACCACGTACGCGTTCTCCGGGTCGGCGTTCGCTAGCATCGCCGCCAGCGCGCGCGCCTCGACCGACGCTTCTTCCCAGTTCTCGGTGGAGAGCGCGTGGTGCAGGCGGAGGCGGCGAGCCGCGTAGTCCGCGTCCATCGTCTCCTTCATCTCGTCCCGCTGACGCTCCATCTCGGCCGCGCGCGTGGGATCTCCGGCGCCGCGATAACACGCCGCCGCTTGGGCGTAGAGCTTCACCGCCTCGACGCCGTCCCGCAGATCGTAACGGAAGCGGTCGCCGCGGCTGTGCGCGCGGTACTCCAGATCGCGGGCGTCGCCGTTGGCGGGGCAGGTCGACGGAATCTCGGTGAGCAACGGCGGCGGCTCGAGGCCCTCGGCGGACGGAAGGCTCTGCCCGCCGCCCTTCAGCATCATCCACGCCGCGCCGCCCAAGACCGCGACGGCCGCGAGGATGATCACCGGGCTGACCTGCTGATCGCCTTCCTTCTTCGTCGACGCGCGCTTGTTCGTGACCCGGATGCGCAGCCGCCCGATCACGAGCTCGCTGCCCCACGGCGCCATCCCGCTCGTGAAGGGCTTGCCCTTCATCAGGGTCGGCGTGAGCGCGCCCTGCGAGGTCGAGATCCAACACCCTTCCTTGCCGCGCGGCGCGATCAGCAGGTGCTCGAGCTCGAGCTCGTTCGCGGTCGGGATCGAGATCCCGGCCGTGCCCGACTTACCGAGCGTGATCTGCGCGCCCTCCACGGGAAAACGCTCTTGCGTCCCGTCCGGCTTCACCACTTCGACGAAGGCGTCCATCGCTTGTTCTGCCTCGGGAAACCCTGTTTCAGGAAGGCCCAGGAGCCCTGTTTCAGGAAAGACCCGTTCCGGAAAGACCCGTTCAGGAAAGACTCGTTTCCGGTGAGATTGGCTCCCGGAAACCTCGCGCGGGGAAGCCCCCGATCAGGAGAGACCCGTCCCCATCCACTGCACGACGAAAGGCCCGAGCAGGAGGAGGATGACGCAAATGAACATCATCATGAGCGGGCCCATCATCATGAGACCCGCCTTGGCGGCCGACTCCTCGGCGCGCACCGAGCGACGCATGCGGAGCATGCGCGCCTGGATCGAGAGCACCTCCGCGAGCGGGGTACCCTTCGCCTCCGCCTGCACGACCGTGCCGACGAAGTCCTTCACCGCCTCGATGGGCACGCGCTCGGCGAACCCTTCGAGCGCCTTGCGGCGGGTGTGACCCAGCTCGAGCTCCTGCAGGATGCGCCCGAACTCCTCGACGAGGACGGCGTCCTTCGAGGACGACTTCTCGACGATCTGCCGAAGCGAGCCCGGGAAGTCGAGACCGGCGCCCATGCAGAGCGAGGCGAGGTCGATCGCGGTCGGCAGCGAGCGGTTGACCTGCTTGAAACGCTCCTGCGCCTCACCGTCGACCGACATGATGGGCATGTACGCGCCAAGCAAGACGAGCGCGAGGGTGATGACCACCGGGAGCGTCGCCATGTACGAGAGGAAGATGCCGACGAAGGCCATGCCGACCGCGCCCAAGAGCGAGAGCGCGAGCAGGTCGTTGGCGGAGAGGCCGAGGTAGTCGCCCGCGTAGGTGATCTTCTGCTGGATCGACTGCCGGGTCTTCGCGATCGGCAGCCCCTCGAGCCACCCGGCGATGAGCCGCATCGAGGGCTCGACCGTCTTGAAGAGCCCCCCCTCTTCGAGCGCACGACGACGCTTGAGGCCGCGCACGCCGACCTCGGGTCGCTCCGCCGGCGGGTTTCGTCCGAGGATGAAGGTGACGACGAACACCCCGCCGCCGATGCAGGCGAGCGCCGCGTATCGAAGTGCCAGGGTCAACGGGTCCATCGGCGCTCCATCAGATGTCCACCGCGAGGATCTTGCGGGCCCAGAGGATGCCGCCGAGCCAGAGCACCATCGCGATCGTGACGATGATGTAGCCCACGAAGCTCTGCGTGAGCGGGACCATCCAGTTGGGATCGATCCAGCTCAGGAGCAGTGTCATCGCGAAGGGCACCACGCCGAGCACCCACGTCTGCCCCTTGCCTTCCGCGGTCTTCGTGCGGACGACGCCTTCGAGGCGCGCCATCTCGCGTAGCGACGCCGCAGAGGTCTCGAGGATGGTCGGCAGGTCGCCGCCGGTCTGGCGCGCGATGACCAAGGTCGCGAGCGCGCCCGAGATCACGGGGCTCCCGATGCGCTCGGACGAGTTGAGCACCGCTTGGTCGAGCGGCGTACCGAGCTGGTTCTCCTTCACCATGAGGTCGAGCTCTTCGCTCATCGGTGGCTGCACCAGGTTCACGGTCGAGCGGATCGCCTCGCCGATCGCGGGCGTCGCCTTGAGCGCGTTCGCGAGCATCAAGAGCCAACCGTCGAGCTGCGACTCGAGCTTCTCGATGCGCTCCTTCTTCCGGCGCTCGAGCTGGATCGGCGGCACCGCCGCCACGAGCAGCAGGAGCGGCGCGACCAGGAAGTTGCCGGACGCCGCCAAGACGAGGAGCAGGATGCCGCCCACGATCGCTTGGTTGCGCGCGATCTCCGCCGCGGTCTGCTTGAGCAGCAGGAAGCGCACGTAGTGATCGAGGTAGCGCACGTAGCGCGTCCACTGATCGCGCAGCGGGCTGGCCTCGAGCGCGAGCGCCAAGTAGACCGCGAGGCCGCCTCCGACGCCCATCAGGCCGATGGCGAGCCAACCCGACACGCTGCTCGCGAGGAAATCCTTCACAGGTACTCTCCGTCGCTGACGAGGCCGTAGGTGATGAACTCGTCGAGGAACGAGGGGAGATAACCGCTCGCGCGGTACTCACCGACGATGGTTCCGTCCGGCTTCGTGCCGGTCCGGTAGTAGCTGAAGATGTCGTTGAGCACGAACTCGCCGTTGTCGTCCAGACCGGACACCTCGGTGATCGCGGTCACGCGACGCGAGCCGTCCGACAGACGGCTCTGCTGCACGATCAAGTGCACGCTGCCCGCGATCTGCTCGCGGATCGCGCGCGACGGAAGCTCGATGCCGCTCATCAGACAGAGCGTCTCGATGCGCTTGGCCGCCTCGGTGGGACTGTTCGCGTGGGTCGTCGTCATCGAGCCCTCGTGGCCCGTGTTCATCGCCTGGAGCATGTCGAGCGCCTCGCCGCCACGACACTCACCGACGACGATGCGGTCGGGGCGCATGCGCAGAGCGTTCTTCACGAGGTCGCGGATCGAGTACTCGCCCTTGCCCTCCATGTTGGCGGGGCGGGTCTCGAGCGAGACCACGTGAGGCTGCTCGAGCCGCAGCTCGGCCGCGTCCTCGATCGTCACGATGCGCTCGCGCCCGGGGATCGCGCCGGAGAGCACGTTGAGCAGCGTCGTCTTGCCGGAGCCCGTGCCGCCGGAGATGACGATGTTCTTGCGCACCTTCACCGCGCGCACGAGGAAGCGCGCCATGCGGTCGGTCATCGAGCCGAAGCGCACGAGGTCGTCGATCTGCAGCGGGTTCTTCTGGAACTTGCGGATCGTGATGCACGCACCGTTGATCGCGAGCGGCTTGATGATCGCGTTGACGCGGCTTCCGTCCTTGAGGCGCGCGTCGACCAGCGGCGTCGACTCGTCGATGCGGCGTCCGAGCGGGGTGACGATGCGCTCGATGACGGCGCGCGCGGACTCGTCGTCCGTGAAACGCAGATCCGTGGCCCAGATCTTTCCCTTTTTCTCGATGTAGATCTTGTAGGGATGGACCACCATCACTTCGCTGACCTGCTCGTCGGCGAGGAGCCGCTCGAGCGGGCCGAGGCCGAGCGCTTCGTCCGCCATCTCGCGCTTGAAGGCTTCGCGATCGACGTCGGCCGGGATGTCGTGCGTGAGCTGGGCCATGATGCGCTGGAGCGCGGCCATGACCTTCGGACGCATCACGTCGTCGTCCATGTTGGAGCGATCGAGCGCGACGAGGTCGAGGTGGTCGAGCAGCATCCGGTGCACGCGGCGCCGCAGCTCGGCCGGGATCGCGGCGGTGGAGCCCGCGATGCGGAGGATCTCCTCCTTCTGGTGCTCGATCAGCTTGCCCACCGGCTGAGCGGGCGCCGCGGGGGGCGCGGGCGGACGAGCCGCAGGTGCGGCGGGCATCGCCGGCGCCATTCCAGGCATCGCGGGCGGCATCGCGGACGACATCGGCCCCGCGGACGTGATGCCGGTGCTTCCCGGCCCGCCCGGTCCGATCGGCACCGGCTGCGGCCCTCCCGGATGACCCGCAGGCGGCAGCGGAGGCGGAGGAGGATCCCCGATCCGCCGAAGCCGAACCAAGTATGGCCCGATCCGCAGCGGCACGTTCGGCGGGGTGTCCACCTTGCTCCGCTTGACCCTCTGGTTGCCCATGAGGGTCCCGTTCGCGGATTGATCGGTGAGCTTGAACCCGCGTGGCGAGGGCTCGACGATCAGGTGCCGTCGGCTCACTTCCGGAGAGGGGAGCACGACGTGACAGCTCGGGTCACGACCGATGACGACCGGACCTTGTGCTTGGATCGGGAGCTCCTCGACGGACCCGTCGGGCATCTCGATCGACAGCAGCACACCGGTTTCCATCGCGCGTTCGCCTCCTCCGTGGGTCTCTCGTCCAGCCTGCCGGTGATCAGTCCTGCGCGGGCGGAGGAGCTTCGTTCTCCGTGCGCGCCGCCGCGCCGCCGACCCGCGGCTGCTCCAGGAGCTCGACCTCGTCCACGCCGCCGTCGAAGTCCTCGTAGAAGCGGATGGCTTCCTGGATGCGGTTGCGCTGCGTGAGGGGCACCGCCTCGACCACGGTCGGGATCACGAAGAGCAGCGACTCCGACTCCTCGAAGCGTCGCGCGTGCGAGCCGAAGAGCGCGCCGAGGATCGGGATCTGGCTGAGCCCCGGCAGACCGGCACGCGAGCGCGCCTCGGAGCGCGCGATCGCGCCGCCGAGCACGAGGCTCTGACCGAGCTCCAGGTTCACGGTCGTGTTGACCTGCGAACGCGAGCGACCCGGAATGCCGGTGCCCTGGTCGTCGGTCAGATCCGAGACGTCGGCCTGGAGCTGGATCTGGATGCGCCCACTCTCCTCGTCGAACTGCGGGAGCGCGCGGAGGATCGTGCCGAACGGAATCGACTGGACCTGCGCCTGCACGCCGTTGCTCACCTGCACGTTGAGCTCACCGCCGATGTTCACCTCCGACTCGCCCCCGTTGACGGTGACGAGCGACGCCTGGCGGTAGAGCCGCGCCCAGCCCTTGGACTGCGCGATGTCGATGCGCGGGATCGCGGTGGTCGCGAGAATGGCGAACTGCGTGGTGAAGCCCGAGCCGTTCTGCCACTGAGTGTTCAAACGGATACGGTCCTGATCGCCACCGATCGAGCCTGGAAACGCGATGCCGATCGCGTGCGAGTAGGTGTCGGAGATCTGCACGAAGTAGAGGTCCAGACGGATGTTCGTCCGCGGGGGAACCGCACCATCGCGCGGCGCCTGCGTCGCCGGCTGATCGGACTCCACGACGATGCGGTACTGCACCTGCGACCCGTCGCGCATGATGAGGAGCAGCGACGTCGTGCCCGCGCGTGAGCCCGCGATGATGAAACGCGACTGATCGCCCGTGAGGCGGATCTCCGCGATGCCGCGCACACCCTCCGAGTACGAGCGAACACCCTCCGCGGAGAGCACCTCCTGCTCGCCGACGCGGATTCGGATCTCGCGCTCACCCTCGGTCGCCTGCGCGGCGGCCGTTCCGATCGCCCCGGTCGTCAGTGGCGCGATCATCAGCAGCGCCGTCAGCGCCGCACCCAGCAACGATGCATGTGTGTGCATGTGTCTTCTCAACGCCCGTTTGTTGTCGACGGTGTTCTCGACGGTGTTCTCGACGGTCTTTTCGACGGTCTTTTCGACGTCTGGTCTCACTCAACGTCCCATGGTCGTGCCGCCGACGCGCTCGATGGCCTCGACCATCGGCGTGCGGGTGACGTTTCGCGTCCGACGCACTTCCGGTTCGATGAGACTCGTGTCCGTGGTCTCGGGCACGCCGTCGATGATCCCCACGTCGTCCGGGTTGCGGAGGACGAGCTGGATCACGCCGCGATCGCGGGCGTGTGAGAGCATCGTGGCTTGGTCGAGCGTGACCGCGAGGCTGACCTCGCGACCGCGTCGCTCCGCCGCCTGAGCCTCTTCCCGATCGCTCTGATCGGGACCACCCGTGTCCGCGCCGACCGCGAGCACGAGGACGTTCTGGAGGAGCGGGATCGTCACGCGCTCCGCCTCGGTGCCCGGCCGCGTCGCGGTGAGCAGCACGTCGACACGATCGCCCGCGCGCAGCAGGCCACCGAACGCGCTCGTCTGTCCGGTGCGGACGGTCATCGCGCGCATGCCTTCGCGAAGCAGCGTCGAGAGGTCGCGGCGCTCGGAGCTGGTGGTCGCGAGGTCGGTCCAGAGCAGCGACTGGTTCGCGCGCAGGCCGTTGCTCACGCGGATCCCGAGCACCCGCTCCTGGTCGCGCGCGAGGACGTGACGGTCCTCGAGGTACGCCTGCGGGATCTCGCGCGTGCCGAGCTTCTGAGCGGTCAGTGGCTCACCGATCGAGAGGTCGCCCGTGACCATGATGACCTCGACCGGCTCCCCGCCCGTGGCCTCGTTCTCGAAGCGGCGCATGTAGAGCGCGAAGAGCGCGACGCCGACGATGGCGACGGCGAACCCTGCGAAAAGAGCCGTACGGTTCATGGCGACTCACCCACTCGATTCGTTTCGCACGTCCCGCCGCGGATGGGCGAAACGCGATCCCGACACCCGATTCCCGATTCCCGATTCCAAGCGACCGTGGACGCTCGCGCTCACGAGGCCACCCGCGAGCGACCATCGTGGCAGGGAGCGACGATAACCCGATTCGCGGTCGTCGAGGTAGCCCAGAATGATCGCCCAGCCCGCGAATTCCGCGGGTCTATGGGCTACGGCCGCGGTTCTCAGAGCCGGGATCCGTTGCACTGATTCCTGCTCTTCTTCTTGCCGAGGGTCGAGCGCGACCCCTCGACCGACCGGCAAGGCACCTCCCGAGCGGCTCCCACTCGCAAGCGGGGCCCGCTCTCAGGGCTCTTCGTCCGAGGTCAGCACCGAGACGGTCGTCAGGTCGTCCACGCCTCCGACCACCACCGTCACGAGCCGCTCGCCCTGCACGCCCGTCACCAGGTGCTGGCCGTCGATCTGCACCCGCTCCCCCGGCCGCATCTCGACGAGCCCCCAACCTGCGCGCGGCAGCTCGCGGCGATACCACGACGCGAGGCGCGAGGCGTTGCCTTCGCGGGTGGTGTAGAGCGTCATCCCGTAGGGCTTGCCGACCTCGAAGGCGGACAAGATCCGCTGCAAATCCTCCGCTCGTGGCACCCCCTCGGGGTCCATGCCGGGCGCGTCGCCTCGCTCGGGGAAGAGCCGCTTCACGTCGAGGTCGTCGTCGCTGAAGATCGAGACGACGTGGGTGCCGAAGCGGCCCCGCTCTTCGGTGTAGCGCTCCACGTAGATGTAACGGAGGTGACCGAGCTCGCCGATGCGCCCGGTCTGCAGCGCCCGCTCGGCGCGCGCGAGCAGCGTCTCGGAGCTCGAGAGATCCACGTCGTCGCCCGGATCGAGGCACGCCACGAAGCCACGCGATCCGGTGTTCATCGTGAGCGTGGTGTCGACGTCCGCGGGCGCGATGCCGAGATCGTTCCGCTCGTCGAGGATGCGGCGCACCGTCTCCGAGACCCCGCCGTCGCGCTCCTGACACTTCGCCTCGAAGTACGCGAGGACCTCGTCGATCGGGCGGTCCGTGATGCCGGTCATCATCTGGATCGCGGCGCCGTTGAGCTGGACCGTGCGGACCTCTTCCTGCGTCGAGTCCGGGAAACGCAGCATCTCCGCGCCGAGCCCGAGCAAGAGCTCGTCCACTTCCGCCGCCGCCTGACGCGCCGCGAAGATCAGGGCGATCACGTAGACGACCACGAGCACGCCCACGACGCGCAGCACGCGCATCACGGTGGGGACGGCTCGTTTCGCTCGGTCACGGAAGGTCATGGCGGCGGTCGCGGTTCAGCTCGGTGTCGTGGTTCGGATTCGGTTCGGGTCTGCCGGTCGGATCTTCGCGCTTCGGATCAGGGCTCGAATCAACACAAGAACGGCACGAAGCCGCAGAAGGCGTTTCGAAGCATCTCCCACACGCTCGTGCGCACGGGGTTGCAGAGCACGGTGTACGACGAGGTCGCGGTGCGTGATCCACCCCCGAGCAACCTCGGGCGCTCGATCGTCGCCGACGCGCGCACCGTCGTCTGCGAGCCGAAGAGCCCATCGAGCATGCCCTCGAGGATGCTGCCCACGATCGGGATCTCGCCCACGCCGTTGATCGCGCCGTCGATGTCGCCGTAGACGGTTCCGTCGTCGGAGCCTTCCACCGCCATGCAGCTCGGGCAGCTCTCGTCCTCGCCCTCGCAGCCGCCGTTGGAGCGCTGCCAGGCGTTGCTCCGCGACTGCGCGAGGGTCTCCATCTTCTGGTGCGCCTCGTTGTGGACGAGCCCGAAGAGCGCGAACATCGCGAGGTACACGGGCAGCATCACGACCGCTTCCGCATACGCCGCGCCCCGCTGATCGCGAGCGAAACGCGCGAGATCGCGCCAAGCCCGGCTCACGCGCGCGCGCACGCCGCGAGCCGAGCTCGACGTCGATGCGGATTCGGTGGGGGCTCGTTCGGTCACGTGTACGTCTCGAAGGTCGGTCTCGAAGGTCGGTCTCGAAGGTCGGTCTCTCGGACCGTCTCAGTGCGAGAAGAGGTTGCCCAGCATCGACATCAAGCCGCCGCTGCTGCAGTCACCGCCGCCACCCGCTTCCGAGCAGGTGTCGCCGATGCCGCGGTCGCCGTTCGTCTCGGTGGCGTTGCCGAAGCCGACACGTCGCAAACGCCCGCGCCACGCCATGTCCCACATCCACTCGATGCGGCCCTTGCCGAGGGAGCGCTCGAAGTCGTTCAAGCGCCAGTCCTCATCCTGGTCCCAGTAGTACTCGGCCTGCGCGATGCTGATGCGCGCGATCTCGCGACCCGCGTCGAGCACCGTCGTTTGGACGCCGCCCTCGGTGCTCTCGCCCCACGCCGCAAGACGCACGCCGTCGTCACCCGTGATCGGCAACGTCCCCGCGAACGCGAACGAGCGGAGCTGGAAGTCGTTGTCGCCCAGGAAGAGATCCTCGCCCTCGGTCGGACAACGCGTCGCGACCATCTGTCGGTTGCGGAACCGGCACACCCGCTTGGGGCACTTGTAGCGACCCGATTCGCAGCTCGTGTTCGGGTTCGGTGCGCCGATCTCGACCGGCACCGGGCGCTCCTCGTCGCGACCGCAGCCGCTGATCTCGTAGACGATCCGGACCTGCTTGGTGAAGTCCTCCACGCTGCTCGGACCCGCCGCGGTGCGCATGGTGTTGAACGCCTGCGTCCGGGTCGGGAGCGCGTTGCACTCCGCCTGCGTGGGCTCGTCGGGGAGGATGTTGCCCGGCAGCGGCAGCCGATCCGGCATCTCGTACCGACACGCCGCTTCCCAAGGGCTGCCCGGCACCGAGTCGGTCGGGAAGGGTCCGTCGGAGCCGTACACCGGGCCCCAGTTGTTGTGGCAGCGCGAGGGGCGTCCCGTGTCCCGACGCGCCATCGGCTCCATCAGGTTCGGGTTCATCTCGTCGCGCGTCGCGGGCTGCGTGCGCATCACGCAGTCTTCGCCGCTGCCCTCGCGGTAGTAGACGAGGTAGCGGTACTCCTCGACGTAGATGTAGTGCTCGAGCCCGCTCTGGCGGTCGGCGCGGCACTGATCCGCCGCGCTCCGCATGTGCCGCGTGCAGTCGGTCACCTGCGCCGCGTACTCCGCGTCCGAGAGCCCCACCTCGCGCGGATGGTCCGCGCACGGGCCGATGTACTCGAAGTCTCCGTCGTCCTCGCAGCCCGCGTCCGGGTTGCGGCAGGTGTAGTGCGCGTGGGTGCGGAGGTACTCTTGGTACTCCGTGCAGGTCTGCTGGCGCGCGGTCGCGCAGGCGTCGCCGTCGCGGTCCGCGCGGCAGGGGCTGCAGGTCGCGTAGCTGTAGATCTCCCCCGCGTTCGGATGAGGATCCGGGATCACACACGCGTGACTGCACGCCTCCGCCACTTCGACTTGTGGGAAGGCCACGGTGGTCTCGACGGATAGGCTCGGTGGGTCGACGCTCTCCCCCGGACGCGCGCCGCAGAAGTACACCGAGAGCGCGGACACGAGCCCCTGCACCGCGCCGGAGATCCAGTTCGCGATGCGGTTTCCGATCACGGGGATCAGGCGGAAGGGCAACCCGATGAGCTCACCGACGTAGAGGGCGGCGCGGTCGCAGGTCTCACGCAGCTCGTGGTCTTCCACGGGCAGCGCGCCCCACACGGGCCACACGAAGCCGAAGTCGGAGGGCGGCGAGAACGCGGCCGCCATCGTCATCGTGTCCACCGCCCGCGCCTGTCCCAGCGCGGGCCAACCTAGGCGTATCGCGTTCTGGACGGCGTCGCAGACCCGCGTGATCTGCTCGACTGCGTTCTCTGCCCGCTGGATGTACTGCGGAACCTGGATGTTCCAGTTCGTCAGCGGTGGGATCGCCGCGCAGCCCGCGCCACCCAGCCAACACGCGACCGCCGCGATCAACAAACCCGCGACGACCGCGATCTGAATCAGCTTGAGCGCGATGAGCACCGCGAAGGCGATCGCCATCACGATGTTGAGCAGCACGATGAGGTTCATGCCGCGCGCGTTCATCACCGCGGCCGCGAACGCTCCGGCGTCGGACGAGTCCTGCATCCGCTCGCGGAAGATGACCGCCTCGTAGATGCCGACGAGGTAGTAGAGCATCCCGACCAGGAACACGGCCATGAAGAGGCCCATGACCATGATCGCGCCGCGCTGATCGTGACGAAGCGAGCGCGGGCTCGAGCTCGCGTCGTCCATCGTGCCGCGAGAGCCGTGCGAGCCGTGCGCGTGAAGATCGCGAACGCCGCACGACGGCCCACCGTCCGACCCACGGTTCGTCTTGGTCGAGGTGTCGACCCACAGCGCACGAAGGTGGCGTCGCAGCCGACCGGTCATGGGCAGATCTCGCTGGCGTTGCACGCGGTACCGCGCGGCTGGTGGCAGATGTCCATCGCGCTGATGCACGTGTTCCCGCACGCGACGCCCGTGCGGCAGGTGCGCTCGCAGGTGGACGCGGGGCGACAATCGGGCGCCTCCGGCACCCCTCCCTCCGGGTCGTCGTGGTCCGACGAGCCGCCCTGCTCGCTCGCGTACTCGTATTCCGCGCCCTGATAGAGCAGCGTCGACTCGCGGCGCAGGATGTGGAAGCAGGATTGAAGCAGGCCAGTCAGCATGCCGGCCGCACCGCCACCTTCACCGAAGAGCGGGTACATCGCCCCGCCGAGCTCGTGGTAGCCCTCCTCGCTCTGATTGCGCAGATTCATGGGCGCGTCGCACATGATCTGAGCGGCGAACGGCACCGAACAATTGAACAAATACGTGACGCGCGCGGTGACTTGCATGCCACTTCCGCGCGAGTACGCGAAGTTCTGGGTCCCGTCGATCTGTGCGCCTTCCGCGCCGGGCGCGCTAGGGAAGGTCACCGCGACGGCGGTGAGGTTGTAGGCGAGGCCCATCGCGAAGCGCCAGTGCGCGGCGCCGATCGCGTCGCGCACGCTGTCGGATCCGCGCGAGTCGATCACCTGCGAGGGCGTCGGGGACATCGCGATGAGCGGCTTGTAGGCCGCGGTGCGGATCACGTTGAGGCGCGCGTCGCCCTTGGACGGCAGGATGTTCGCGAAGCTCGCGCCGAGGATGCCCGCGAGGCCGCTCGGGTCGGACCGGCCCTCTTCGCCGTCGTCCGACCAGTTGATCTGGTGCTTGGGGGACTCTTCGGGTCCACCGTAACGCGCGGGGTCGTCCGGGATCACGACGATGGCGGAGCGCGCGGCGGCGTCCGCGGCGTGCTGCACGGCGACGTCGGCCGCGAAGATCAGCCCGATCTGCGTCATGCCCAGCCAGAGCGTGAATACGGGCATGAATACGACGAGAAACTCGACGTACACGGCTGCACGCGTATCGCTGGCCAGACTCCGGCGACGCATCGAATCCTCTCGAGGAGCTTCCCCCTCCCGACGGCGAGCCGACGGGTGGCTTTCCCCTCCCGAACGGCGACCCATCCGGTGGTCTCACCACTCCCGACCGAGAACCCTCGGGTACCCCACGAGCCTCGGCTCGTCTCGACAAGGACCTTCGTGCCCACGAGGTCCGATCCAACGGCGGACGTCGTAGCGTGAGCTTTCGCTCCGAGCCAGGCCGATCCCCACGATCGACGCGGCGTGCACGGCAAGCGCCCTCGGGCGCTCAGCTCCAGAGCTCGGGATGGTGCGAGAGCGCCACGACCAGCGCCCCCACGAAGAACCCGCCGCCCATCCGGACGGTCGCCATGTTCTCCCGAGCGATCTCGCGCCGCCAAGCCTTCGGAAGGATCGGATTGAGCGCGAGGTAGAACGAGTTGGCGAGGGTGCGCAGGAGCTTCCCCTCCCAAGCCAGTCGCAGGAGCGCGTAGATGGACGATGCGATCAGGCCGGCGAGGATCATCTCCAAGCCGTAGTACCCATGCACCAACCCACCGAGCGCAGCGACGATCTTCACGTCACCCCCACCGAGCGCGTTTCGGCGCCACAGCAGGTAAGGGACGATCGAACAAACCGCGATCCCGAGCACACTCCGGAGGAGCAGCTCGAGCCCCGTGCCGTTGAAGCCACCCACGAGAAGCCAGAACAGCGGACCGATCACCAGGGGCGGGAAGGTGAGCCAATTGGGAATCTCGCCGCGCCGCCAGTCGGTGACGGCGGACGCGAGCGTGATTCCGACGGCTGCCAGTTCCCCGATGGCCATGGCCTCGGGGAACGAGAGCGACAGCAAGCTCCCTCCCGCACCTGGGTTTCGAACCGGTGCTCGACCCGCGAGGGCTCAGCCGCCGAGGTTCGTGATGTTGTCCGTGGAGCCTTCGACCTTCGACTTGACCGCCGAACCGAACGCCTGCCACGCGACGATCGCGATCACGGCAATGAGGATGAGGATGATGATGTACTCGACGGTCGAGAGACCCTCTTCGTCCTTGACGAGCGACTTCTTCTCGAGCTTCGACTTCAGATCGATCTTCATGGTTTGGCCCTCTCTCCTGTTGCCTGCCCTCAAGGAACCGGGAGCAGGATCATCATCTCGACGTAGCGGAAGAGATTGTACAGCGGGACACCGAGCGTCACGACGGCGGCCGCACCCGTGATGGTCACCAAGCTGGCAACCACCAGATACTCCACGTAGACGGCGCCTTGCTCGTCCTCGTGGAGCTGCTCGACGGGCTTCGAGCCTCTCTCCCGACTGTCCATCCGCGAGTCCTCGCGAAAGCCGCTCACCATCGAGCGCCTTCGAAGGTCTACGTGATCGTCCGCACGGGTGTCAACGGGGTCTCCGACGCTTCCCTGCTTCATGGGCTGCTTCGTGAGCTCCATCGACACCAGTCTTCCTCTTCAGCAATCCGAGTGCCATCGGCCGCATTTTCCGCAGGCTGCGAGATCACGACGCTTTCCGGAGTCACGGACGGTGCACAGGTAGGACACCGTGCCGCCATGTCGCGGGAGAGTCGTCTCCAGCGGGGCCAACCCTCCCCACTGGCTCACGTGATGGGCCGATCGTGAGGCCAGCGAGGCCCGTGAGGCTCGGTCCAGGAGGCGAGCGACCGCGACCTCGTGGCCCGCATGACGGTCGACGTGGCCCGCATGACGGTCGATGGCGCCGCGTGAGGGTCGACGCGCTCGACCCGCCCGGGTCACATCAAGATCCCGTCGGCGTTCACGGTCGGGATCTTGGGCAGCTCGGGGTCGCCGAGCTCCTCGCGCACGTTCACCTCGATCATCGTCGAGAGCTGCGAGAGGGGCAGGCCGTTCCAGAACAGCGTGAAGGGGTCCTCGAGCACGCGGCCCGCTTCGTTGATGAGCTGGAACGCGAGGCAGATGAGCAAGTTGATGGGCACGATCACCCAGCCGAGCTCCGCCGCGAGCGCGAAGGGCAAGAGCACCGAGAAGAACACCACGAGGCGCTCCGCGATGAAGGAGTAGCCGCGCGGCATGGGGGTCTTCTTGATGCGCTCGCAGCCCCCTTGGACGGCGAGCAGCTCCGCCAGCGTGACGTCGAAGGACTGCAGGCGGAGCTCGTCGAGCTCGCCGCGA
>JALOQC010000492.1 GCA_025453555.1 Myxococcota bacterium | reverse complement strand
GTTCAAGTGGCGCGCGGAGGAGGCGCGGCAGCAGGGCTACCTCGAGATGGTGATGGCGCGCGAGGACCACGCCAAAGAGGTGCGGCTCTTCGACCTCGGGCCGTGGCTGATCGGTCGTTACCGCGCGCTCTTCGAGACGCACTACGAAGAAGACCGCGCGCGAACGGTGCGCCAGGCGTGGCTCGGCTTCGTGGTGGGGCTCGGGAGCGTGGTCGTGTTCTACGGGAGCTACGCGTGGGTCGCGCTCCGCACCGCGCGCGGCGAGCTCTCGTTCGGCGACATGACGCTCTACCTGCTCGTGTTCCGCCGCGCCCAAGGCGCGCTCGGCGAGCTGCTCTCGCGCATCGAGCACGAGGTCGAAGATCTGCGCTACGTGGGCACGCTCTTCGCGTTCTTGGATCGCCCCGTCCACCGTTTCGTGCGTGGTACCGCGACGGAGGGCCCGGATCCGAACGACGGCCTCCGCTTCGAGGGCGTGAGGTTCTCCTATCCGTACGCCAAGGAGCCCACGCTGCGTGGGGTGTCGCTGCACCTCCCGCCCGGTCACAAGCTCGCGCTCGTGGGCGCGAACGGCGCCGGAAAGACGACCCTGATCAAGCTGATGACGGGACTGTACCAGCCGAGCGAGGGCCGCATCGTGCTCGACGGTTTACCGCTCCAGGAGTGGGAGCCGCGCGCGTTGCGCCGGAGAATCGGCGTCATCTTCCAAGACTTCGTGCGGTATCAGCTCCTCGTGGGTCAGAACGTCGGCGTGGGGGACGTGGACGCAATCGACGACGAAGCCCGCTGGAAGACCGCCGCCGCGAAGGGGCTCGCCGACGCCATGATCGAAGGGCTCCCCGAGAAGTACCGCACCCAGCTCGGCCGATGGTTCGAGAACGGTCGCGAGCTCTCCGGCGGTCAATGGCAGAAGATCGCGCTCGCACGCGCGTTCATGCGGGAAGACGCGGACATCCTCGTGCTCGACGAGCCCACGGCGGCGATGGACGCGGTCGCGGAAGCGAACGTGTTCGAACGCTTCCGCGCGCTCGCGGAGGATCGGATGGCGATCCTGATCAGCCACCGTTTCTCCACCGTGCGGATGGCGGACACCATCGCAGTGCTGGAGAACGGATCGATCCTCGAGCACGACACGCACGAGGCGCTGCTCGCGAAGGGCGGCCGCTACGCGGAGCTCTTCACGCTCCAGGCGCGCGGCTACCGCTGACGTTCGATGGAGGGCCGACGACGCGCGATCACGACGCACGATCGCGACGTGCGATCACGACGTGCGATCGCGACGTGCGATCGCGACGTGCGATCACGACGTGTGATCACTACGTGCGATCACGACGTGTGATCGCGACGTGCGATCACGACGTGTGATCGCGACGTGTGATCGCGACGTGCGATCACGACGTGTGATCACTACGTGCGATCAGGGCGCCCAGGGATGCCGCACGCCTTGGTCCTTGCAGGCGGGGCGATTCGAAGGCGAGCAGTAGATGCGCAGGTGGAAGTGGTTGGCGTGCGGATGCCCCGTGGGCTGCGCCATCACGCGCTCGGCCCGCGCGATCACGGACGCGGGCGCGCGTCGACGCCGTCCCTCCGCGAGCAGCCGATCCTTGAGGTGACGCGCGACGAAGAGGTGCTGCACGCGTGCGTCCCCGTCCGCGACGAGCTTGGCGACCAGCTCCCAGTTGCGCGCGTCGTCGAAGCGCAGCGAGGTGTTCGGCCCGCGCCCGCGCCCGTCGGGACCGAAGTCGGCGAACGCGAACGCGTCGTAGGGACGACCGCGCGCGTCGAGCATGTAGAAGCCTAGATCGACGTCGCGGCCGTTCTGGTGCGAGGCGTGACCGGGGATGGGACCGCCGCGCTCGGCCGAGATCTCGCCGACCGAGAGCTTCGCGCTCGGAAGGCGCCGCGCGACGCGATACGCCGCGCGTTCGAGGAGCTGCACGAGCTCCCAGGTGCCGTAGTGGTTGCCGGCGCGCGCGTACTCCGTGACGTAACGGACGTAGCTCGACTCCCGCAGGAGCACGCCGTCGCGCAGGCGTCCGCGGAAGGGCAACCCGAGGCTGCGACTTCCGTGCGGGAGCGGCCGCGCGCTCGGCCCGCGCGTCGCGTCGACGCTCGCGCGATCGGCGGTGGCGACCGCGGCGGTCGTCAGCGCGAGGGCGAGAGCGACGAGAAAGACACGCACCTCTCGCGGGTAACCCGTCCGACGCGAGCGGGGCAAGAAAGTGACGTGCGGGCCCGTGACCGGCATCGTGTGGCGATGAACGTTCGACTCTCCTTCGTCGCGCTCGCGCTCCTCGGTGGTCTCGGCCTCGGCGCGCTCCTCGGTCCCACGCTCTCGTCCGCCCAGCGGCAAGGTGTCGGCACCTCCGCGGTCGGCTCGATCCCCGCGATCAGCGACGGCCCGGGCGGCGTCTGGGTGTTGCGCGGCGACCAGCTCTACGTGTGTCGCTTGCCGGTGGTGACTCCCTCGGGGCGCGCCGCGCTGCCACCCACTCCGGAGTGCGGCGAGCCGCGCGCGCTGCGCTGAGGCCGGGCGCGCACTCGAGCGAGGGTGCTGGCCCACGGAGCGGCTCGTCCGAAACGCTCCGAAGAACGAATCGCTCGCTCTCCACGGAGGATCCGTGGACCACCTCGTGCGCTCACGAGAGCGTCTGGGCGTGGGCGCGAGGCCACGCTTGGCGCGCCCCTCCGAGTCATGTACCAAGGCGGCGCGGCGCATGGATGCCGCAGTCTGGAAGCTCGGCGTTGCTTCGAGCCGCCCGCTGGGGTGGCGCACGAACGAACCGAGCTTCGTGCACCGTGGGGAGCGGCTGGGAGCAGCCGTCCACGGAAGCCGGAGGGAACATGAAGCGATTGGCGATTTGCGCGATGTTGACGGGCCTGCTCGGGTGCCCTCCGATGGGCACCACGGACGGTGGCGGCGGAGGCGGGGGCGGCGGCAGCGCGGGCGGCGAAGCCACGCTCAGCCGCGAGTGCTCGTCGCCGGACTTCGGCGCCGGCGCGGCGGCCCGCAAGGTCAGCGCGTTCCTGGGCGCGACCGCGCGCTTCACGACTGCGGCGGCCGACCTCCAGGGCTCGCTCTTCGACGTCTGCCGTCAGATGGGCGGCTCGCTCGGCATGAGCGACGCGGAGCTCTCGGGCGACATGCGCAGCACCTGCGACGCGGTCTCCGCGAAGCTCCGTGAAGAGCTCCAGGCGGTGCGTGGCCAAGCGACGGTCGAGATCGTCGCCGCGCCCCCGCGCTGCGAGGTGCGCGCGGAGGCCTACGCGAGCTGCGCGGCCGAGTGCGAGGTCGACGTCGATCCCGGCGCGGTCGAGATGACCTGCGAGGGCGGCTACGTCTACGGACAGTGCTCCGCGCAGTGCCAGGGCGAGTGCGCGGTCGAGGTCCAGGGTCGCTGCGCGGGCGAGTGCTCGGGCACCTGCTCGGGCGGCTGCACCGGCACCTGCCAGGGAACGTGCGAAGGCACCTGCTCCTCGCGCGGCGCGGACGGTCAGTGCAACGGCTCCTGCGACGGCACCTGCCACGGCTCGTGCTCCGCGGGCTGCCAGGGGAGCTGCGAGGGCGAGTGCTGGGTCTCCGGGCAGGCGAGCTGCCAGGGGAGCTGCCGCGGCGGCTGCTCGGTCGAGTACCAGGAGCCCCGCTGCACGGGCACCTACCGCGCGCCGAGCGTGAGCGCCGACTGCAACGCGTCCTGCGAGGCGCGCGTGCAGGCCGAGGCGAGCTGCGAGCCCGGTCAGTTCGAGATGCGCGTCAGCGGCGGCGCCGACGAGGCCCAGGTCGAGCGCCTGCGCGCGGCCTTCCGCCACTTCGCGCAGCTCGGCGTCATCAAGGAGAAGCTCCGCCGCCTGCGCGAGAGCGGCCGCGCCCTCGTGGACACGGCGCGCAACCTGCGCGGCATGCGCGACGCGGGCCTCCAGGCGATCGCGTGCGTGACGGAAGCGGCAGCGGTCATCCCGAACGCCGCAGCGAACGTCAGCGTCTCGGTCGAGGTGAGCGTCAGCGTGAGCGCCTCGGCGAGCGTGAACTGAAGCGAGCTTCGTCGTGAGAAGAAGGCCGGGCGAAAGCTCGGCCTTCTTCGTTTGATGCCGTTCATGCCGCGGCTCGAGACCGGACCGCTACCGCACGGGCTGAATCCGAGCGCCTCGCGAGCGCTCCGGGTGGCGGCCGCCACCCATCCGCCGCCATTCCGCCGCCACCCCTCGCGTAGGTCTGCGGAATCCTTGAAGCTGGGTCCCGGCACGAAAGGTGATTTGTGCGGCGGCGGTGCATCCGCGGCTCATCACCGAGAATGCGTGTGTCGCGATCACGCGGCGGACCACGCTGCGCAAGGCGTTCCTGGCGCCGTGGGCGGGGTCTTCGCGGGACGTAGTCTCGGCGCCGGCGGCGGATGCGCTGAAGCGGACGTCGAGCTCGCCGCGCTGGGACGAGGTCGGGCAGATCTTCGCGTACGCGGCCGCGCTCGCGCAGCGGGCGACCAAGATCGACTGGCACCAGCTCGTGCTGAACGTGACGCACCACCACTCGCAGGCCACGCCGCGGGATCGGGAGCTCGCGGAGGCGACGCGGATCCTGCATCGCACGACCTCGTGCGCGTTGAACTGGCTGCTGCGGGAGCACGGCTTCGACGCGGCGGGCTCGATCTTCGACAAGCGACAGACGCACTGGACGACGCTGGTCGACCTCGAAGCGGTGACGCAGCGGACGATCTACGACG
>JALOQC010000491.1 GCA_025453555.1 Myxococcota bacterium | reverse complement strand
TTCGTGGTCGTGCCGCACTTCAACGAGAACAACCGCTGGTTCTGGCGCGAGCCCGTCACGCCGCTCACCGACGAGGTCTGGGCGCGCACGATGATCGCCCTGCCCGCGGAGGGTTTCTACACGCTCCCGCGCGCCCTCGAGCTCGGCAACGGCGGCCGCTGGCTCGAGAACGCGATCGTGCAGCTCGGCTACGACCGCACCGGCCAAGGGATCCTCTTCGTGGCCGAGAAGCGCGAGTCGATGGCCGACAACGCGCTCTACTTCTCCGACCGCGGCCACCGCATCGACGACACGCTGCTTCGTCAGCTCCGCTGGGCGCCGATCCTGCCGGTCAGCGAGACCGACGACGCGATTCGTCATTGAGCCCATCGAACGAAGACGCTCCAGGTTCGTCGTCCGGCTGGTCGCCTGGTTCGATGACCTTCGAGCCCGATGACTCGCGCCGCGACGTGACGCTCACGCTTGCGTGCCCGCGAGCGTGAGCGTTCGGACCTCGGTCGCGCCCGATCGGTAGAGCGCGGCCGACGCGGCCTTGGTGGTCGCGCCCGTCGTGCGCACGTCGTCCACCAGGAGCACGCGCCGGCGCGCGTCGTCACGGGTCGCTTCGAACGCGCCGCGCACGTTCTCTTCGCGCGCCGTCTCGGGGAGGCTCGCTTGGGGCGGGGTGTCGCGCACCCGCCGCAGACGTGCGCGATCGAGGGGAACGTCGAGCGCCTTCGCCACCGGCTCCGCGAGGAGCACCCCGTGATCGAAGCCGCGCGCCTTCACGCGGCGCGGGTGCGAAGGCACGGCGATCACCACGTCGACCTTGCCGACGTGCGCGCGCGCGGCCTGCGCGAGCAGCGCTCCGAGCTCCGGCACGAGGTCGGTGCGACGCCCGTACTTGTACCGCCGGATCGCGTCCGCGAGCGGGCCCCCGAACACGTACGCCGCGGGGCCGGGGAGCCGCTCGAGCAGGGGCGCGCACGCACCGCAGAAGCCGCCCTCCCCGAAGTCGAGGACGAGGTCGCAGCCAGGACAACGCGCGGGCGCGAGGAGATCGAGGAGCCCGTTCCACGCAGCGATCCACATGCGCGGCTCTTCGCGCACAGAGGCCGATGTTTTCGTGGGTCGAGGGGGCGGTTTCTGGCCCCGCGCCGCTTCGGTGTCGGCCCGAATCAGACTCGGTCACGGCAGCCGATCGCGCCGTCGACCACGACCACGACCACCACGACGACGCTCGCGCCCAGGCGCGCGCGTCAGCCGCTCGCCATCGACTCCAGGCGCTCGCGCTCCTCGCGACGGAGGCTGATGAGGCGGAAGCGCACCGTGAAGCGGCCGTCGTCGCGCTTGCGACTACCGAGACTGCGGCCCTCGAGCGAGAGCTCCGCGACCTCGAAACGCGCGGGCTGTCCAGGCGCGAACGAGATGGGCGAGACGAGCTCCACCACGTTCTTCGCGTAGCCGACGAGCTCGCCCTCGCCTCCGCCGATGCGCACCGCGATCATCATCGCTCCTTCATCGACTCGCGCGCCTCGCGCAGGTCGACCTGGCGCTTGATGGTCTCGCGATCGTCGTGGACCTTGCGACCCTTGCCGAGCCCGAGCTGCACCTTCGCGTGACCGTTCTTGAAGTAGAGCTGAAGCGGCACGAGCGAGTAGCCCTTGGTCGCGAGCTTTCCTGCCAAGCGCTCGATCTCGCGCTTGTGCGCCAGCAGCTTCCGCGAACGCTTCGGCTCGTGGTTGAAGTGGGGTCCCCCCTGCTCGTAGGGCGCGATGTGCGCCTTGTGCAGCCAGAGCTCGCCTTGCCGTCTCTTCGATCTCGTAGCGCGCGGCCGCCTTCGGGTTGCGGCAGATGAGGAGATCCATCCCCGCCACACCTTCATCGACGCGCTTCTTCTTCGACATGGGCCACCGCCATTACCACGAAGCGTGCGGGCGAGCCCGACGCGAACGGCCGGGTGCGCTCGGGCGTACGAAACGCCGACCGAGCCGCTCGGACAGCGCGACAGCGTGCGCACGCCGGCGCCGATGTCACCTCCCCGGCTTCCCTCCGCTGCGCGTCCCCTTCCCGCCGCTCCGAACTTCCGTCAGAACGCGGGCGTGGCTCGGATCCCGATCACGCTCGTGGGTGTGCTCGCGTGCATGCTCGCGCCGGGGATCGCACGCGCCGACGACCTGCGCGTGCGCTCGGTACGCGTGGAGGCGAGCCTCGACGCCGACGCGAACCTCCGCGGGGTCGCGCGCTACGAGGTCGAATCCGACGGGAGCCCGTTGCGCCTCTGGGTCTATTCCGATCGGAACGCGGTCGCGCCCGCCGCGATGGACCAACGCTCCTCGCGCTGGATCTTCCCTCGCGAGCGCGACCTCGCCGCCACCCGCGTGAGCGCGACGGTCGACGGCGTCGCGGTGGACGCCCGCCTCGTCCACGCGCCGGTCGGCGCACCGCGTGGGCGCGACGTCGCAGGCTCCGATCTCGAGCTCCCGCTGACGCCCGGTCGACACCGCGTGGAGGTTCGTTTCGCCTACCGAGTCCCCGAGCGTTTCGGAAGGCTCGGGCGCACCGGCGATCGCGTCGCGCTCACGGGCCCGTGGTACCCACTGCCGCTGCGCGGGGACACGCCCGTGGACGACGCCGCGCACGAGGTGTCGCTTCGGCTCCCGGAAGACACCGTCGCGCTCGCGCCCGGCGATCGTGGCGCGGTGCTCACGCGCGGCCTGCTGCGGCGTCGTCGCGTGGGGGCCTTCGTGCCCGTGCTGCTCGACGATCGGATGCACCGCGTGGAACGCGCGTTGCCCCACGGACACTCGCTCGTCGTGCTCTCGCCCGACGTGCTGCCCGAACCGCCGCGCGCGGACGCGCAGGGCATCTTCGCGCTCCGAGACTTGAACGAGATCTACGTGCTCGATCAGCTCGTGCGCGTCGCCTCGGACGTGGCCCGAACGCTCGCGCTCGTCGAAGAAGGCGGCTGCGCGGCGATCGAGCCGGGTCCCTTCGTGGTCGCGCTCGCGCCGTCACGCACCGAGCTCGCCGCCAACGCGCCGGGGCTCGTGCTCGTGTCCGATCGTGCGTTCGAGATCTTCCCGCACGAGCTCGCGCGCAGCTTCCACGACCGCGTGATCCGACGCGCCCTCTTCCGCGACGCGCTCGCGCGTTGTCCCCGCAGCGCGGAGGAGCCGCCCGAGGATCGTGCGTGGGCGCTCGACGTGCGCGCCGCGCTGCTCACCGATCTCGACGAGCTCCGCCGCAGCGGTCGCGCGCGCACCGCCCGCGAGCTCCTCGGCTGGGCCGGCTTCCATCCCGCGATCGATCAGCTCCTCTACGCGCCGCAGACCGCGTTTCCCGACGTGTACTTCGCGGGCAGCGCGGAGCCCGACGCCTTCCGCGACGACCCGGTGTACGCGCGTCGACCTCGCTCGCGCGGCCGGCGCATCCTCGCGATGTCGCGCGACGCGCTCGGCGAAGATCGGCACCGCGCCTGGACGACCGCGCTCCTCGAACGGAGCGACACGGCCCGCGCCGCGCTCGTTCGGATCGCGCCCGACGAAGCGGAGCACCTCGACGAGTGGCTCGACGCGGCGGGCACGGAGGTGAACTACCGGCTGATCGACGTGGAGAGCGCGGAGCTCCCGAGCGGGCGCGTGCGACACCGCGTGCGGGTGCGGCGCGAAGGCGACGTGCGCCGCGAGCCGGTCGAGGTGCGGATAGACACGCGCGACGGTCACGCGACGGGCACCTGGGATGGGCACGGTGACGGCGGTGGCAACGAGGGTGTGGTCGAGCTCGAGACCGACGGCCCCGCGCGCGACGTGCGGATCGATCCGCGCGGGCGCACCGTGCAGAGCGCGGACGTCGCGGGCGATCATCCGCTCGCGGACGACGCGACCGCGCACCCGTGGCGACCGCCGGTTTTCCAAGGCTTCAACCTCGCGTACGCCGCGACCGAACGCGCGATCATCGGCCTCGTCGACGTCGCGCTGCGTCGACAGTACGTGACCGACTCCACGATCGCGCTGCGCGCGACCACCGATCCGCGCAGCACGGGCGGTCTGCTGCGGTGGGTGCGAGGGCTCGGCGCCGCCCGCGACACCAACGCGCGCCGCGGCTTCCTCGCGCCCGGCGTGACCTTCGATCGCCTGCACGCGGGCTTCTCGGGCGAAGGCTCCCCCGGCGGCTGGCGCGCGGGCGTGCAGCTCACCGGCGGCTACAGCTCGCTGCGTTGGTTCCTCGATCCGCGCGCGGGCGCGAGCCTCTCCGCGAGCGTCGGGACGAGCCTCGCGTTCCGCGACGACGACACCCGCACTTGGACGATCAACGGCGGCGTCCGCGGCAACCTCACGCTGCCGCTCGGGCTGCGCGGCGCGCTGGTGCTGGTGGGCGGCGCGGGCGGCGTGATCGGGCAGCCGCTCCCCGGCGAGCGACCCGGCCTCGGCGGGCGATTCCTCCTGCGCGGCTACCAGAACGGCGAGGTGCTCGGGCGCGCGCGCGGCTTCGCGGTGGCGGAGCTTCGCTTCACGCCGACCGCCTTCTCCGACCTCGCGATCAACGTGCTGCACCTCGCGTGGATCCGAGAGGTGCAGCTCGCGATCTTCGGCGGCGGTGGTGTGGTCTTCGACGCGAGCGACGGCCGCGACGTGGCGCCCGGCGCGGAGGTCGGCGGTGGTCTGCGCGTGCACTTCGAATACGGGGGGGTGCAGCCCGCCGTGCTCGCGATCGATCTCGCGGTCCCGCTCGTCCGCACGGCGAGCGCGCGCGACACCCTCGCGCCCTTCACCACGATCGTGGCGTTCGAGCAGTACTTCTGATCCTCGCGAGCTTCGGCACCGCGCGTTCGTACTTCGCACGTCGCGCACTTCGGGCGCTCGCGCAGCTCACGCAGCTCACGCAGCTCACGCAGCTCGCGCACGCAGCTCGACGAGCTCGCAGCGCGTGATCGGCCGGTGCTCGCGAAGGTGCGTGGTCATCGCAACTGGCGCGGGCGTTTGCGCCGCTGACCCGAGGTCGGGTCGCTCGGATCGAGGCGGGTGCGGGCCGCCGCGTGTTTGTCGCCCGCCACCTCGGCGGCCGCGCGCGCGATCGACTCGCGCAGGAAACGATGCGCGGCGTCTCCGTCGAAGCGTGGGTGCCAGACGAGGCTGAGCGCGTACGGCCGCAGCTCCATCGGCACCTCGTGGACGACGAGACCGAGCGCGCCCGCGTACAGCTTCGCGATGCGCTCCGACACCGTCAGCACGTAGTCGGTCTGCGCGGTGAGCTGCAGCGCGGTCACGAAGTACGGGATCGCGCGCGCGACGTGCCGCACGTGACCGCGCGTTCGGAGCTCGTCGTCGACGTACCCTCCCGGGAGCCCACGCGGCGCGATCTGCACGTGGGGCAGCCGCACGTACTGCTCGAGCGAGAGGCGTTTGCCGACCACCGGATGCCCGCGCCGCACCACCGCGACGAAACGGTCCGTGAGCAGCACGCGGCTGCGCATCTCTTGCGGGAGATCGCCGTAGATGCCGATCGCGAGATCCGATCCGCCGTCGCGGAGCGAGGCGGCGTCGTCCACGGTGTTGGGCGCGAAGCGCAGCGAAGCCTTCGGGGAGTCCGTGCGCAGGCTCGCGTCCATCCGCGCGCCGAGCACGGTGAGCACGTAGTCGCTCGCGTGGACCACGAAGGTGCGGTCGAGCTCCTCCGGTTCGAACGGACGCTCCGGCTCCAGCGCCTGGCGCGCCTCCGCGACCAGCGTGTGGACGCGCGCCTTCAGCGACTCCGCGCGCGGCGTCAGCAGCATGCCGCGCCCCGCGCGCACCAAGATCGGATCGCCGAGCCGCTCGCGAATCCGCGCGAGCGAGTGGCTCATGGCCGGCGTGGAGAGGCCCACCCGCTTCGCTGCGCCGCTGACGCTGCTCTCCTGCAGCAGCGCGTCGAGGTGGACCAACATGCCGAGATCCGCAGATTCCATACCGTGCAAGATACATCAGTTCGACTGCACACGATGCACTCCTTGGTCGAGCACGTCGGGTCTCGATCGATCGATGCATCCGACGAACGAGACCAGAATCTCATCCCTCGCGTGGTCTCCGGCGCCGCGCGGGGTGTCTTCGACGCGCGTCGACTACGTTGCATGTAACGAAACGACGACTTCGATGTATCTCGATTGTCGCAACTCGATGTCCGACCGAGAGTCTCCCCGTCGCCGCACCCAACCCCGCGGCGCGGAGCCTCCCATGAGCGCGAACGCCAACGTCACGAACGAGAACGCGAAGAAGCGAGTCCTCCTGATCGCCGCAAACCCCGCGGTGTCCACCGTCACGAAGTGGCCGGTGGGCTTCTGGTGGGCGGAGCTCACGCACCCCTACTGGGTCTTCACCGAGGCCGGCTACGAGGTCGAGATCCGCAGCCCGGACGGCGGCGCGCTGCAGGCCGACGGCTACTCCGATCCGGAGGACGCGAGCGGCTACTCGGCCGACGACGTGCTCTCGCTCGGCTTCAAGAAGTCGCCCAAGCACCGCGCGCTGATCGAGGACACGAAGAGCCTCGACGACGTC
>JALOQC010000101.1 GCA_025453555.1 Myxococcota bacterium | reverse complement strand
GGTGCATCGATTCGGGTTCATGACTCGGCCTCGGCGCGCGCCTTCTCGCGGAAGACGAAGCGCTGGTAGACGAAGGAGATCGCGATGAGGGAGAGCGCGAGGCCGACGAGCGACGCCACGCGGTAGAGATCGCGGAGGTACGCGAGGTCGTAGAGGAAGACCTTGCCGCTCGTGACCAGCACGAGGACGAGGCTCGTGATGCGCAGCGCGAGCACGCGGCGCCGCATGCCGAGCCCGAGGAGCGCGAGCGCGTAGAGGGCCCACGCGACCGAGAGCGAGAGGTCGCGCGCGGGCAGGCGATCGAAGGGCACCGTGAGCGCGGGCCCTTCGGCGAACACGTCGAAGATCGTGAGGTTGATCCACACGAAGACCACGGCGATCGCAGCGGCGGCGGAGAAGGTCGCGACGAACGCGCGCTCGCCGAACACCGCCTTCTCCCACCCGCGCAGGCGGTCGCGCTCCAGCGTCTGGAGCACGTTCCAGGTACCGACGAGCGCGAGGCTCGGCACGAGATAGGTGTAGGAGAGCCAGTTGAGGATCCGCCACTCGCCGCGCGGGTAGTAGTCGAGCACGTACGGGTTGCCGACCAGACGCACGCCCACGAGCGTCACGAGCCCGAGCGCGAAGTACTTCAGCCCCGCGTGATCGAGGCGGCGCCAGACGAGCGCGAGCGCGAGCGCTTCGAGCGCCCAGCCGATCGTGATCCACTCGTTCTCGAGCTGCACCGGGATCGCGACGGTGACGAGCCCCGAGGTGGCCGCGCTGGCCCACGCGAGCGCGGAGCGACGCGCGTCGGCGTCGCGCGGACCACGTCGGTACGCGAGGTAGAGGACGAGGGCTGCGATCGCGGCGAGAAGGATCGCGACGAGGCCGACGGTGTCTTGCCCGAAGACGTCGAGGTGCACGGCGCGGGCAGCCGGGAACGCGAGGGGAGCGCCGAGCGCGGCCGCGCGCCACCGCCACCGATCGTCCACGAAGATCGGCTCGCCACTGGACGTCGTGGTGGGGCCCAGCGCGATCGCGACGCCGAGGAGCGCGGGCAACGACGCGCCGAGCCACACGAGCACGTCGAAGGGAAGCGGCGCCCGAACGACGTAGAGCGACGTGGCCCAGGCGTGCGCGAGGATCACGACGACGAACGCGAACGAGACCCGGAACCGCCACACCGCGAGGGCCGCGATCCCACACGCGAGCGTCGACCCGCCGAAGTACGCGAGCGGGGGTAGCGCCTCGAGCCGCGGATGGCCCGGCAGCAGGAACGCCACGCACACGATCCCGACGAACGCTCCGAAGTCCGCGAAGCGCCGGTGCGCGCTCCTTGCGCGAGGAAAGAGCACGAGCGCGTTCGGAAGGGCCGCGAGCACGAGCGCGAGCCCGAGCAGTCCGACCACGCGCGGCCCATCGACGGCCGGCGTCGAGATCCCGGGCCGAAGCACGACGACGAGCGATGCCCCGAGCCCCACGAGGCCACCCACGACGGCACCAGTCTCCGGCCAGAAGCGCGCCTGCCGCAGTCCGAGCGCGGCGAGCACGACGAGCGCGAGCGCCCACGGCCACGGTCCACCGACCGACACCTCGAAGCCACGCGCGCTCACGAGCACCAACCCGCCGAGCACGAGCGTGAGCGCGGCGAAGTACGCTGCGCCTCCCCCCGCGTGCCCCGTCGCGTCGGGTGCACGAACCACGGGGCTCGCGAACTCGGTGGCGACGTGGAAGACGAGCGCGAGCCCGAGCAAGAGCGCGACGAGCTGCCAAACCTGCGTCGCGTCGACGAGCGTGGCGCCGAAGAGCGAGCCCACACACGCGATCGCGGCGATCAGCGGCAACGTCGACGTTCCGTGGCGCGCACCGACCCACGCGGAGCCTGCGGCGAGCGCGAGCAAGAGCGGCGCGGTGACCGCGAAGTGCGCGGCGAGATCGCCTCGGTGCGAGAGGTGGTTCGCGAGGAGCAGCGGAACGAGCACGCCACCGGCGCGGGTCGCCGCCCAGAGTCGATCTTCACGAGCGCCCTCGCCTTCGACGCCCTCGACGCTCGCGCGACGCGGGAGCGCGGCGAACACCAGCGCGAAGAGCCCGAGGATGCCCGCGCCGAGCAGCACGCGCGGCTCGTCCAGACGAGCGAGGATCCAGCCGACTTGGTAGAGCGCGGTCCCGACGAGCGACGCGAGCGCGAGCCACGCCCAGCGGCGTCGGTAGGCGAGCCAGAGCATCGCGCCGTCGAGCACCAGCAGATAACCGAAGAGCGCGATCGGGCGGTCTTGGCCGGTCGAGAGCGCGAGCGGCGTGACGAAGCCCCCGAAGAGCCCGAGCGCGGCGACGACGACGCTGCGGCGCGCGGACGCGAGCGTGATGCAGGCGCCGGTGGTGGCGATCATCGCGACGGAGGCGGCCCACGACGGATAGAGCTCGTACAGCGCGCGACCGGCCCAGAACGCGACGTAGAGGATCGCGATGCCGGCGCCGGTGAGCCACTGCGCGAGCGTGGGATGACGATGCCGGAGGCGGAGCTCGGACGCGGCGACACACGTGAGACCGACTCCGACGCCGAGCGCGAGCCGCAACGCAGGCGAGATCAGGCCGTGCTCGATCGAGTACTGGAAGAAGTAGAGGCCCGCGATGACGAGCACGATCGCTCCGAGCGCCGCGGCGCCGCGGACGCCGATCCATTGCTCGAGGCCACCTCCGCTCGAAGGCCCACCTCCGCTCGGAGGACGCGGCGGGGTCGGAGCCGAGGCGTTTGGCGGAGCACCCGCTGGTGGGGCCGACACAGGCGACGATGCGCTCGGAGCGGCGGTCGCAGACGCCGCCGACGACGCCGAAGCCATCGTCGACGCCGACGATGCCACCACCGCGTCGACCGACGTCCCCGCGGCGGAGGCGCTCGCGAGCTCGAGCGGCAGGGCCGCACCAACCACCCCCGACTCGATCGCGCCCGACTCCATCTCCCCCGACTCCACCGGCTCGACCGAAGGCGGCTCGACGGCGCCCGAGACCGCACCCCCTTCGATCGCGCCGGGCACGGCCTCCACGCCAGCCCCCGGTCCAACCGTCGACGGTCCCATCGTCGACGGTCCCATCGTCGACGGTCCCATCGTCGACGGCCCCATCGTCGACGCCGCGATCACCGCGCCCGCAGACCCTGCAATCACCCGAGATTCGATCCCCGACGGCATGACGTCCGTCGCCGAAGTCTCCGCCTCGGCGAGGCTCCTCGGTGCCGCTTCCACGCCCTGCAGACGCGCGCTCAATGCAGGCAGCTCGTGGACGTAGACCCGCGTCAGCCCGACTTCCAAGTGTTGGATTCGCTGCACGAGCTCCTGGTTCTGAGCACGCAGCCGATGCAGCTCCGCTTCGAGCTCCAGCACCTGCTGCGAGCCTCCCTTGCGGCTCGCGCGCACCAGCCAGACCACGAGCCCACCGACCATGCCGAGCGGCAGCACGCAAACCAAGAACGCGAGGATGGCGTCGTCCAAAGGAGTCTCCGCTTCGTGTGCATCGCATCAGGCGTGCCAGCCGAGACTGCTTGGTTTTGGCGCCGCTTTCGTCGAAAAAGACTGCGTTTGGGTCACCCCAAGATCGTCGAGCGCTGATCGATGTACATCTGATGTACATCAGACGTACATGGGATGCGCAGCGTGATCACCCGGCGCCGCGTAGCCCACGCGGCACTGCGTGCCGAGGGTGGCACCACGGGTCACCGACCCGCGCGCGGCTCAATCGTCCCCCCAGCGCAGCCGGTAGCTCTGCGCGCAGGTCGCCTCCGGTCCCACGTTCTCGACTCGCACGAACACGTCGACCGAGTCGTCGCTCCCGCCACTGCAGTCGTTGTCGATGCGCACGTTCTCGCTGCTGTTGCTCGCGCTTCGGCTGCAACAACCGGGTAGACCGTCCACGCTGGCTGCCGCTCCCGCGCGGCAGGTGACGCTCACCGAGCTGCCATCGACGCAACTGACGAAGACACAGAGATCGAAGTTGAGTCCGCTCGGGATGTCCACGATCTCCGCGCGCGGGAAGATCGACCCGAAGAGCTCGTCGTTGTCACGAAAGCGGTACCAGTCGACGTCTCCGGTGGGGAAGAGCGTGCCGAGCACGGTGCCGCGCGGATAGTCCGCGCCATCGCTCACGCTGCCGAGCGAATGCGCGGTCGCGCGCGTCTCGTTGCCCTCGTAGTCGTCGACGATCGGGGTGCCCACACAGTTGCCGTCGGTGCAGGCGTCATCTTCCGTGCAGGCGTCGCCGTCGTCGCAGCTCCCCGTGCTCTCGCTCCACGTCGTCGGCATCGCCGGATCGCAGCTCTGGCAGGTCGCGGCGGGGTTCACCGTGCCCGACGCCACGCACTCCCCGTCGAGGAAACACCCGCCCGTGACCTCGCGGTCGCACATGAACGTCATCGAGCCCGTGGAGCGGCAGGTGTCGATCGTGCAGCTCGCGCCGTCGTCGCAGTCGGCTTCGCTCTCCACCACGCATGCCCCCGCGCGGCAGAGATCCATCGTGCAGCCGTCGTCGTCCGCGTTGCACGGCGTGCCGTCGCGTGCGCTCGCGCAATCGCCCGTGCTCGGCGCGTCCGTCGAGCCGTCCGTCCGCACTCCCGCGTCCGCGCCGGCGTCGTCGCGCCCACCACCTCCGTCGCCACGCCCGGAAGGCCCGCCCGAAGCGCACGCGACGAGGACCACACACCACCACGCGTACTTCATCGCCGCTCCAGCTCGAAGATCCACCGATCGCGCTTCGCGTCGCGCCCCGTCATGCGCACGCGCACCGCGTCGCCCAAGCGGCAGACCACCTCGCCGCCCGGCTCCGTGCGCAGCGTCGTCCCCTCGTGATCGAGGAAGAGCGGCGCGTTGAGCTGACGACGCAGATGCACCGTGTAGACCTTCACGTCGACCGGTGGTGCGTCGAGCACGACGTGCACCTTCGCGTTCGTGAAACCCATCACGGTCCCACCGAAGCCCTCCTCGGGGGCGCTCGCCACCAGCGCGTCGATCGCGAGGCGCAGGCTCTCGTCGTCGAGCGCGCGCTGTCGCTCCTTCGCGCGGTTGGCCGCGCCGACCACCGCTTGGCGAAGTCCGTCGTCGCGGGCGCCTTCGCGCTTCAGCCGCTCGAGGAGCTCGCGATGCAGGAACACGCCGACGATCTCGCGCATCGGCGAGCTGAAGCGCGCATAGACCTCCGCGCCGACGCCGAAGTGTCGATCGGGCTCGGTCGTGAAGATCGAGCGCACGTTCAAGAGCACCGCCTGCCGGTGGATCGCGCGCGCGAGCCGTCCCTCCGGGCCTTCGCTCGGCAGACGATCGAGGAACGCCGCGAGCGTCTCGTCGCCGCCCGGGCGCCACGTCCACTGCGCGGGGTCGAGCTCGTGCGCGCTCGCGAGCGAGGTGAGCATCGCCGCGAAGGTCTCGTAGCGATTCGGATCCGGCGCCGGATGCACACGGTAGATGCCTTCGACGTGGAGCATGCCCGCGTCGCGCAGCAGCTTCGCGCCCTCGACGTTCGTCAGCAGCGAGAGCTGCTCGTTGTAGCGCTCGACCGCGAGCCGCGGCGACTCGTTCACCGAGAAGCCGACGCCATCGAGAGTGAGGTCGAGCTCGGTGCGCCGGTACCGCAGCACGCCGCGCTCCTCCGCGAGCTTCACGCGTCGCTCGCCGACCTCACGCAGCGCCTCGAGGCTCGCGTCGATCTCGGGCTCGATCCCAGGGCCTCCGTCGTAGAGCGACTGCACGCGCTTCCAGTCGAGCTTCGCGCGGCTCCGGATGCGGACGCGGTAGACCTCCGCGTGCACGCAGATGCCGCGCTCGTCGAGGCGCAGATCGAAGAGCACCGCGCGCCGCCGCACGTCCGGGTTGAGGCTGACGAGCCCCTCCGAGAGCGCCCGCGGCAACATCGCAACCGAGAGGCCCGGCAGGTAGTAGGACGCGCCGCGCGCGAGCGCCTCTTCGAAGAGCGCGCTGCCGGGCGGCACGTAGTGGGCGGCATCCGCGAGCGCGTAGAGCACGCGGTGTCCGTCGACTTCGCGGCTGACGAAGAGCGCCTGATCGAGATCTCGCGAACCCTCGCCGTCGATCGTGACGAAGGCGAGCGACTCGAGATCCACGAGCGCGGGATCGTCGAGATCGGGCGCGGCCTCCCAGGCCTCGACCTCGGCCTCCACGGCGGGCGGAAACGCGACGCTCACCCCGTGCTGTGCCGCGAGCCGATGCATGCGCGCGAGCGCCGAGCTCGGTGGTGCGAGCACACGCTCGATCACGCCGTCGCGTACGAGCAGCACGCTGCCGATCGACGCAGCGGTCTCGGCCCGCAGCGCGATCGGCTCCCCCGCGAGGAGCGGATGCGCGAGGCCGTCCTCGCCGACCTCACACACGAACGCCTCAGCCCGTCGACCCGTCACGGAGCGGCATCGTAGCAGCGCGCCGTGGCGGCTGGACGACAATCGCGACGGCACGCCAGTCGCGCGACCAGCCGCGCGCGATCACCGAGCGCTCACCCCGCGCGCGATCACGAACGATCACACGCGCTCACCCGCGCGCGCTCACCCCGCGCGCGAGGCGTCGGGCGCGAGCGTCGGCGGGACCAACGCGCGGGCGTCCCTCCGACCGAGCTCACGCAACGCCTCGCGACGGCGCTCGCGCGACGCGGCGTCGAGCTCACGGACACGATGCACGGTCGTGAAGCGCGTCGGTCGGATGCCGCAGAACGAGAGCGTCGCGGTACCCACCGTGGCTTGCAGCGAGCGTCGATGCGCGAGCGCGTACCACCAGGAGGGGCTGTCCATCGTAGCGATCACGCGCGCGGAGCGCCCACGGAGCAGACCGGTCGGCAGCGCGGAGCCTTCGTAGCGGAACGCCCAGCCGGGCAAGAAGAGCCGGTCGACGAGCGCACGCACGATCGCGGGCGGCGACGCCCAATAGGTCGGGAACGCGAGCACGAGGTGCCGCGCGCGATCGATGGAGTCCTTCACGCGCAGGAGGTCGGGCTCGAGCGGCTGGTCGTACTCGTGGCCGACCCGCACGACTGGATCGAACTCGAGCGTGGCGAGCGTGAACGTGTCCACGTACACCCCGCGCTCGACGAGCCCGTCGGCGTAGGCGCGCGCGAGCGCGGTGTTGAAGCTGCGGTCGTCGGCGTGACCGAGGAGGAGCGTGGCGTGGGTCATGTCGACGAAGGTGGGTCATGCCGTTTCGCATCGGTAGCCGCATGAACGCATCCGTGTCATGCGCCGTTGCATGGCCAACGAGCGCCTCTCCGAGACCCGCCCTCCCAAGGACGACCGTGCGAAGGGCGCCAAGTCGAGCACCACCCAGCCCAGCTCCACGAAGCCCAGCTCCGCCAAGCCCCGCTCCGCCAAGCCCTCCGCCAAGCCCCGCTCCGCCAGGCCCAGCGCCGCCAAGCCCCGCCCCGCCAAGCCCCGCCCCGCCAAACCCAGCGCCAAACCCAGCGCCATCTCGCCGGGCACCACCCAGCCGAAGCCCGAAGCGGCGACGCGCCCGCGCGACCGCGTGCGTCCCACCGAGCCCTCCCTCGACACGCTCCGGTGGGACGACGTGCGCGTGCTGCTCACGGTGCTTCGGGCCGGCAGCTTCACCCTCGCCGCGCGGGCACTCGGCACCGAGCAGTCGACCGTCAGCCGCCGCATCGCGGCGCTCGAGGCTCACCTCGGCGCGCCCCTCTTCGAGCGGACCCCGCGGGGCCCACGACCCACCGAGCGCGCGGAGCGTCTGCGCGAAGCGGCGGAGCGCGTCGACGACGAGATGCACCGCTTCGCCGACGTAGCCGCAGGCGACGAACCGGCCGTGCGCGGGCGCGTGCGCATCGCGACCAGCGAGGGCCTCGCGATCCACGCCCTCGTGCCGGCGGTCTTGCCCGCCCTCGCGAAGGCGCACCCGGAGCTCACGATCGAGCTCGCCACGAGCGAGCGCGCGGTCGACCTCGCGGCGCGCGAAGCGGACATCGCGCTGCGCTTCTTTCGCGGGGGCCGCGGCGACCTCGTGATCCAACGCGTCGCGACCGTGCGCACCGCGGTGCTCGCGCATCGCACCCTCGCCCGCTCGCTCCGCGGAGTGCCCACGAGCGAGCTCCCGTGGATCGTGGTCGAGCTCCCCGGCATCGACACGCCGGAGGCGTCGTGGCTCCGCACGCACGGAGGCCCGCCGCGCCTCGTCTTCACCAGCTACGAAGTCCTCCTCGCCGGCGTTCGCGCGGGGCTCGGCGTCGGGCTCGTCCCCCGCGCGGTGCTCCGTACCCACCGCGAGCTCGTCGCGCTCGACGAGCCTCCCGCGTGCCCGCCCCTCGAGGTCTTCCTCGTCACACGCCGCGCGATCCGAAAGCAGCCCCGCATCGCGGCCGTGATCGATCACCTGCTCGCGACCCTGCCCGCGCTGACCGAAGCCTGAGACACGGATTCCTGCTCCGATCCCGGGCGTCGTGGTGGACGTACGACCACGATGCGCCGACGACGACCGTTCGTGACCTCGAGGGACGACGCGTGCGGGTCCCACCTGTTCGAACCGATGAGAACCGCGCGCCTCGCACGTCGAAGCGGCATGACCCGATCACGCGAGCTCTACCTCAACCTCCCCGTCCACGACCTCGGCGCGGCGATGCGCTTCTTCGCCGCGCTCGGCTTCACCTTCGACCCCCGGTTCTCGAACGACCAAGGCGCGTGCATGATCGTGAGCCGACAGGCCTACGTGATGTTGCTCCAACGCCCCTTCTTCCAGACCTTCACGCCCCGCACGCTCTGCGACACCACCCGCGACGTGCAGGGCCTCTTCGCCTTCGACGCAGAGTCGCGCGCCGCGGTCGACACGCTCTTCGACGCCGCGCTCGCCGCCGGCGCGACCGAAGCCCGCGCACCCATGGACCACGGCTTCATGTACGCACGAAGCTTCTTCGATCTCGACGGCCACCAATGGGAGGTGCTCTGGATGGACACCGCCGCCTGTGGAGCCGCGTCGTGAGCGCGGAGCTCGAACCTCACCGTCGCGCGCTCTTCGGCCTCTGCTACCGCATGCTCGGCTCGAGCGTGGAGGCCGAGGACGCCGTGCAAGACACCCTGCTGCGCGCGTGGAAGAGCCAGCACGAGTTCGCCGGCCGCAGCGAGGTGCGCACGTGGCTGCACCGCATCGCGACCAACGTCTGCATCGATCGCCTGCGCGGTCGCGCGCGCCGCGAGCTGCCCATCCGCATGGGCGACGCAGGCACCATCGACGACGAGCTCGTGGAGCGTCCGCGCACGCATTGGCTCGAGCCGGTGCCCGACGCGCGCGCGATCCCGGACGACGCCGATCCCGCGCACGCGATGGCCCTACGCCAGAGCCTGCGCCTCGCGTTCGTGGCCGCGCTCCAGCACCTGCCGCCGCGGCAACGCGCGGTGCTCCTTCTCAAGGACGTGCTCGACTTCTCCGCGCAGGAGATCGCGGAGACCCTCGAGACCTCGACCGCGTCGGTGAACAGCGCATTGCAGCGCGCACGCGAGACGCTGGCCGCGCGCCATCCGATCGACACGACCGCGCGACCGCCGACCGAAGCGCAGCGCGCGCTCGTGGACCGGTACGTCGACGCGTTCCACCGCTACGACGTCGACGCGCTCGTCGCGCTGCTCCGCGAGGACTCCACCCTCTCGATGCCGCCCTACACCCTCTGGCTCGAAGGCCCCGCCGCCGTGCGTGGATGGTTCCTCGGTCGCGGCATCGGCTGCCGCGGCTCGCGTCTCGTGCCCACCGAAGCCTCGGGGTCGATCGCGTTCGGTCAGTACAAGCCGGCCGAGGACGGCGGACACGCCGCCTGGTCGCTGATCGTGCTCGACGTGGACGACGAGCGCGTTCGCTCGATGACGCACTTCCTCGACGTCGAGACCGTCTTTCCGCAGCTCGACCTCCCGTTGCGCCTGCCGAGCTGACCGCTCGCCTTCGCCGCCACGCGCGCCTTCGCGACGAGCCTGCCGAGCTGACCGCATCTTCTCCGCGATGCGCGCGTTGACGAGCTCGGCCCCGAAACAACAGCGGTTCCTGCTCGTTCGGACGCCGCATCCAACCGCATTTCTCGACGGTCGGCGCCCCGCTCCATCGCGGTTCGCGCCACCACACGCTCAGCGCATCGCGTTCATCGCCACCAGCGCGTTGACCTCGGCGGCGTGCGTGATCGGGCCCATGTGGCCCGCGCCGTGCGCGTCGACGAGATCCGCGTTGGGCAGCGCGTGCGCGAAGATCCGTGCGACCGCGCGCGCCGCGACCGGGCTCTGCTCGCCCCGCAACAAGAGCGTCGGCGCCGCGATCTCGTACGCGCTCACCGGCGTCCGATCGCGCGTGAGGCTCGTGACCTCGCCGTAGACCTTGCGGCCCACCCGCAGAAACGCCTCGCGCGCCGGCTCGGGCAGCGCCTCCCACGCGCCGGCGCCGTTCCAATAGTCGACGAAGACCTCGAACCACGGCTCGCGCCCACCGCGCTCGTCGTCGTAGAAGACGTCGTTCGTCTCCGCCCGCGCGAGGTCGCGACGACCACGCGCCGCGTCTTCGGCGAGCGACTCGTCGACCGGGCCGTAGAGCACCCCGAACGCCACCGGGTCGTAGAGGCTCAGCGTGCGCACGAGCTCGGGCACACGTCGCGCGACCTGCAGCGCGATCAGCCCGCCGTACGAGTGGCCGACCAGATCCACCGGGCCGCGCTCGCGCACCAGCGCCTCGATCTCGTCCACGTCGGTCGTGAAGTGGAACGGTCGGTCCTCCGGCCACGGCGGTCGCGCGCCGCTGCCCACGAAATCGGGCGCCAGCACCTCGTGGGTGGAGGCGAGGGCCGTCGCGAGCGGACGCCACTGGCGCGAGGACATGCCGCTGCTGTGCAGGAGGAGGGCGGTTCTTCGAGGCATCGTCGGTTCGATGGTTCGGTCGCCCGAGGGCGACGCTCACGTGACGTCGGGTCGCTCGGCGTAGCGGCCGCCTCCGAGGACGTCAATCGAGGTTCGAGGGAGAGAGGGGTTCGAGACGATCGTCGCTCGGCCGCCGCCGCGGCGCGCACGAGCATGGACCGAGGCAAGCTCCGACGCCTTCGAGCCCGGCCTCGAGATGCGAATCGCGCGCACCTTGCCCACCACTCCCGCGGTTCGACGCGGTCACGTTCCGAGGGCCCGTGAACCCGCTTTCACGGATCCCCCCCTGGATCGGGCCGGCCCGCGCGATCCGTTCACGACTCGTTTCACGACCCCACGCACGATCCGCGCGGATCTGCGATGATCCCCCACGATTCCGACGGGGTCGCGCCGCTGGCACTCGTCTTGCTCAATGGGTCTGGCCAGCGCACCCGCGCTCACCCGACCGCCACGAGGAAGTCCCGATGAAACGAGCACTCGCTGCCGCCACCCTCGCCGCCGCCTTCGCGGTGCCCGCGCTTCCCCAGGCCGAAGCGCAATGCACCGACGATTCGGTCGTCTGCGCCGAGGTCGAGGTCTCCGGATCCGTCCAGTTCGGCCGCCGCCGTCGCGCGGCCGTCATCGTCACCCAGGCGCCCCCGCCGCCCCCGCCGGTGGTCGTCACGCAAGCCCCGCCGCCCCCCGCGCAGGTGGTCGTCACGCACGCACCGCCCCAGCCCCGCGGTCGCGTGATCGTCGTGCAGCCGGCGCCCCCCGCACCGCCCCCGCAGCAGGTCATCGTCACGCAGCAGCAGCCGCAAGAGACGGTGGTCGTCATCGAGCAGCACCCCGCGCGTTACCGCCTCGTCGCGCCCTTCCAGAATCGGAAGGTCGGTATGACGGCGCGCCTGGCCACCATGATCAGCGAGGACGTGCGCATGGGTGGCGTGCACCTCGGCCTCCGCTTCCGTCCCTCGCGCATCTTCGGCATCGAGCTCGGCGTCGGCGCGTACGGCGGACGCGACTACAACGGCATGACCCGCGGCGAGGTCCCCTTCACGTTCGACGTGATGTTCTTCCTCCCCCGCGCGAGCCGCGTGCAGGCGTACGTGCTCGGTGGCTTCAACGTCTCGTATGCCCACACCGAGGGCTTCCACGAGGGCTACGGCCGCGACATGGAGCGCGACATGGCGTACTTCGGTGGCCAGATGGGCCTCGGTCTCGAGTGGCGCATCGCCCCCCGCTTCGCGCTCAGCACCGACATCCGCGCGTTCATCCGCACCCGCGTGAGCGAGGACATCGGCGACCTGCCGGAGTTCTACGACCCCGAGACGGGCAACACGTCCGACACCTCGGTGGGTGCGGTCGGCACGCTCGGCGCGCACTTCTACTTCTGAGCGCGCGAGCCCTCGTCGAATCGGGTGAAACAGAGCCCCGCTCCGAGAGGAGCGGGGTTCTTCGTTTGTTCGCGAGGTGCTCCGTCGAACGCAGCGATCGACGTGACGTCGAACGGGAGCGACCGACGAGAGAGACCTCAACCGAAGAGCTTCTTGAAGAAACCCTTCTTGCCGCTCGGGTCCGCGTCGTCGCCCGACTCCTCGCCTGCGTCGCCCGAAGCCACGGCGTCTTCGGTCGATTCGTCGTCGTCGTCGATGAGCAGCTCGAAGTCGTCCTCCAACACGAGCTCGTCGAGCGGCGAGCTCGTGGACGGCGTGGCCGGACGTGCAGCCGCCATCGGTGCGGGCACGGACGAAGCGCGCCGAATCGCCGCCACGTCCGCGGCGGAGAAGAGCGAGGTCGAATCCGCGACCGGCTCGTCGAAGTCGTCGAAGTCGTCCGGACTCGCCGCGGTCGCGGGAGCGACCGAAGGCGCGCGGGGCGCGGTCGACGGCGTGCTCGATGCGACCGGCGGCGTGCTCGGCGCGACCGGCTGGGCCGGGATCGAAGGGGCCGTCGACGGTGCGCTCGGCAGGGCCGAGGTCGTCCCCGTCTCCGCCACGAGGTCGTCGAAGTCCCCGAGCTCGAGCGAGAGCCGCTCTTCCGACGGCGGCTCCTCTTCGAAGAGGCTGCCGACCTCCGCGACTTCCTCGTCGAGATCCGAGAAGAGCTCGGCGAGCGGGCTCGAGGTCTCGTTCGTGGTCTCGGCCGTGGTCTCGGCCGCGGTCTCGGCCGCGGGCTCGACGGGACGCTCGCTGGCTGCGCTCGGCGCGTCGTCGTCCGCGAGATCGGCGAAGAGATCGTCGGCCGAGAGCGAGCCGGGGCTCGACGGGCTCGGCGCCACGACCTGACGCGTCGACGAGTCGATCGCGCTCGGCTTCTTGCCCGGGTCGGCGGGGTCAGCCGCCGACTTCTCGGGTGCCACGACTTGGCGGGTCGGCTCGGGTGCGGGCACCCGCGGCATCACCGACTTCGGCGGCGGAGGCGGCATCGCCGACTTCGGCGCGGGTGGGCGCGGCGCCGACGGCGGCTTCGCGAGAGGCGTTGCGACTGGCTGCGCGACCGCCGACGGCTGCGGCGGAGCCACGGGTTTCGCCGAGCTCGGTGTCGACACCGTCGAGCGCGCGGGCGGCGCAGCGAGCGGAGCTCCTTCACCGAGCGACGCGAGCACCGCGTCGACCGCCGCGAGGTCGCCGAGCCGCTCGATCGAAAGAGACGCAGGCGTGGGCCCGAGCGAGTCCAGCTCGCGATCGACGTCCTCGAGGTTCATCGCGCCAAGGTTCCCCCGAGACACCGGCGGACGTCCAGCACACTGCGCAGTGGAGCCGCGCGCTCCACGCCTTGCGCGCAGGCACGGCTCGATGCTGCCTTGCACGCAAGTCGGCGGCTGACCCCGCCGACTCGGGCAAGAAGTCGCCGGGGCGCGCGTCGCGCGACTCCCTGCTACAACGCGTTCCAGCCGATGCCGGACCTCTCGCTCCTCGGCCGCTGTCTCGTCACCGGAGCCGGCGGCTACCTCGGACGCAACCTCGTGCGCGCCCTCCACGACGCGGGCCTGCAGGTCCGCGCCTTCGATCGACGCTACGGCGCGACGCTGCCCGACGGAGTCGACGTCCGCGAGGGCGACGTGCGCGACGACGACGCAGTGCGCGCGGCCTGCGAAGGCATCGACACCGTCTTCCACTGCGCGGCGATCATCGACACCCGCACCCACGCGCCGGCGAAAGAGCGGGCGTTCGTGCACGACGTGAACGTCGGCGGCGCGCGCCGCGTGATGGAGAGCGCGCGGGCCGCCGGTGCGACGCGCTTCGTGCTCACGAGCTCCGTCAACGTCGTCGTCGATCGCCCGTACCGAGGCGCGGACGAGTCGGTGCCCTACGCGACCCTCGGTCCCCTCGACCTCTACACGATCACCAAAGCCGAAGCCGAGAAGCTCGTCCTCGCCGCGAACGCCGACGGCTTCCACACCTGCGCGCTCCGCCCCGGCGGCATCTACGGCCCCGACGAGCCCACGCATTTTCCTCGCGCGGTTCGGGAGATCCAACGCGGCCTCTTCGTCGTTCGAATCGGCGGCGGTCGCACCAAGGCCGACAACGTCTTCATCGACGATCTCGTCGACGCCCACGTCCGCGCCGCGCTCGCGCTCGGCCCCGAAGGCAAAGCGAACGGCCGCGCGTACTTCCTCAGCGACGGCGAGCCGATGAGCTACTTCGACTTCTTCGGGCCGACCGCGATCGAGCTCGGGAAGAAACCTCCGAAGGCCTACATGCCGGTGTGGCCCGTGCGTCTCGGCGCGGAGCTCGCGGAGTGGCTCTCGTTCCTCGGCGTGCATCCGTTCCTCACGCGCATGGAGCTCTACAAGCTCGTCACCGATCATTGGTTCTCGATCGAAGCGGCCGAGCGCGACCTCGGCTGGAAACCGCGCTTCGGACACGCCGCGGGGATGGCGCGCTGCCGCGGTTGGGTGCGACGCTTGGCCGACTCGATGCCGCGTGTGATTCGACCGCACTGGGCGTGGTGGCTCGCGATCCTCCCCGGGCTCGCCCTCACCTTCGCGCTCGCGTTCTCGCAGGGCGCCTACGACGCGTTCACCTCGGTGATCCCGCTCTTCCCGCGCGTGATCGTGCAAGGCATCGCCGCGATGGCGATCGCGCTGCACGTCGGCGAGGGTTTGTTCGCCTTCGCGCGAGCACGTGGCGCGTCGCTTCCGACCGCGGGCGGTTGGGGCTTGCAGACGCTCCTGCTCGGCTACCCCTCGCTGCGCCTCTTGTTGCGCGAGCTGCGTGAGCCCACGTCGTCGCCCACACCCACGACGACCACCACGAGCGAGGAGCCGACGTGAAGCGTCGACCGCAGAGCTGGAGCGAGCGCTTCGCCGCCTCGCTCGAGCACCGACCGAGCCCCGCCCTCGAAGACTGGCGCTGGGCCCGCGAAGGCGAAGAGCCCGTCGATCCGCGCGCGGTCGACGCCGCGTGGGATCTCGTCACGCTCCACGCGTCGGCCGAGGCCAATCAGATGAACCACGCGATGCGTGGTCTCCCGAGCGACGCACACCGCACGCTCTTCCCGGCGCTCGTGGTCGCGTGCGCGCGCGTGAGTGACGTCGGCGCCTTCTGCGTGCGCAGCGGCAACGACAAGCCGTGGTTCCCGCGCGACCTCGCGTTCGTGCCGGGCCGCGAGCACCTCGATCCGGATCTCGTGCTCGAGCCGATGGTCGAGGTCGGACGCACCGTGGTCGACTTCCGCCTCTGGCTGCACGTCAGCGCGTTCGCGCGCCTCGGTGAGGACGACGTGCGCGAGGTCGTGGTCGAACGTTCGATGGCGATCCTGCTGAGCGATCGGACCATCGGACGCCGCGCGCAACGCGACGAGCGATACCGTGACATCGAGCTCCAACAAGAGGGCTACCTCGTGGTGCGCTTCGATCGCAGCGAGCTCTGGCGCGATCCGATCGGCTGCGCAGAGGACGCGCTCCGTACGCTCACCGAGACCACGCGCTTCGACTGCGAAGCGACGGTGCAAGAGCTCGAACGCGCCGCCGACGGTCGTTGAGGGCGACCAGTCAACCGTCGCGGCGGGCGTGTGGCCTCACGAACGGGCTCTCGCTCGTGGCCGTGAGCGCCTCATCGTCGAGATGCATCGTCGTCAGAGCCCGCCCGAGAGCTCACGAGACTGCCGGTCTCATGGCTCAGTCCGCGACCCGGAACGGCCCCACGTGCACACCGCCGGTCGCAGCGCCCGCTTGGCCGCGCCGGAGGGGTCGACACGTCGGCGCCTCCGCGGCGTCCGTTCGGCGCAGCGTGTAACAGAGGAACGCCTCCTCGCGACCGCAGCCACGCACGACGTAGCGCCGCGTCTCCTGATCCCCACCGACCTCGACCAAATCCTCCGTCGTCGAGTCCTCCACCTCGTAGGCCGAGCACCCCATCGCCTCCGGAGCGATCTCGTCGAGCGCGGTCCGGTGGTAGTCCATCAACGAAGGCGCGGGCCCGCAGGCCGACCCGAGGAAGCAGGACACGAGCGACACCAACGACACGAAGGACCCGCGGAGCATGCAGGCGGGCTAGCAGCTTTTCGGTCCTCGCGTCGACGCGCGCACACAGTTCGTCGTCGCAGCTCGTCGTGTGCAGCGCGCCGACGCTCGCAGACGACGACACGCCGACGACGACATCGCGCGTCGGCGTGGCGCTGGACCACCGCACCACGGCTCGTCCGCGTGGGGCTGGACCAGCCACGGCTCGTCCGCTTCGACGCGTCGTCGTCACGCGCAAGATTTCCTTGACAGCTCCGAAGCCACGGCCTATCTACTCGGTCCGTTTCGGCGGTTCCTGCGGGAATAACTCAGTGGTAGAGTGCAACCTTGCCAAGGTTGAAGTCGAGGGTTCGAATCCCTTTTCCCGCTCCGAATAGATGAACGATTCAGCCCGGTCAGGCCTCGCGCCGACCGGGCTTTTCGCTTCCGTCCGTTGCGTTCGAATGCCGCGCTCGAGCGTCGACCGACGAGCCACTCGTGCACGCTCCGGCCGCAGCGTCGTGCATGGCGCGACGGACCTCGAACGCGTTCTGCACGGTCGGCGCGATGTCTCGGAGAGCCGAGTGGCAGAGGGTGTGTGCCGCGCTTCGCGAGACGCCGCGCGGGCGAGAACGCGCGCGGTACGAGCGCGCTCTCTACCAGCTCGCGGTCGAGGACGGTCGCCGCGCGTTGCGCTCGATGAGCCGCAAGCTCACCGAGGAGCAGCTCGACGATCTCGTGCACGACTTCCTCGCCACGCGGCTGCAGCACGTCATCGAGACCGACAACAACCCGCGCGGGCTCTTCGTGGTCTCGCTCGTTCGCGCCGCACAGCGCACGCTCGGTCGACGCGGGCGCGAGGTGCCTCACGAGCGGACGACGTTCGGCGACGTCGACCTCGATCGAGCCCCGCTCGATCCCGAGAGCTCGGTGATGCTGCGGCTCGATGGAGTCGCGCTCTTGTCCGCCGTGTCGGCGCGCCACCCGGTCCGCTCAGCCAACTCACCGCAGCCGTCGAAGACGTCGAGCTCGAGGATCCGGTCGGCACGCACGCGGACTGGGACCGGAAGACCATCGTGTATTGACGTTTTTGGAGCCGGCCGACAGGCCGAGCGACCTGACGTCACGTGAGCGTCGCCGTCAGGCGACCGAACCATCGAGTTGAAGTTTTAGAGCCGGCCGACAGGCCGAGCGACCCGACGTCACGTGAGCGTCGCTGTCAGGCGACCGAACCATCGAACTCAGCGGCTCCGCGCTCACGTGCGGCCCGACAGTTTCACGGAATCGTTCAGCTTCGCGGACTTGCGTCCGCTTCGCCTCGAACGATTCCCCTTCAATTGAACGCGGGCCCGCCGAGGGCCATCGCCTGGCCACCGGTCCAAAACCGGCATCACCAGCTTCTCCCTCGCCTCGTACGCTTCCTCCCATGCGCGCGCTCTGTCTCGTCGCACTGAGCCTCGCCCTCGCGTGTGGAGGGAAGAAGCCCGACCGGCCCGACGGGTCGATCCCCGACGCGCCGGAGGGAGGCTTCTCGTCGTTCTTCGATCGCGTACGGCACCTGGTCGACGGCGACGGTGCGCGGCAACGTGACGTGGATCTCGACGCGCTCGATCCAGCGCGAGTCATTCGTGTCTTCGGTTACGTCAAAGACGATTCCGACGCACCTCTCTCGGGGGTTCGGGTCGAGCTCTTGTCGGAAGACGCGTCGCCCTTCGGGTGGACGGAGACGCGCGCGGACGGTCGCTTCGACCTCGTGGTTCACGCCGCGAGCCGGCTGGTGGTTCGCTACCGGAAGGAGGGCTTCCTCGAGAGTCAGCGACTGCTTCGACCCACACGGCCGAACGAGCACGTGGCGGCGCCGGAGGTCGTGCTCGTGCCGCTCGATCCGGTCGTCACCACCGTGCGCGCCGGCGAGGTCACGATCGCGCGGGGTTCGCGGGTCGACGACGGCGACGGCGCGCGGCAGGCGACGCTGCTCTTTCCCGAAGGTCTGTCGGCATCGGCCGAGCTACCCGACGGCACGCGGGTCCCACTCTCGACGCTCTCCGTGCGGGCGACCGAGTACACGCTCGGCGCGCGAGGTCCCGCGCGGATGCCGGGCACGATGCCGCGGCAGATCGCGTACACGTACGCGGTCGAGCTCTCGGTCGACGAGGCCGAGTCGATGGGTGCGGCGGGAGTCGTCTTCGATCGGCCGGTGCCCTTCTACGTCGACAACTTTCTCGGCATGCCGGTGGGCG
>JALOQC010000100.1 GCA_025453555.1 Myxococcota bacterium | reverse complement strand
GAACAGTTCGTCCGTAACAAGCCGCACATCAACGTCGGAACCATCGGTCACATCGACCATGGCAAGACGACGACGACGGCCGCGATCACGAAGGTGATGGCGGATACGTTCGGCGGTGAAGTGAAGTCGTACCACGACATCGCGAAGGGCGGCACGGTCCGCGACGCGACGAAGACGGTGACGATCGCGACTTCGCACGTGGAATACCAGACGGCGAACCGCCACTACGCGCACGTCGACTGCCCCGGTCACGCCGACTACGTGAAGAACATGATCACGGGCGCGGCGCAGATGGACGGCGCGATCCTCGTGGTCTCCGCGGTGGACGGCCCGATGCCGCAGACGAAGGAGCACGTGCTCCTCGGCCGCCAGGTCGGCGTGCCGCGCATCGTCGTCTTCCTCAACAAGGTCGACATGGTCGACGACCCGGACCTCCTCGAGCTGGTCGAGATGGAAGTCCGCGAGCTCCTCAGCAAGTACGACTACGACGGCGACAACGCGCCGGTGTGCCCGGGCAGCGCGCTCAAGGCGCTCCAGGGTGATGCCGAGGGCGTGAAGTCGATCCAGAAGCTGATGGAAGCGGTCGACTCGTACATCCCGACGCCCGAGCGCGACATCGACAAGCCGTTCCTGATGGCGATCGAGGACGTGTTCTCGATCAAGGGCCGCGGCACGGTCGTCACGGGCCGCATCGAGCGTGGCAAGATCCACCCCGGCGACGAGGTCGAGATCCTCGGCTTCACGGCGCCGAAGAAGACGACCGTCACGGGCGTCGAGATGTTCCGCAAGCTCCTCCCCGAGGGCATCGCGGGCGACAACGTCGGCTGCCTCCTCCGCGGCATCGCGAAGGAAGACGTCGAGCGCGGCCAGGTCCTCGCGGCCCCCGGCTCGGTGAAGACGCACACGAAGTTCGAGGGCGAGGTCTACGTCCTCACGAAGGAGGAGGGCGGCCGTCACAAGCCGTTCTTCACGAACTACCGCCCGCAGTTCTACATGCGCACGACGGACGTGACCGGAACGATCGCCCTCCCCGAGGACGTGAAGATGGTCATGCCGGGCGACAACGTCCGCATCTCCGTCGAGCTCATCACGCCGGTCGCGATGGAAGAGAAGCAGCGCTTCGCCATCCGCGAGGGCGGCCGCACCGTCGGCGCCGGCGTCGTCTCCAAGATCCTCGGCTGAGGCCCACCATGAAGATCCGCATCAAGCTCAAGGCCTACGATCACCGCCTCCTCGACCAGTCGGCGACGGAGATCGTGGACACCGCCAAGCGCACCGGCGCTCGCGTCGCGGGGCCCATCCCGCTCCCGACGCGCATCAACAAGTACACGGTCCTTCGCGGCCCGCACATCGACAAGAAGTCGCGCGAGCAGTTCGAGGTCCGCACGCACAAGCGTCTCCTCGACATCCTCGAGCCCACCCAGGAGACGATCGAGTCGCTCTCCAAGCTCGATCTGTCGGCCGGCGTCGACGTCGAGATCAAGACGACCTGAACGGTCCGTCGAACCACGAACGGATAGGCACACCATGCCCAAGGCAACCGTCTACAACCTGAACCGCGACAGCGTCGGAGAGATCGATCTCTCGGACGACGTCTTCGGCGCCGACGTCAACGAGGGTCTCCTCTACGACGTGCTCAAGGCGCAGCTCGCTTCGAAGCGCGCCGGCACGCACGCGACGAAGAGCCGCAGCGAGGTCGCTGGCTCGACCCGCAAGCTCTACAAGCAGAAGGGCACCGGCCGCGCCCGTCACGGCGCCATCCGCGCGACGCAGTTCGTCGGCGGCGGCGTCCCGCACGGTCCGAAGCCCCGCGACTACTCCTACCGCCCGCCCCGCAAGATGCGCCTCGGCGCACTGAAGAGCGCGCTCTCGCTCAAGGTCAAGGAAGGCCGCCTCGTCATCGTCGACGACTTCACGCTTCCCGAGATCAAGACCAAGAAGCTCGCCCAGGTCCTCCAGACGCTGAACGTCGACAAGAGCGCGATCATCGTCGACGCGAAGGACAACGAGATGCTCCGCCTCTCGGCGCGCAACCTCCCGAGCCACTGCTTCCTGCCGCCCGAGGGTGTCAACCTCTACGACCTCCTCCGGCACGAGCACCTCGTTCTCACCAAGTCCGCCGTGGCCGCCCTCGAGGCGCGCTGCAAGGCCTGAACGGAATCCGGACATGCAGACCACCGACGTCATCAAGCGTCCGCTCATCCTCACGGAGAAGGGCAGCCGCCTCCGCGACGAGCAGAACCAGTACCTCTTCGAGGTCGACCTCCGAGCCAACAAGCACGACGTCAAGCGCGCCGTGGAAGAGCTCTTCTCCGTGAGCGTCGTCGACGTGAACACGCTCATCGTCCGCGGCAAGCCGAAGCGCATCGGCCGCCGCCGGCTCAAGACCCGCAACTGGAAGAAGGCGATGGTCACCCTCGGGGCTGACGATTCGATCGACTTCTTCGAGGGAGCCTGATCCCATGGCCATCAAGAAGTTCAAGCCCACGTCGGCGGCGCGCCGTTTCTACGAGGTCGCCGATCTCTCGGACCTCGCGAAGAAGCGCCCCGAGAAGGCGCTCGTCGAGAAGAAGTCGTCGAGCGGCGGTCGTAACCACCACGGGCGCATCACCTCGCGCTTCCGGGGCGGCGGACACAAGCGCCACTACCGTGTGATCGACTTCAAGCGCAGCAAGGTCGGCGTCCCCGCCATCGTCGCCGCGCTCGAGTACGATCCGAACCGCTCGGCGCGTCTCGCGCTGCTCCACTACACCGACGGCGAGAAGGCGTACATCCTCGCGCCGGACGGCCTCAAGGTCGGCGACCAGGTCCTCAGCTCGCGCAACGCGGACGTGAAGCCCGGCAACAGCATCACGCTGCGCTACCTGCCCCTCGGCACGATGATCCACAACATCGAGCTCAAGAAGGGCAAGGGCGGTCAGCTCGTGCGCTCGGCCGGCGTGTCCGCGCAGCTCATGGCGAAGGACGGCGACTACGCCCAGGTCCGACTCCCGAGCGGCGAGGTTCGCCTCGTCCACCTCGACTGCCGCGCGACGGTCGGTCAGGTGAGCAACGCGCAGCACGCGCGCGTCAGCCTCGGCAAGGCCGGCCGCAAGCGCTGGCTCGGACGCCGCCCCCACAACCGCGGCGTCGTCATGAACCCCGTCGATCACCCGATGGGTGGTGGTGAGGGTCGTACTTCGGGTGGTCGTCACCCGTGCTCGCCGTGGGGTCAGCTCGCCAAGGGCAAGAAGACCCGCACGAACAAGTCGACCAGCAAGTTCATCGTCCGCACGCGGAAGCAAAAGTAATGGCACGCTCGATTAAGAAGGGTCCCTTCGTCGACCTCCACCTCGCGACCAAGGTGGACAAGGCTCAGACGGCCGGTGACCGCAAGATGATCAAGACCTGGTCGCGCCGCTCGACCATCACGCCCGACTTCGTCGGCCTGACCTTCGCCGTCCACAACGGCAAGAAGTTCGTCACCGTGTTCGTCACCGAGAACATGGTGGGCCACAAGCTCGGCGAGTTCGCTCCGACCCGGACCTTCCACGGCCACCAGGCGGACAAGAAGGGCAAGAAGTAATCAGCCAATTGGTGTCACGCGGGCTCACTTCATCCTTGTGAGCTCGCGGACCCCATGCTAGATCCCGCGCCCTTTCGCCCAACCCTCGATTCCACGGGTTTTTCGACCCTTCCGCCCGGCTGGCGGACGTCCTGACGGACGCGAGAACGAGACGGCGGCGATTCGCGGGTCGAGGTACGACCATGGAAGCTACCGCCAAAGCCCGATTCCAGCGGATTTCGCCGCGCAAAGCCCGGACGGTCGTCGACCTGATCCGCGGCAAGAACGTCGCCGTCGCCCTCGACGAGCTGAAGTGGACGCCGAAGAGCGCCGCTCAGATCGTCGCGAAGGTTCTCGACAGCGCCGTCGCCAACGCTCGTCAGCAGAACGAGAGCGTCGATCTCGACGCGCTCGTCGTGAAGACGGTGTTCGTCGACAAGGCCCCGAACCAGCACATGCGCCGCTGGCGCCCGCGGGCCATGGGCCGCGCGACGCGGATCCAGAAGGGCATGAGCCACATCACGATCGTCGTGGGCGAGCAGGAGTGAACGATGGGCCACAAGACCCACCCCTACGGTTTCCGCATCGGCATCATCAAGCCGTGGAAGTCCAAGTGGTACCAGGACCGCAACTACGCGGCGTGGCTCCACGAAGATCTCCGGCTGAAGAAGTACATCCGCGACAAGTTCAGCCACGCGGGGATCGCCGACATCGAGATCGAGCGCGCGGCGAGCAACGTCCGCGTGATCATCTACACGTCGCGCCCCGGCATCATCATCGGTAAGGGCGGCAGCGGCGTCCAGCAGCTCCAGGCGGACCTGCAGAAGCGCACGAAGTCGGATCTCATGCCGCCGGACATCCAGGAAGTCCGCAAGGCCGAGACCAACTCGCAGCTCGTGGCCGAGAGCATCGCGACCCAGCTCGAGCGCCGCGTGGCGTTCCGGCGCGCGATGAAGAAGGCCGTCCAGACCGCGATGAAGTTCGGCGTGAAGGGCATCCGCGTCGAGGCGACGGGTCGCCTCGGTGGCGCGGAGATCGCCCGCCGCGAGTGGTACCGCGAAGGTCGCGTTCCGCTCCACACGCTCCGCGCGGACATCGACTACGCGACCGCGACCGCGAAGACCACCGCCGGCACCGTCGGCCTCAAGGTGTGGATCTTCAAGGGCGAGGTCATGCCCCAGGTTCGTCGCCCGGGCACCGCCCCGCGCGCCGCCCGCTGATTTCGCGAGGAAGCCATGCTTCAGCCCAAGCGAACCAAGTTCCGCAAGCAGTTCAAAGGCCGGATGACCGGCAAGGCCTACCGCGGCAGCGACGTCTCTTTCGGAGATTTCGCGCTGCAGGTCACCGAGTCTGGTCGCGTTTCGGCGCGCCAGATCGAGGCGGCCCGTATGGCCATCCAGCGCACCGTCAAGCGCCAAGGCAAGCTCTTCATTCGCGTTTTCCCGGACAAGCCGGTCTCGAAGAAGCCTCTCGAGACTCGAATGGGTAAGGGAAAGGGCTCCGTGGAGCTCTGGGTCGCGGTCGTGAAGGCCGGCAAGGTGCTCTACGAGATCGAAGGCGTCCCGGAGGACATGGCGCGCGAGGCGTTCCGCATCGCGGGCCACAAGCTCCCGGTCCCCACCCAGTTCATGAAGCGGAGTGAGCAGCTGTGAAGGCCAACGACATCCGTGAGCGCACCACGGAAGAGCTCCGCGAGCTCGAGAAGGAGCTTTCCAAGAAGCTCTGGAAGGCGCGCTTCGACAACCACACGAACCAACTCGACGACACGAGCGAGATCCCCAAGATCCGCCGCGACATCGCTCGGGTGAAGACCATCCTCGTCGAGCGCGCGAAGCAGTCCGCTTCCGCGTCGGAGTGAGCTGAGCCATGTCCGAAGAGCAGAAGCAGGACGCAACCGAGGGCCGTGGGCGGGCCCGTCGTCTCGTGGGCCGCGTGGTCAACGACACGAACAACCCCGCGCGCGCGAAGAAGACGATCTCCGTCGAGGTGATCCGTCGCTTCCGTGACCCGTTCTACGGGAAGTACGTCAAGCAGAAGAAGAAGTACCACGCGCACGACGAGCGCGAGGAGGCCCGCAAGGGCGACTTGGTCTCCATCAAGTCGTGCCGGCCCAAGAGCGCCACCAAGCGGTGGGAGCTCGCCAAGGTTCTCGAGCGGCCCCCGGAGGTGTGACGTGATTCAGATGGAATCGGTTCTCGACGTCGCGGACAACAGCGGCGCGAAGAAGGTGGCCTGCATCAAGGTCCTCGGCGGCTCGCGCCGTCGCTACGCCGGGCTCGGCGACGTCATCGTCGTCGCCGTCCAAGAGGCGCTCCCCACGGCCCGCGTGAAGAAGGGCGACGTCGCCCGCGCGGTGATCGTCCGGACGCGCCGCGAGTATCAGCGTGCCGACGGCACGTACATCAAGTTCGACACGAACAGCGCCGTCCTCGTCAACAAGGACAACGAGCCGATCGGAACGCGCATCTTCGGGCCGGTGGCTCGTGAGCTCCGCGCGAAGAAGTTCATGAAGATCGTCTCGCTCGCGCCCGAGGTGGTGTGATGGGCAACCGTTTGAAGAAGGACGACCTCGTGCAGGTCGTCGCCGGTCGCGACAAGGGCAAGCAGGGTCGCATCCTCAAGGTCCTCGAAGAGGGCCGCGTTCTCGTCGAAGGCGTGAACGTGATGAAGCGGCACCAGAGCCCGAAGAAGTTCAAGGAAGCCGGGATCATCGAGAAGGAAGCGCCGATCGACGCCTCCAACGTGATGATCGTCGACCCACAGTCGAACACGCCGACGCGCGTTCGTGCGGGCGAGAAGGACGGCAAGAAGGTCCGTGTCGCCGTCAAGAGCGGCGCGGTCCTCGACTGAGCCGTTCGTCCACTGAAACCAACTCAGGCGAGGTCGATCGTCGGCCTCGCCCCGGCCCATCCAGGGCGGAAGCATCGCGACGGATCCTTCGGCACGTCACCTCGGTGGCGGCCAGGGCTCGAAGGGGCTCGAAGGGTCCGTCGCTTCGGTTCTCCCGCGGCGCCTGGATGTAACCCGGAGAAGAAGCAATGACCCAGCAAGTACCCCGTTTGAAGAAGATGTACCACGACGAGGTCGTGGGCGGCCTGATGAAGGAGTTCCAGTACGCGAACCCCATGCAGGTGCCCCGGCTTCAGAAGATCGTGGTGAACATGGGCCTCGGTGAGGCCGTCGCGAACGCCAAGATCATCGAGTCGGCCCAGGTCGAGCTCGGCGCGATCACCGGTCAGAAGCCGGTCGTCACGAAGGCGCGCAAGTCGATCGCCGGCTTCAAGCTCCGCCAGGGCATGCCGATCGGCGTGATGGTGACGCTCCGCCAGGATCGCATGTGGGAGTTCCTCGACCGCCTCGTCACCTTCGCGCTCCCGCGCACGCGTGACTTCAAGGGCGTCAGCCCCAAGGCGTTCGACGGCCGCGGCAACTACACGCTCGGCATTCGCGAGCAGATCATCTTCCCCGAGATCGACTACGACAAGGTCGACAAGATCAAGGGCATGAACATCTCGTTCGTCACCACGGCCACGACGGATGAGCAGGCGCGCGCTCTACTCCGCGGCCTTGGAATGCCGTTCCGGAAGTGAGTCGAGGTTTTTCGCCATGATGACCGATCCCATCGCCGACATGCTGACGCGCCTGCGCAACGCTTCGCTCGCGAAGTTGGACCGCGCGGAGATCCCGCTCAGCAAGCTCAAGCTCAGCATCGCCAAGATCCTCAAGGAAGAGGGTTACGTCACCGACTACGAAGTCGGTGAAAAGACGATCACCGTGTTCCTCCGCTACGGCCGCGGCCGCGCGGGCGCCATCGTCGGCATCCGCCGCAGCAGCCGCCCGGGCCGTCGTCTCTACGTGGGCAGCGACAAGGTCCCGACCGTGCACAACGGCCTCGGGATCGCGATTCTCTCGACGTCCTCGGGCGTCATGACCGACCGCGACGCGCGCGCCAAGGGCGTGGGCGGCGAGGTGATCTGCGAGGTTTGGTGATGGCTACCGAACAGGCACAGCAGAAGCAGTCCCGCAACGGCAAGAAGCCGGTGACGATCCCGAAGGGCGTCACCGTCGCCGTCGACGGCGGCAAGCTGACCGTCAAGGGCAGCAAGGGTGAGGTCGTTCGCGTCCTCCGCCCCGAGGTCGTCCTCGAGCAGAAGGACGGCACGGTCACGGTCGCTCCCGCCGAGGGCAGCGGCAAGTTCGGCACGCAGTACCAGGGTCTCACCCGCGCGCTGCTCCAGAACATGGTCACGGGCGTCAGCGAGGGTTACAAGGTCTCGCTCGACTTCCGCGGCGTCGGTTACCGCGCGGAGTTCAACAACGGCATCCTCAAGATGACCGTCGGACTCTCGCACCAGCCGGAGCTCCCGATCCCGCCGGTCGTGTCGGTCAAGGTCGAGCAGATCGACATGGCGGGCACGAAGTTCCCCCGCGTCCACCTCGAGTCGGTGGACAAGGATCTCTTGGGCCAGGTTGCGGCGCACATCCGCTCGCAGCGGCCCCCCGAGCCCTACAAGGGCAAGGGTGTTCGTTACACCGGTGAGAAGATCCGCGAAAAGGCGGGCAAGTCCGGGAAGAAGTGAGGTAGGCGCCATGGATACGAACGTCACCGGCCGCGCCCGCCGCAAGCGGCGCATCCGCAAGAAGGTCTTCGGCACGGGCGAGCGCCCGCGTCTCTCGGTCTTCCGCAGCGCGAAGCACATCTACGCGCAGGTCATCGACGACACGACGGGCAAGACGCTCGTGTCGACCTCGACCACCACGAAGGGCTTCGGCGTCGACGGAGACAAGACCGCCGAGGCGAAGGCCATCGGCGTCGCCATCGCGAAGGCTGCGGTCGAGCAGGGCATCGAGAAGGTCGTCTTCGACCGCAACGGCTACATCTACCACGGTCGCGTCAAGGCGCTGGCCGACGGGGCCCGCGAAGGCGGCCTGAACTTCTGAGGACGCGATGGCTTACCAAGACGCCAACATCGACGCGAGTCAGCTCGAGGACCTCACCGAGCGCGTCATCTACATCAACCGAGTCGCCAAGGTCGTGAAGGGCGGCAAGCGCTTCAGCTTCTCGGCGCTCGTCGTCGTCGGCGACGGCAAGGGTCACGTCGGGGTCGGCCTCGGCAAGGCCAACGAAGTTCCCGACGCGATCCGCAAGGGCAACGAGCAGGCGAAGAAGGCGCTCTTCCGCGTCCCGCTCGTCGGTCGCACCATCCCGCACATCGTGCACGGTCACTCCGGTGCCGGCCGCGTGTTCCTCCGCCCGGCGTCGAACGGCACGGGCGTGATCGCCGGCGGCGCGATGCGCGCGGTGCTCGAAGCGGCGGGCGTCAAGGACGTCCTCGCGAAGATCATCGGCACGACGAACCCGCACAACGTCCTCGGCGCGACGGTGGATGCGCTCCGCCAGCTCGAGGACATCGGCATGGTCTCGGCCCGCCGCGGCAAGGACCTCCAAGAAGAGGTGAAGGCGTGAGCTCCTCGGCGAAGCTGAAGGTCACCCAGATCAAGAGCACGATCGGGCGGCCGGAGAAGCAGGAAAAGATCCTCGTGGGCCTCGGCCTTCGTGGGCTCCACCGCAGCGTCGTCGTGGACAACACGCCGGCGTTCCGCGGGATGATCAAGAAGGTGCTCCACCTCGTGACGGTGGAGGAGGTCGCCGGCTGAGCCGGCGGTCGAAGGAACAGTCCCATGGCTGACGAAGAGACGTACGTCCCCATCCTCTCGCGGCTCTCGCCGCCGGCGGGTGCGGTCAAGAAGAAGAAGCGCAAGGGTCGCGGCATCGGCTCGGGCCTCGGCAAGACCGCGGGCAAGGGCATGAAGGGCCAGAAGGCCCGTCACGGCAACAACTTCGGGAAGATCGGCTTCGAGGGTGGTCAGACGCCGCTCTTCCGCCGCCTCCCGAAGCGTGGCTTCAAGAACACGCTCGCGAAGACCGTCGCGGTCTTCAACGTCGACGAGCTCGCGGCGCGTTTCGACGCCGGCGCCACGGTCGACGTCGAGGCCCTCAAGGCGACCGGCTTGCTCAAGCGCGCCGTCGACGTCGTGAAGGTCCTCGGCAACGGCGAGATCGACAAGGCCCTCACGATCAAGCTCCACGCGTTCAGCGCGAGCGCGAAGGAGAAGATCGAGAAGGCCGGCGGGACCGTCGAGGTCCTCGCCTGAGCCAGACGGGGCCCGCCGATCCACTCGGCGGGCCTCCTGCTTCGGGCCGACGCACGCGAGCGATCCTCGCGAAACCCGGCCCCGTTCGACCGTCCTTCGGGGAGGCACCATGCCTCCCGGTCGCGACGAGATGGAGCGCGCACGTGATCGCGTGCGCGCCGCTCGATTCGCGGCTATGTGGTGAGCCCTCATGAGCGCCCTCGCGAACATCGCCAAGATTCCGGAGCTCCGTCGGCGGATCCTCTTCACGCTGGCGATGCTGGCCGTCTATCGGGTCGGCATCTTCGTCACCACGCCCGGTGTGAACCGGAACGTGATGCGGAAGGTGGTCCAGAACCAGTCCGGCACCTTCCTCGGCATGTTCAACTTGTTCAGCGGAGGAGCGCTCGAGCAGCTCTCGATCTTCGCTTTGAACATCATGCCGTACGTGTCGGCGAGCATCATCCTCTCGCTGATGAGCGTGGTGGTGAAGCCGCTCGAAGAGCTCCGCAAGGAAGGCGAAGCGGGCCAGCGGAAGATCAACCAGTACACGCGCTACGGAACGATCCTGCTCAGCATCGTGCAGGGCTTCGGCATCGCGATGTACCTCGAGGGCCTCAACGGCTCCGCGGAGTCCGGAGGCGCCGACGTCGTCGCGGATCCGGGCTGGGGCTTCCGCTTGATGACCGTGCTCGCGCTCACCACCGGCACGGCGTTCCTGATGTGGCTCGGCGAGCAGATCACCGAGCGCGGCATCGGCAACGGCATCTCGCTCATCATCTTCGCCGGCATCGTCGCGGGCCTCCCCGACGCGCTCTTCCAGACGATCGCGCTGGTGGAGAACGAGCAGCTCCTCCCGATCGATCTCCTCATGATCGTCGCCATCGCGACGGGCGTGACCGCGACCATCGTGTTCTTCGAGCGCGCCCAGCGCCGCATCCCGATCACCTACGCCAAGCGCATGGTGGGTCGGACGATGTTCGGCGGTCAGCGCTCACACCTCCCGCTCCGCGTGAACATGGCCGGCGTCATCCCGCCGATCTTCACCTCGTCGCTGCTGATGTTCCCGATGACCCTCGCGAACCTCGGGGTGCCGGGCATGACGTGGCTCAACAACCACCTGCAGCCGTCCGGCCCGAACGCGTGGATCTACCTCGTGGTCTTCGCGGGTCTGACCATCTTCTTCTGCTTCTTCTACACCGCCGTCACGATTCAGCCCGTGGACATGGCGGAGAACCTCAAGAAGCAGAACGCCTTCATCCCGCAGGTTCGCCCGGGTAAGGCGACGGCGGACTACATCGACCGCGTGCTCACGCGCATCACCGTCGGTGGCGCGGCGTACGTCGCGGCGGTCTGCACCGTGCCGACCCTGCTCCAGTCCGAGTTCCAGGTTCCGTTCTACTTCGGCGGCACCTCGCTCATGATCGTGGTCGGCGTCGCGCTCGACACCGCCCAGCAGGTCGAGTCGCACCTCATCACGCGCCACTACGAAGGCCTCACCGGACCGACCGGCCCGCGCATCCGCGCTCGACGGAGCTGAGTTCATGGACCTCGTTCTCTTCGGACCGCCCGGCGCAGGGAAGGGCACGCAGGCTCAGCGCCTCGTCGAGCTCCTCGGCGTCCCGCAGATTTCGACCGGCGACCTCATGCGCGCCGAGCGGAAGGCGGGCACGGAGCTCGGGAAGAAGTTCGACGAGTACATGTCCAAGGGGCAGCTCGTTCCGGATTCGCTGGTGATCGATCTCTTCGCGGATCGGCTCGGGAAGCCCGACGCCGCGAAGGGCGCGATCTTCGACGGATTCCCCCGCACGCAGGCGCAGGCCCAAGCGCTCGACGACTTGCTGGCGCGCCTCGGGCGTTCGATCCACAAGGTCGTCGTGATCGATCTCGCGGTGGAGGACATCCTCGACCGCATCACGGGCCGCCGTGTCGATCCTGCCACTGGACAGGTCTATCACGTCCGCTATAATCCGCCCCCCCCGGGGATCACGGTCGAACAGCGGAAGGACGACACCGAAGAGGTCGTCCGGACGCGGGACCAGAGCTACCGGCGGGACACCGAGCCCGTGCTCCCCTACTACGAGACGCGCGGGCTGGTCGCACGAGTCGACGGACTCGGCGAGTTGGACGAAATCACCCAGAGGATTCGAGAAGCGATTGGCGCATGACCGGCAGAGAGGTCGAGGGAACGGTCCAAGAGACGTTGCCCAAGATGCTCTTCCGAGTGCGGTTGGACGACGGCACCGAGGTTCGAGCCGGCCTCACGTCGCAGGCCAAGCGGGTGACGGTGAAGCTGCTCCCGGGTGACCGAGTCCGCGTGAGCCTCTCGAGCTACGACCCCTCTCGCGGTCGAATCCTCACGAAGCTCTGAAGATGTTTTCCCCCCCTTCGGGTGGGGCGCTGGAACGAAGAAGGCAAAGAGTCATGGCACGCATCGCAGGCGTCGATCTCCCCGGCCGGAAGCACACGGTCATCGCGCTGCAGTACATCTACGGCATCGGTCCGGACCGCGCGAAGCGCATCTGCGAGCTCACGGGGATCCCCGAGAGCAAGAAGGCGGACGACCTGGACGACGCCGAGGTCCGCAAGATCCGCGAGACCATCGACCAGCACTTCAAGGTCGAGGGTGACCTCCGCCGCGAGGTGACGCTGCACATCAAGCGCCTCATGGATCTCGGCTGCTACCGCGGCCTCCGCCACCGCCGTGGTCTCCCGGTCCGTGGCCAGCGCACGCACACCAACGCGCGTACCCGCAAGGGCCCGCGTCGTGGCGCGCCCACCCGCAAGAAGTGATTCGACGGCGACCGGAGTAAGACGACATGGCCAAGGCAAAGACGACGCCGGCGGCGGGTGCGAAGACCGCGCGCGGCAAGAAGAAGGTCAAGAAGACCGTCACGAGCGGCATCGCTCACATTCAGAGCACCTTCAACAACACGATCGTCACGATCACGGACCTGAGCGGCAACGCGGTGTCCTGGTCGAGCGCGGGCGCGAAGGGCTTCAAGGGTTCGCGCAAGAGCACGCCGTTCGCGGCGCAGCTCGCGGCGGAGGACGCGGGTCGCAAGGCGGCCGACCTCGGCATGAACACCGTGGCGATCTTCGTGAAGGGGCCGGGCGCCGGTCGCGAGTCCGCGCTGCGTGGGTTCCAGAACGTCGGCATGCGCGTCACGCTCATCCGCGACGTCACGCCAATCCCGCACAACGGCTGCCGCCCGCCGAAGCGCCGCCGCGTCTGAGCTTGCGTGGGCACCGCGTCGAGACGACGTCGGTGCCTTTCGCACGCGGGCGCGCCGCTTCCTCCTTGCTCGCCTCGACGCGAGCCCGTCGGGAGCTTTCTTGCTCTCTCAGACGTCGACACCGAGAATCTTCGCCGATTGAACCGCGGCTACCGAAGGGGAAAATGGTCCTTCGGGGTCGCCAGGAGAGCGATTGAATGAGCACCCCGACCCTCGTCGCACGCAACTGGCGTGAGCTGATCCGTCCGAAGTCCGTTCCCGTCGAGCAGGACTCGCTGACCGGCACCTACGGCAAGTTCGTGTGTGAGCCGCTCGAGCGCGGCTTCGGTCTCACGATCGGAAACTCGCTTCGCCGCGTGTTGCTCTCGTCGCTCCAGGGCGCCGCGATCACCGCCGTCAAGATCGACGGCGCGCTCCACGAGTTCACCTCCGTCCCCGACGTGGTCGAGGACGTGACGGAGATCATCCTGAACCTCAAGGAAGTCGTCGTGAAGACGCACTCGGCCAAGACCCAGGTCGTGCGCATCGACAAGGAAGGCCCCTGCGAGGTCAAGGCCGGTGACATCCAGACCAACGATCAGATCGAGATCCTCAACCCGGATCACGTGATCTGCACGGTCGCCAAGGGCGGCCGCTTCTCGGCGGAGCTCACGATCAACGTGGGCCGCGGCTACGTCGCCGCCGAGCGCAACAAGACGCCCGGCATGAGCATCGGCACGGTGCCCATCGACGCGCTCTTCTCGCCGATCCGCAAGGTCAACTACACGGTGACCAACGCGCGTGTCGGTCAGCAGACCGACTACGACAAGCTCACCCTCGAGGTCTGGACCAACGGTGCGGTCCACCCGCAGGACGCGGTCGCGTTCGCGGCGAAGATCCTCAAGGACCAGCTCACGATCTTCATCAACTTCGAGGAAGAGGAAGATCCGGTCGAGTTCGAGGAGGAGGAGGAGCCCCTCAACGAGAACCTCTTCCGCTCCGTGGAAGAGCTCGAGCTCTCGGTTCGCTCGGCGAACTGCCTCCAGAACGCGAACATCCACCTCATCGGCGAGCTCGTCCAGAAGACGGAAGCCGAGATGCTGAAGACGAAGAACTTCGGCCGGAAGTCGCTCAAGGAGATCAAGGAGATCCTGGCCGACATGGGCCTGTCGCTCGGCATGAAGATCGACAGCTGGCCCGGTATGCTGGAGCGCTGGAAGCAGCAGCAGGCGACCGCCTGAGCCCCGCGGCGCCTCGAGTCGACACGACGACCGAGGCGCCACCTTCCGCCCTCGCCACACGGCGAGAGCGGAAACGAATCCTGAGAATCAACCCGCGGCGAGGCCGCGGCCCGGAAGAGAGTCGGCGGCTGACCCCGCCGACCCGGTTGGCAGAGTCGGCGGAGCGCGCCGACGGAGTAGGACGATGCGACACCTCAAGGCTGGCCGGAAGTTCGGCCGTAACACCTCTCACCGCCGCGCGATGTTTCGCAACCTCGCGGGCAACCTCGTCCTGCACGAGCGCATCCGCACCACGGACGCGAAGGCCAAGGAGCTCCGCCGCATCGTGGAGCGTCTGATCTCGCGCGCCGTGCGCCTCGGTGACGACCTCACGGTCGACATCGGCCGCATCACGGACGACGCCGAGCGTCAGCGCGTGATCGGCGCGCGCGTCCACGCCCAGCGCGAGGTCGCCAAGTTCCTTCCGAAGACGATGGCGAAGACCATCGACGAAGCGACCGCGGAAGAGGTCGATCTCGTGTGGAAGCTCTTCCACGAGATCGCGCCGCGCTACGTCGGCCGCGCCAAGGAAGGCAAGGGAGGTGGCTACACGCGCATCGTCAAGCTGCAGCGCCGCAAGGGCGACGGCGCGCCGATCTCGGTGATCGAGCTCGTGGGCAGCGAGAAGTCGGCCGTGGTCGACGAGCCGGCCGAAGAAGCCGCCGCCGCCGACGAATGAGCGCGATCGCGCTCCCGAGTGGGCCCGTCGGATTGCCGGCGGGCTCTCTTCGTTCCGTCGGTCGCGGAGTCGGTGGCGGAGCCGGGTCGTGGAGCTGGCCACGTGGCGCGCGGATTCGGAGTGGACGCGGGTGGCTTCGCCGCGCGAGGTTTCCAGCGAATCTGGCGACGGGCGTCACGCCACCCGTGACACGCACGTCTCTTCTCTCGAGTCGTCTCTTCTCTCGAGGTGTTCGTGGATCGTCGTGAAGCCGTTCGATTGGCCGAGGTGCTGCGCGAGGAATGCACGCGCGCGATGGCGCAGATGCGCATCCCGCGGCATCCGAAGCCGTACTTCCTCAGCTACCTCGTGCGCCACGACGAGGAGCACCGCGTCGAGGCGAAGTTCGGCGCGCTCACGATGGACTTCCACGAGGTCCGGCGGAGCTGCTACGCGGACGTGCGCGTCGGCTCGTACCGCCGCGACCAGGTCAAGAGCGGCGGGCTGCGCGAAGAGATCAACGAGCTCGAGTCCAACGAGCTCGTGCGGTTGCCGATCGCGGGCAGCGACGACGGGCTGCGCTTCGCGCTCTGGCGGCTGACGGAAGCGAAGTTTCGCGAGGCCTGCGACGACTTCCTGCACAAGCGCGCGGTGGAGCTGAACTTCCGCGACGAGCACGCCGCGATCCCGAGCTTCGAGAAGCGCGACGCGATCGACGACGTGCGCTTCGGCAAGCTGCCGCCCTTCGATCGCGAGGCGGCGGTGCAGCTCGTGCTGAAGGCGAGCGCGGAGCTCAAGCCGCTGCCCTTCGTGCGCGACGCCCACGTGCGGATGAGCGCGATCAACGCGGTGCGCGTGTTCGTGAGCTCGGAGGGCACGCGGCTCGTGCACACGAAGCCGTACCGCGTGGTGGAGCTGCACTTCTGGTATCTGTCGCCGGAGGGCATCGGCTTCCCGCAGACCAAGACGTGGTTCGTGACGGACGAGCGCGAGCTGCCGGACGTGGCGGCGGTGAAGGCGGAGGCGCTGCGGCTGCACAAGCGCGCGGCGGCGCTCGCGAAAGCGCCGGTGTTGCGCGCGTTCTCGGGCCCGGTGTTGCTCGATCCGAAGCCGGCCGGGCTGCTCATCCACGAGGCGGTGGGGCACCGGCTCGAAGGAAACCGTCTCTTGTCCGAGGGCGAAGGGCAGACCTTCCGCGACGCGGTCGGGGAAGAGATCGTGCTGCCGGGGCTCTCGCTGCGCGACGATCCGACGCTCAACCGCTTCGAAGGGCAGTCGCTCGTGGGGGCGTATGCCTACGACGACGAGGGGGTGCCTTCGCAGTCGGCGACGCTGATCCAGGACGGAGTGCTCGCGGGCTTCCTCACGGGCCGCACGCCGCTCGACAAGCGGCACCGCAGCAACGGGCACGGGCGCGCGGCGTACCACCAGCGGCCGGTCAGCCGCATGGGCGTCACGATCGTCGAGACCCCGCACGGGCTCTCGGACGAGGAGCTCTGGCACCTGTTCTTGGCCGAAATTCAAAGGCAGAACGTGCCCTACGGAATCCGGATTCTCGACGCTTACGGCGGAGAGACGACGACCGAGAGCTACGACTTCCAGGCGTTCCTCGGCGAGATCGATCTGGCGGCGCGCGTGTACCCGGACGGGCGGCAAGAGCTCGTGCGCGGCGTGGACTTCGTGGGCACCCCGCTCAACGCGATCGGCGGCATCGTGGCGGCGAGCAAGCGGCGCGAGGTCGACAACTCGTGGTGCGGCGCGGAGAGTGGCTACGTGCCGGTCACGACGATCGCGCCTGCGCTGCTGGTCGAGGAGCTCGAGCTGCAGGCGAAGCCGCAGCGGCCGATGACGCCCTACGCGTACCCGGTGCCGTGGGAGACCAAGGGCTGA
>JALOQC010000490.1 GCA_025453555.1 Myxococcota bacterium | reverse complement strand
CGCGGTGGGCGGCAACATGATGGACGAGATGATCGCGATGCAGGAGCGGATGTTCCTGCCGACCCTCGCGATGCAGCTCGTCTTCTTCCTCGCCGCCGTGGGGCTCGGTGCGGTCGGCATCTTCGTCCTGATGCGCAACGCGCGCGCGGTCACCCTCGGCCCGACGTTGCTCTTCGCGGTGGCAGGCATCTCCGTGCTCGGCACCGGGCTCGAGATCTGGATCCAGCACGAGTCGATGACCGCGATGAGCCGCGCGTTCGAGAGCGGCGGTGGCCCGGGCGCCGCGATGATGGACGGCTTCATGGGCATGGGCCTCGCGTTCGCGTACGGCTGCTCCGGCGGCTGGTTGCTGCTCAAGCTCGGCTTCGTCTTCTGGGCGGCCGCGCACCTGCGCAAGCCCGAGATCGCCGGCTTCTTCGGCGGCGCGCGCGCCCTCGGACCGCGCGGCGAGTGATGGACGCGCGTTACCTCCGCACCCTCTCGGCGACGCGGCTCGCGACGCTGATCCGCGATCGTCGCGTGAGCTCTCGGCAGGCGCTCGAGGCACACCTCGAAGCGATCGAGCGCGTGAACCCGACGATCAACGCCGTGGTGGCGCCGCGCTTCGCGGCCGCGCGAGACGAAGCCGTTCGCGCGGACGAGGCCGCCCGACGCGGCGACGATCTCGGGCCGCTGCACGGCGTGCCCTGCACCATCAAGGAGAGCTTCTCGCTCACCGGCATGCCGTGGAGCGGAGGGCTCGTGAGCCGACGCGAAGTCCGCGCGACCGAGGACGCGACCGCGGTGAAGCGACTGCGGGCGGCAGGCGCGATCCCGATGGGGGTGACGAACGTCAGCGAGCTGTGCATGTGGATGGAGTCGACCAACCGCGTCTACGGCCGCACGCGCAACCCGTACGATCCCTCGCGAATCGTGGGTGGATCGTCGGGCGGCGAGGGCGCGATCGTCGGCGCGGGCGCGTCTCCTTTCGGGCTCGGCTCCGACGTCGGCGGATCGATCCGAATGCCCGCGTTCTTCAACGGCGTGTTCGGACACAAGCCGAGCGGCGGGCTCGTGCCGAACTCGGGCCAGTTCCCGACCGCCGACAGCCCGCAGGCGCTGCGCTACCTGACGAGCGGACCGCTGTGCCGGCGCGCGGAGGATCTTCCGCTCTTGATGTCGCTGCTCGCGGGTCCCGACGGACTCGACGAGGGCTGCGAGCCGATGGCGCTCGGCGACGTTCGCGAGGTGCACGTGCGCGAGCTGGTCGTGCTCGACGTGCCCGACGACGGCGTGACGCCGGTGCACGCGTCGCTGCGTCGTTCGCAACGCGCAGCGGCGGAGCACCTCGCCCGCGAAGGCGCTCGCGTGGTGGAGCGTCGCTTCCCGGAGCTGAAGCGCGCGCTCGAGATCTGGAGCGTGCTGCTCGGCGACGCGAGCGTGGTCCCCTTCGCGGAGCTGCTCGGCGAAGGGCGCCGCATCCCGGTGTACCGCGAGCTGCTGCGGTGGGCGTTCGGGCGCTCGCCGCACACCTTCCCCGCGCTCGGCCTCGCGGTCGCGGAGGACTTCACGCACGTGATCGACCGCATTTCGCCGCGTCGTCTCGACGAAGCGCGCGCGCTCGGTCGCGAGCTGCGCGAAGCCCTCGATCACGCGCTCGGTGACGCGGGCGTGATGCTCTATCCGAGCTACGCCGAGCCCGCGCCGCGTCACGTGGCGCCGATGCTGCCGCCGACGCGCTGGGTCTACACCGCGATCTTGAACGTCATGGAGCTGCCCGCGACTCAAGTGCCGCTCGGGCTGGACGCGCGGGGGCTTCCGCTCGGCGTCCAGGTCGCGGCACGCCACGGTCGCGACGACCGCACGATGGCGATCGCGAGGGAGCTGGAGCGCGCGTTCGGCGGCTGGGTCGCGCCGCGCGAGCGATGAGCTCGGGCTGTCAGTCGCAGCGATACGGCTCGGCGTCGAGCCGCTCGTACTCGGCTTCGTCGCGCGCGACCGGCTGCACGAGGCAGGTCGAGTGCCGCCCCTTCGAGCTCTCGAAGCGCATCCGCACGCGGCACACGCCGTAGTCGACCTGATCGAAGCTCAAGTAGCAGGTTCCCGCGAGGCACTCGGAGGAAGCGACGGTGCACGCCGAGTCGCCGGGGACCGTCGTGGTGACGGCGTCGAAGGGCACGTAGTCCCCTCCGAACGGATCGGCGCCGTCTCCGTTGACGACGCCGATGTAGGCCACGTCGATGCGCACGGGCAGAGCATCGGTGGGTGGGTACTCGATGAACCCACAGTCGCGGGAGGCGCCCGTGGCTTCGACGATGGTGCAGTCGGTGTCGAAGCCGACGCCATCGGAGCAGCCGAAGACCAAGAACGAAACGATCGCGTAACGCTTCATCGTGTCAGGCTAACGCCGGACGGTTCGACTCCGCGAGCGAAGCGAACGCCCGTCACACACCGTTCACGAAGCGTCGATTCACGCGGCGGCGTCGAGCAGATCCGAGAGCGCGTCGCTCACCGAGATCAGGTTCGGCGTGATCTGTCGAACGAAGAAGCGCTCGACCACGCTGGAAACGCTCGACGCGAGGAGCTCCGGCACCATGCGAACCTTGCCGAGGTCGACGCGGATCTCTCCGAGAACTTCCACCCGCGTGCGACCGTCGCCGAGGTCCACGAAGCGGTTCTCGCCTTCGCACGAGATCGCCTCCGGGAAGACGTGGCTGCGCAACCGCCAGGTCGCCGTCCAGGTGCTCTCGTCCCAGCGCGCGTAGTCGTGCCACGTGAGCACGGGTGGCAGGATCTTCTCTGCGACCGCCGGGATCTGCCCGGAGCCGTGCCACACGTTGACGATCTCGACGATCGGGCCGAGCTCGCGGCGCGACTCCACCTCGATGCGGCGGATGCGGGGCATGGCTTCCGCGAGGCGCGGCAGGTCGTCGCGGTATGCGCGGAAGACGGCCTCCCGGGGGTGCTCGATCAGGGCGTCCGCCTCGATGCGCATGTCGCCGCGGCTTAGCAGATGCGCGTGGGGGGGCACGCTGACCTTTGGAATCGTTGAGCTTTCGTCACGGACGGGTCGTCCGCGAACGCGGTTCCTCAGGTTGCATCGGGTTGGAGCCCCGCGCTCATCGCCGCAGACCGACCCGCAGAGCGACCCTTCGGAGCGCCCCGTCGTGGCGCACGACGTCGTCACGCGCGCTCGTGCCGAGCTGGCCGGAGCGTTCGCGGTGCTCGTACGCGACCTCGACGAACACGCCCGTGCGGGCCCCCGTCGCATCGCGCGGCCCGGGTCCGAACGGACCGACCCGCAGGAAGGCGTCCGCGTCGAGCATGCGCTCGCGGCCGGGCACGTCGTCGGTGACGTTCTCCTGCGATCGGTCGAGCCCTTCGTCGCTCGCGTAGCGTCCGTGACGCAGCCGGCCTCCGAACGAGACTCCCTCGAGCGCGAGCTCGAGCTCCAGTCGCGCAGACCACCCCCAGCCGTACCAATATCCTTGTTTGATCAGGATGGTCTTGGCGCGCGCATCCGGATTGTCGGACTCCCAACGATCCCAGGAAGGCGCATGGAGCCCCGCGAAGTCGCCGTTCGCGCGGGCGCGGATCGCGAGCGAGGCCGAGCCGCCCAGCAGGTGCAGATCGAGGTAGGCCCCCGGGAGCCCGACGATGCCGAGCGCTTCGTCCCACGCGCGCGCGCCGTCCCCGGTGCCGTCGCTCGCGCGCCCGTAGCTCTCGCGGCGGTAGAGGTACGCGAGGCTCGTGCCGGCGACGATCGCGAAGCCGCGTCCTTCGCCGTCGATGCGCTGCGCGCGCCCGCCGACCAGCAATGCCTCCGCCTCCACCTCGAACGCACCGCGGCCGTCGCCGCGCGCGGCGCGAAAGCGCAGGTCCGACAGCGCCGCGTCGCGAAGCCAGCCACGGCGCTCGGTGCCGGGCACGAGGTGCGCGGGGAAGCCGCCGAGCCGCAGCCGTCCCGCGAGCTCGAAGGTACCGAAGGCGGCCTCACGCGCGGGCTCGTCGGCGACGCGTCGCTCCGACGACGAACGCGCGACCGACGCCGACACCTCGAAGCGACGGAACACGCTGCACGCGCGTGGATCCGGATCGTCGCAGCCCGGCAAGAGCGCGTACCCGAACGCGTCGGTGCGGGCGTCGCTCGGCGTGCGGTCTCCGTCCACCGCGCGGTGAAACGCGTGCGCGGGACCGAAGAGCCACGCGAGCGCTCGGCGACCGCGGGAGCCTCCGTTCGGTGCGGTCTGGAGGTACGCACCGAGACGGTGGAGCGGCTCGCCGATCGCGAGTCCGGCGGTCGGCGTCGCGATCTGGTCGTTGATGGACACACGCTCGCGAAACTCGAGCAGCCACTCCCAACCGAAGCTCGTGAGGAACGACGCGGCGAACGCCCAGCCGGAGTGCAGGCCGTTGCTGCGGGAGACGCCGTAGAACGCGGAGCCGCTGAAGGGGTGCCAGACCCAGTTGATGCCGAACGCGTTGTTGTCGTAGCGAAAGGCGTCGCGATCGAAACGCTGCGTCCACGACGTGTAGTCCCAGTCGGCGGTGTTGCGCTCCTTGTCGAGCCAGTACCAGACGGTGCCCACGGCGAGAAAGGCCGACATCTCGACGAAGGTCCGAAGACCAGGGAAGCGCGGACCGACTTCATCCGAGACGGTGTCCGTGTCCGAGACGGTGTCCGTGTCCGAGACGGTGTCCGTGTCCGAGACGGTGTCCGTGTCCGAGACGGTGTCCGTGTCCGAGACGGTGTCCGT
>JALOQC010000489.1 GCA_025453555.1 Myxococcota bacterium | reverse complement strand
GTCGCGACGGCGCGCGTAACAGATCAGCGCGACGAAGGCGCCGAGCAGCTCCCGGCGCGACTTCGCATCGAGCTCCGCGAACGCAGGCTCCTTCGCGGCGAGCGCGTCGACCAGCTCGTCGACGTGCTTCGGACCGCGCCCGCGGCGCGACGCGACCTCCAAGAGACGACGCAGGAACGTGTGCCGGGCGAGCGCGTCGCCGATCTCGAGCGGGTCGTCGCTGGCGATGCCGAGGAGATGCTCCGAGAGCACCGCCGCGCGAAGTCGCGCCTCTTCGATCGGATCGCGAACGGCGTCTTCCAGCGCGAGCACGGGCAACGTCGGATCGAGGCGCAGCTCGATCGCCTCGTCGGGGAGCGGTGGAGGAAACGCCTCTTCGAGCGTGAGCCGATCTTCACCCACGATCGCGTCGGGCCCGACCGCATGCCCGAAGAGCTGACTCGCGAAGCGCGCGAGCGCGTCCGCACCGTTCGGGCCTCCCACCGTCGCCGACGTGCCGACGCCGCAGAGACTCCCGGGCGGAAGATCCGCGCGTGCTTCGAGGCGACGCACCAAACACGCCACATCCGTCGCTTGTGCACCGTCGTAGACGTGCACCTCGTCCAGCACGAGGTAGCGGAGAGTGCGTGGATGGCTCGACGCGAAGAGCCCGGCGTCCTTCGGGTTCAGAAGGAGCAGATCGAGCATCCGATAGTTCGTCAGCAGCACGTCGGGTGGGTTCTGCCGCAGTGCGCGCCGCCGCTCTTGCGACTCCGCACCCACGTAGAGCCCGACGCTCACGCCCTTCAATCGCGCATCCGTCGCGATCAGCCGATGCGTACGCTCGATCTGATCGGTCGCGAGCGCGTTCATCGGATAGACGACGATCGCCTTGATGCCGGACCGACTTCGCGCGTTCTCCCGGAGGCAGTGATCGAGGATCGGATAGAGGAAACACTCCGTCTTCCCGGAGCCCGTCCCCGTCGTCACCAACGTCGAGCGCTGCGCCCCGTAGCGCGACGAGAGCCGCTCCCACGCCGCGACCTGGTGCGCGTAGGGCGTGAAGTCCGGTGTCAGATCCAACGGCGACGCCGCGTCGGCCTGCGCGCGTCGGAACGGCAACCGCAGATCGACGAAAGGCCCCCGAAAGAGCCCCTTCTCCAGATGCTCCAAGAACGCGAAGAGACGACGCTCGAGCCCCTCGCTCTGCAACCCGAACGTGGCGCGCAGGTAGTCGACGAGAGCTCGACGCGTCTCGAGCGCGAGATCGAAGGGCTGCATCGCGAGCGGAGACGGTAACGCGGTTGGCGCGCGAGGTGGGGTGGAATGTACTCGCGCAGGAGCCCGAGGACGCGAGCGTCGGAGTGTCGCCCGGCCCGAGGGTGATCGCCGACTCTTCGCCCCTACGAACCGGCTCCAGACGGGGCAAGGAAGCCCAATCTCGCGCGGCGACTCCGGCACGTCTCGTGGGAGATCCGTGTCGACCGAGCTCGAGCCGATCGATGGAGAAGACTCCATCTCGCCCGCGCACGGGTCAGGCCCTCCAGCAGTGCAGCGCTCCCTCGGCGTCCACCGCGCAGAGCTCGTTCCGCCGCCCCGCGATGGAGATGACACGCGGGATCACGAGGCGGATTGGCCGGAACGCCAGATCCATTCGTGTGAAGGCGCCTGCGAGCTCCTCCAGGGTTGGCCATCGGGACCCGTCTTGGTTCGGGATCGCGGGGATCTCGCAGGGCTCACGTCGATCGAAGACGAGCTCGTACGGCACCACGCCCGGTGCGCAGCCCAGGTGGCAGTCCAGCTCTCCCTGAACACACGGGCGAGCCATGCACGCCTCCACGGCTCGCGCCTCCGCGGCGATGCGTTCGGTGCGCAGGGCTTCGCTCGCAGCCTGGTCGAATCGACACGCGGGATGGCGGTAGAAGCTCTCGCTCTCGGAACTCGGAAAGCGACTCGGAACCGCACCCCAGCACCAAACCTCTCCCGCTTCGGTTCGCGCGCAGACCCAGCGATCACCGGCAGCGAGCTCGATCGCCGCCTCGAGTTCCGCCACGCGTGTCTCCCGCACGGCCTCGCTCGTGTCGCCGTCACCGCGTTCGCCGTAGAGGCCAGATCCTCGGCAGCGAACGTGACGTTCCGCCGTGAGCCAACACGTGGTCTCGGGGACCTCCCGTGCGAAGCGCAAGAGGTCGGCGCGTGCCGTCGTGACACCTGCCGTCGCCGCAGGGGCCACGTAGGGAGCGCCGAGAAAGAACCGCTCCTCCGAGCCGACTCCGGAGCGACTGAGGGGCGCACAGGTCGCCGCTCCGCCCGTCAGCTCGAAGCACACCGCGCCTCGACCTGGGAGCAGGCGTGTCACCCTTCCGGTCAACGTCGGAAAGCGAAGGCGTCGGACCCCGTTCGGCGACGCGCGATGTCCGCGGAGCTGGGAGTCCAATTGCCCTTGCGCAACGAGGCACTCGAGGCCGTCGTGCTCCGTCCGCGCGCAGCCGAGGTCGGCCCCGTAGAGGCGGACCTCACGCACGGGTGACGAGAATGGGAGGGTCGCCAGTCCGACGGCTCCGTCCAGACCGGCGCGGCCCTCCGCATCGAGCACGACGCGAGGACGGTACGCAGCGTCGACGTCGGGGAGCTGCACGGCGACGAGGGATCCGAGCCTCGGAGCGTCCGTGACGCGGGCGACTTCCGCTTCTGCGCGCACCGAGACGTCCGGCGTCCGGGGCGACGAGCCGCCGCAGGATGCGACGACTGCAGCCGCGACGACGAAGGCGAACGATCGACTGGGACGAAGGAAGCCGAGTCGAAGGTCACGAGAGGGGCGCATGCCCGCAGATTCTCACGAACGAGCAGCACGAGCAGCTCACCGTTACCGAGTGGTGCGACGCCCCGGCTCGACCTGTCCGTCCGCTGCTGACGACCCCAGACCGCTTGCCACACCGGAAACGGAAGTGACGTAGAGTTGGGCACCGAGCGTATGACCACGATCGAGATCGACCCCCCCGTCGGCGGAGAGGATTGGACCGTTCAACGCGTAGGCCCGTGGGTGCTCGGGGTGTGGAATGGACCCATGACCGAAGAACGCGTGATCGAGTGCGCACGGCTCTACCGTCGAGCCCACCGAGCCCACGGACGCTTCTCGGTGTTCAGCCGACACTACACGAACCCATTCCCGCTCGAGGTTCTTGCTGCGCAGCGTTCTCGCAACGCGGTGATCTCTCTGCTTCGTGACTTCGACGAGCACTTCGGCGTGTTCGTGGTCGGCATCGAAGGCACGGGGTTCCAGGCTTCGCTCATGCGGCTCGGTGCCGCGGCCGTGGTCCATCAGATGCGTCGCGTCATGCCCATCGTGTTCGTGTCCTCCCTGACGGAGGGGCTGCGCGAAGCGCGAGTCCGAGGCACGACACACGGCGTCGACGCCGATGCTCTTCGCTTGCACGTGGAAGGCCTCGAGGCGCGGCTGTCCGCACCTCGCGGGGCGCCGACCAGGTAGGGCGTCCGAAGCGTCATCGTTGCGCCCCGCCCCCGAGCAACTCGTACGTGGAACGGCCGGTAGGAGCGGACCGCTGCCGGTAGGAGCGGACCGCTGCTCCACTCACGTCGCCCGCCCCCACCTACCTCTTACGGTGGACTCCGCGTGTGTCCCGCGACGCGAGCCGACGTCACCAGCAGATCGACCACGGGACGCGCGCGTCCCACGCGGCGCGGGCGATGTCGTAGATCCAACGGTGCATCCCGAGGTGCAGCCGCTCCCAGCCCTCGCTGGTCTCGGGCGCTGCGAAGCCGTTGGCCGAGCGGACGTGCTCGTACGCCGCGGCCGCGCGGGTCTCGTAGGTCGGGTCCTCGTGGCCGGGCCAGTGGTCGAGCAGGCGCAGTGGCTCGGTGATCACGACCCAGCCGCCGTCGGGCATGGAGAGCTGCGCGACGGCCTCGGGCCGCTGGCCGTCGAGCCAGAAGCCAAAGGGGACGACCACGACGCGCGACGGCGGGCCGTGTCCGGCGTCCTTCCAGCCGCGCAAGAAGAGCCAGTGGTCGGCGAGGTCCTCGAGGGCCTGCGCGGCTGCCTCGCCGGTGGCGTAGTTGGCTCCAGCGCCGCCCGGCCCGACGGAGCGCGGGTCCTTCGCCGCGGCCCACCACGCGTCGTCGAGGGGACCGTCGCGACGCGAGCCGTGCGCGGTCGCGAAGGCCTTCACGGCCGCGAGCTCGTCGGGGCTCCAAGAGGTGATGGCGAAACTCCAGCCCACGCGTCGCGAAGGTAGCTCAGGCGTGCAGGCGCTGGCCATTTCGAGCGTGACGTCAAGCGGTCGAGCGCTACTTGGAGCCGTACGAGGTACTTGCTGGAACCATATGAGGGATGCCGGTTTCCACCCCCATGACCCTGCAACTCAGGCGGTCCCATGGGGTGGAAACCGGCAGACTTGCGAACGAGGTACTTGAGGTACTTTCTTCCCCACCTACCTCGTACGGTGGAGCTGCGAGAGTATGCACCACACCGGCGATCGACCGCGCTCACACCCGCAAGACGGTGTGCATGCGGCCACGGCGCTGGGCGGGAACCGATCCGTCGGCGAGCCGAGCGAGTGGCGGCCGCCACCCGTTCGCCGCCATTCCGCCGCCACCCATCGCGCAGGTGTGCGAAATCATTGAGGCGGTCTCCGGCACGGAAGGTGGATTGAGCGGCGGCGGTGCATCCGCGGCTCATCACCGAGAACGCGTGCGTCGCGATCACGCGGCGGACGAGCTTTCGCAAGGCGTTCCTCGCGCCTTGGGC
>JALOQC010000488.1 GCA_025453555.1 Myxococcota bacterium | reverse complement strand
CGCCACGACGACAGCACGATCGCGCTCGTGCGCGGGAGGGCGGCATGACCGACGCGAAGTTCATCCTCTTCGTCTTCGCCACGATCCTCGCCCTCGCGGGCGCGATCGGCACCATCGCTTCGCAGCGTCCGCTGCGCGCCGCGATGTCGCTGCTGGTGACGATCATCTCGCTCGCGGGCCTCTATCTGACGCTCCACGCCGAGCTCCTCGCGGCGATTCAGCTCATCGTCTACGCAGGTGCGATCGTCGTCCTGTTCGTGTTCGTCATCATGCTCCTCGGCCCGTCGGCGACGACCGAGAGCTCGCCCGGCACGTTGGTGGTGCGGATGCTGAGCTTGGTCGGCATGGGGATGTTCACGTCGACCATCGCGTTCTCGTTCGTCGACGTCGCCTCGGAGTGGATCGTGCTGCCCGAGACCTTCGGCACCGTCGAAGGCGTGGGGCTCGAGCTCTACACGAAGGCGCTCGTTCCCTTCGAGATCGTGTCCTTCACGCTCACCACCGCGGTGGTCGGAGCGGTCGCGATCGCACGCGCGAAGACCGCGCGTGAGCTCGCGGTCTCGAAGGAACGTTCGGCTTCCGAGGCGGCCGTGGTCGCCCAACCGGCGGAGTGATCATGGAGCTCGGACTCGGCGCTTACCTCCTCTTCGCCTCGGTGCTCTTCGGCATCGGCGCGATCGGCTTCCTCATTCGTCGCAACGCGCTCATCCAGCTCATGAGCATCGAGCTGATGCTCAACTCGGTGAACGTGGTGCTCGTGGCCGCGAACCGTTTCCACCCGGACAACCATGCCGGGCAGATCTTCGCGTTCTTCGTCATCGCCATCGCTGCGGCGGAAGCCGCGGTCGGCCTCGCGATCCTCATCGCGCTCTACCGCCTCAACAAGTCGGTCGAAACCGACAAGGCGAGCCTGCTCAAACACTGAGTTCTTGAGCTCGACCGTCGGGCTCCTCTCCGGCGAGCTCACTCGGCTCTCGGTTCCGCTCGCGACATTCCGCATTTCGGCTCGCTCTCGGGCTCAACTCTTCTCTCGTAACGTAATCGAGGACCAGAGGCGTCGATGGACAACCTCTCGATCTTGTGGATCGTGCTGCTCCCGCTCGCAGGCGCGATCATCAACGGCGTCGGCGCGCGCGTCGGAGTCTCCAAGTCGTGGATCTCCACGATCGCGGTGGGCTCGGTGCTCGGCGCCTTCGGCCTGGCGGTCCACAACTTCATCAAGCTGTGGGAGCTCAAGCACGGCGTGGACGGCGTGGGCGGTGTCGAGGATGCCAAGCTCGTCGCCGACGTCTACGAGTGGTTCAGCATCCAGCTCTCGTCGAGCTCGGGCGGGTTCCGCGAGGTGCCCATCCACGTGCGTTTCGTCTTCGACTCGCTCAGCGGTCTGATGACGCTCGTGGTGACCGGCATCGGCTCGCTCATCCACATCTACTCGCTCGAGTACATGAGCGAAGAGAAGAGCTACGGGCGCTTCTTCGCGTACCTGAACCTCTTCACCGCCTCGATGCTCATCCTCGTGCTCGCGAGCAGCTTCCCGCTGATGTTCGTCGGCTGGGAAGGCGTGGGTGTCTGCTCGTACCTGCTGATCGGATTCTGGTACGAGACCCCGGCCTACGCGGCCGCCGGTCGCAAGGCGTTCGTCGCCAACCGCGTCGGCGACTTCGGCGTTCTGATCGGCATGTTCACGCTGATGATGCTCGCGGGCTCCTTCGAGTTCGACGCCATCAACGCGGCGGCCCCCGAGCTCGCGCAGCCCATGACGATCGGCGGCGCGCCGCTCACGATCTCGATGGCGACCTTCGCCTGCCTCTTCCTCTTCCTCGGCTGCACCGGCAAGAGCGCGCAGCTCCCGCTCTACGTCTGGCTCCCGGACGCGATGGCGGGTCCGACGCCGGTGTCCGCGCTCATCCACGCGGCGACCATGGTCACCGCGGGCGTCTACCTCTGCTGCCGCCTCTCGCCGGTCTTCCTCGAGTCGCCCACCACGCTCGGCGTGATCGCGCTCGTCGGCGCAGCGACCGCGTTCCTCGGCGCGACCATCGCGGTGGTCCAGCGCGAGATGAAGAAGATCCTCGCGTACTCCACCGTGAGCCAGCTCGGCTTCATGTTCGCTGCGGTCGGCGTCGGCGCGTTCTCGGCCGGCTTCTTCCACGTCTTCACGCACGCGTTCTTCAAGGCGTGCCTCTTCCTCGGCGCCGGCGCCGTGATGCACGCGGTGCACGCGCACGGCGACGCCGACATCTTCAAGCTCGGCGGCCTCAAGAAGCACCTCCCGATCGTGCGCGTCACGTTCCTCGTGAGCTGCCTCGCGATCGCGGGCGTCCCGCCGTTCTCGGGCTTCTTCTCGAAGGACGAGATCCTCCTCGGCGCGACCACCATCGCGATGATGGACGGCATGCCGATCGCGCCTTGGGTCGGCTGGGCGGTCGCCATCCTGCTGACCATCGCCGCGACGCTGACCGCGTTCTACATGTTCCGCCTCTACTACCTCACCTTCACGGGTGACTACCGGAGCGCGAAGCACGACGACCACGGCCACGAGGGCGACGGCCACGGCGATCACGGCCACGACGACCACGCCTACGATCCGCACCCGCACAAGCCGCACTTCCCGATCCACCTCGCGCTCACGGTGCTCGGCATCGGTGCGGTGGCGGTCGGCTTCCTCGGGTTGCCGCATCACTTCGCGCCGAACTGGTGGCACCACTGGATGGCGCCCTCGATCTCGGGGATCGCGCTCACGGAAGAGCAGTCGCACGAGATGGCTCCCGTCTACGCCGCGATGGGGATGGGCCTGTTTGCCATGCTCGTCGGTGTCCTCGGTGCGACCGCGATCTACCGCGGCAAGAACGAAGACACCTTCACGCCGAAGCTGCCCAAGAAGCTCTTCGACTTCCTCTTCGACAAGTGGCGCGTGGACGAGCTCTACGACGCGACGATCATCCGCTTCAACAAGGCGGTCGCGGTCATCGCGGGCCGCGTCGACAAGAGCTTCATCGACGGCGTGCTGACTGGCCTGCCGGCCAAGGCGATCGCGCTCGGCGCTCACCTCTTCTCCCGCTTCCAGGTCGGCGTGGTGCACGCCTACGGGCTCGTGCTCGTGCTCGGTCTCGCGGGGGTGAGCTGGTGGTTCCTCTACCCGCACGCCGAGCTCGAGGTCGAAGCGACGGGCGAGAGCGCGACGCTGACCGCGGGTCGTGGTCTCGGGTACGAGTACCGCTTCGACACCGACGGCGACGGGCAGTTCGACTTCCCGACCCAGCCCACGCGCGTGACGATCGACCTCGCGGACGACGCGACCGACGCGCAGGTCTTCCGCGTCGCGGCGCTGGTCCGCGCGGCCATCGCGCCCGTGACGTGGCCCGCCGATCGCGCGGCGCTCGGGCGCCTCGTGGATCGCGGCCGCAAGATCTACACGCTGACCCCGCCGGTCGCGGAGCTGCCCGATCTGCAGGGTGCGCTCGAGCGCGCGGAGGGCGTCGAGTCGGTCCGTTTCGAGACCATTGCGAGCGAACGCCGCTTCGCGCGCGAGCTCCGCGCCGAGGCGAGCTACGACGACTCGGACTACGCGAGCGATGCGGCGGTGCTGCTCGTCGCGAGCCGCGAAGGTCCAGTGCCGGTGCACCTCTCCGGTGAGCCGACGATGCTCGACGACACGCTGCTCTTCGGCCCCGCCGGCATGCCCGCGCGCGAGGTCGCAGAGGGCGAAGAGCCGCCGACCACGCTGCCCGCGTACGCGTGGGTGGAGGACGGCAAGGTGATCATTCGACCGAACGCTGCGGCGGCGGTCGTGGCGGGTGACGGTGCGCAGGAGCGCATCGAGCTCGCGTTCGGTGAGTCGACCCGGCTCGGCCTCGCGGCCGTGCGCGCGGTGCCGGTGGTGCGAGCGACGGTCGAGGTGCGCAACGCCTTCGGCAACGTCGCGTCGCACACGGTCGACGTGGTTCTCGACGCTTCCACTGCGGGTGCCCACGCGGCGCTTCGCCTCGAGGAGACGGTGCGATGAGCGCCTTCCTTTCCGAAAACTTGCTCACGCTCTTGCTCGTGGTGCCCTTCCTCGGGGCGCTGACGCTTCTCTTCATGCCGCGGCAGTGGCCGAACGCGATCCGACGCACGTCGATGGCGTTCCTCGGGCTGAACTTCGTGTTCAGCCTGCTGCTCCTGCCCGAGGTCGTGGAGCTCACGCAGAGCGTGCTCTCGCGCTTCGAAGGCGTGCAGAGCCTCGTCGCGGCCGACTACGCGCAGGCCGGCTACCACTTCGTGGTCGACGTGCCCTGGATCGAGACGGTCGGCATCGCCTTCAAGCTCGGCGTCGACGGCATCTCGCTCTGGCTCGTGCTGCTCACCACGCTGCTGACGCCCATCGCGCTCTACGCGTCGTGGTCGAGCGTCCACACGAAGGTGAAGGAGTACGCGATCGCGTTCCTCCTCTTGCAGGTCGGCATGCTCGGCGCGTTCTTCGCGCTCGACCTGTTCCTCTTCTACGTGTTCTGGGAGCTGATGCTCGTGCCGATGTACCTCATCGTCGGCATCTGGGGCGGCCCGAACCGCGTCTACGCGGCGGTGAAGTTCTTCCTCTACACGATGGTCGGCAGCCTCCTGATGCTGATCGCGATCCTCTACGTGGTCGGCCAGTACGAGACCCTCACCGGTCGCTACACCTTCGACCTCGTGCTGCTCCAGGACGTGATCCTGCCCTTCGACGCGCAGCTCCTGCTCTTCGGGGCCTTCGCGCTCGCCTTCGCGATCAAGGT
>JALOQC010000487.1 GCA_025453555.1 Myxococcota bacterium | reverse complement strand
TGCAGCGGCGACGAGGTGGGCATCAGCCACGCCTCGGGCGGCACCGCGTTCACGCCCTCCCAGCCGTAGAGGTTCGCGATGGAGAGCCACGCCTTGCCCCAGCTCGCGATCGCGCGGACGTCTTCCTTCGCGAAGAGCTCGCGTGCGTAGGCGAGCATCGGATCGTCGGCCGACACGCCGAGCATCCGAGCCGCCACGTAGACGAGCGTGGTGACGAAGAGCGACTCGCCGCCGTGTGGATGCAGGCCCCAACCACCAACCGGAAGTTGCTCCGCTCGAAGCTGCTGCACGAGCGAGCGCCGGCGTTCCGGCGTCAGCGGCCGCTCCATCACGTGCATCGCGATCGCGTACTGCGCCGCGAGCATCGGGTTCCAGACGTCCTCGCCCTCCCAATGGTCCGCGCGATCCTCGGGCCGATGGCGCTCCAGGCCACGCAGCTCGATCAGGCGACGCACCGCGCGGTCGAGCGCGGTGGAGAGCGAAGGCTCGGTCATCAGCCGACCTTGCGACGAAGGCGCGCCGCGAGCAGGTCCTGCGCGACGTCGATCTTGATCTGACCCATCGCGACGAGCTCCGCCGCGAGCTCGTCGACGAGCTTGCCTTCCGCGCCCGCCGCGAGCGCGACGCTGCGCGCGTGCAGGGTCATGTGCCCGCGGTTGATGCCCTCGGTCGAGAGCGCCCGCAGCGCGCCCATGTTCTGCGAGAGACCGACCGCCGCCATCACCATCCCGAGCTCGCCCGCGCTCGCGATGCCGAGGATCTTGCGGAGCACGCCGATGGTCGGGTGCACGTTGGTCGAGCCGCCGACCACGCCGACCGCCATGGGCAGCTCGATGAAGCCGTGCAGGTGTCCGTCCTCGCGCCACCACTTCGTCAGCGACGTGTAGCGCCCGTCGCGCGCGGCGAACGCGTGCGCGCCCGCTTCGACGCTGCGCCAGTCGTTGCCGGTGGCGATCGCGACGGCGTCGACGCCGTTCATGATGCCCTTGTTGTGCGTGGCCGCGCGGTAGGGATCCACGGCCGCGAAGCGGTACGCCTGCACGATGCCTTCGGCGACCTCGGGGCCCTTGAAGCCGTTCCCGCCGAGGTGTATCTCCGGGATCTTGCACCACGCGCGCGCGCAGCGGCGGTCGGCCAGGTTCGACAGGATGCGCAGGTTCACGCGACCGCCGGTGAGCTCTTCGACGAGCTCCGCGACGCCTTCGGCCATCGCGTTGATCGCGTTGGCGCCCATCGCCTCGCCGCAGTCGACGAGGAGGTGGAGCACGATCATCGGGTACGGGTCCTCGAAGACGCGGACCTCGATGTCGCGCGCGCCGCCACCACGGCGCTTCATGTTCGGATGCACCGCGTTGGCCTGATCGAGGATTCGCGTCTTCGCAGCCTGCAGCGCGGCGACGGCCTTCTCCGGCTCGGGCGCGCCGAGGATTTGCACTTGGCCGATCATCACGGACTCGTCGGCCTCCGCGCGGAAGCCGCCGCCCTGCCGAACCGTGCGCGCCATGTTGCTGACGGCCGCCACGATGCTCGGCTCCTCGACCACCATCGGCACGACGTACTCCTGATCGTTGATCAGGAAGTTGAGCCCGAGGCCGATCGGCAGGCCGAAGACGCCGACGCAGTTCTCGACCATCTTGTCCGCGCGATCGACGCCGAGGCGCCCGCCGTCACGAAGCACCGCGACCTCGTCCTCGGTGAGGCCGAAGCGCGCGCGCAGCTCGTCGAGACGCCCGTCGACGTCGAGGCGGTAGAAGCCGGGGATGCGAGAAGAACGGTCCATGGTGCTCCTGAAGGGGAAGGAATCGGGCGCGCGAGAGGGGAAGTGGGCGCGCGGAAATCGGGAAGAACGCGACGCGGCTCAGGCGTTGGTCTCGCCCTCGGAGCCCTGCGGCTCCGCGGACGAGCGTTTGGAATCGGGCTTGGTCGAGAGCTGCGAGAGCGAGGGGTCGCGCTGGGTGGCGAGGTAGGCCTCCCACTTGCGAATCGTCAGGTCCTGGAAGGCCTTCACGACCGGGTTGAGCTCGGCGAGCGGTGCGTCCCAATGACGCTCCCAGCCCTCCTGCTCGGCCTCCACCGCGACGCCGTCCTCCGCGAGCAGCGGCTTGACGGTGAGCTGCTTGGCGGCCGGCAGGAACGCCTTCATCACGGTCTTCGGGATCCCGATCTGCGTGAACGGGATCACGAACTGCTTGAAGAAGAAGATGAAGAAGCTGCGCGAAGTGCGCTCGTCAATCGGGCAGACGAAGAGCCAGTGCTTGATCTGATCGTCGGTGTTCGACCACTGATACGGGTATTGATACCCGAGTTTCATGTGGTCGACGTTCACGCGCTTCCGGTTGATGAAGAGCTTGTTGAACTGACCGTCGCCGACCTTCGTGTCGTACTCGAGGTAGACCGCGTCGCCGACGGTCTCGTACTTGAGCAGATCCGCATCGACGAAGGGGCGGAACTTTCGATGCAGATACGCGTGCGTGAAGTCGCACACGTTGTCGAAGATCATCGAGTGGTGGGCACTCCAGGTTCCGTCGACCGGGATCTGCGACCACGCGTTCGGCCCCTCGAGCTCGGGAATCTCCGGCAGCTTCACCTTCGCGGCGTTCTCGGGCTCGCCGGGGAAGAACCAGACGATGCCGTAGCGCTCCTGCACCGGGACGTCGGGCACCTTGAACTTCGGGAACTTCCGCCCGAAGAGGCTGTGCGGGATGTCCACCACCCGGCCTTCGCCGTCGTAGGCCCAGCCGTGGTAGGGACACACGAGGTTGCAGCCCTCGACGTGACCGGTGGTGAGCTTGAGCTGCCGGTGCGCACAGCGGTTCTCGATCGCGCGAACTTGTCCGTCTTCACCGCGGAACACCGCGATGCTCCGCTTCCAGAAGACGACCTCCTTCACTTCACCCGCCTTCAGGTCCTTCGACCACTCGGCCGGGTACCAGTAGTTGGGATCGAGGCCAGCCGCGCGCACCTTCTGACGCGTGTTCTTGGCGTCTTCGAAGGCCGGGGGCGGCGACTGCGGCTTGGTGTAGATGCGGCTCATGGCGAGATTCGGAGGGACGCGAGGACGATCAGACGTGGTTCACGCGTGAACCGACACGCCGCTCGGCGCGGTGGTCCGCGTCGCCGGGACGTCCTCGGGGGGCTTCGCGCCGGGGTGCACGATGGCGCCGCGGCTCCAGTGGAACGCGTAGGCCTCCATGAACGCATCCCGCATCGAGCTCGGACGGAAGCCGAGCTCTCGCTGCGCCTTCGAGGTGGCGGCGTGGCGACGGAGCTGCAGACGACGGATCGCGCCCGGCGTCAGGAGCTGCTGCTTCTTCGGATCGAGGCGCGTGACGAGCCAGCTCGTGACCTCCGCGAGGGGGAGGAGCGCCTTGGCCGGCACGCGGATCTTCGGACGCGGCGCGCCCGTGATCTCTTCGAGCATGTCGAAGATGTGATCGAAGTCGAGGAACTGGGTCGCGACGATGTACTTCTGCCCGGTGCGACCACGCTCCATCGCGCGCACGTGCCCGTCGACGATGTCGCGCGCGGCCACGAACTCGAAGCCGCCCGGCGAGTACACGTTGAGCTGACGGTTGGCGAACTTGCAGAGCGTCGTGCCCATGCGCGACGGCAGGTAGTCGTGGCCGCCGATCACCGCGCAGCTCGTCACGATCAGCGCGTCGAGACCCTCCACGCAGCTCTTCAGGAGCTCGTGCTCCTGCAACACCTTGCTCCGTTCGTAGGGCATCGCGCGGTGGTACGGGTAGAACTGCATCGTCTCGTCGGCCGGCTTCGACGTCTCGTCGAGGTCGTAACCGACGGCCGAGAACGAGCTCGTGAGCACGAAGCGCTCGACGCCCGTCTTCTTCGCCGCCTGCATCAGGTGGCGCGTGCCGAGGACGTTCGTCTCGTAGAGCACGCGGCGATGCTCGGCGTCGCCGTCGATCGTCGAGACCATCGACGCGACGTGGAAGACGCGACGGCACCCCTCGACCGCGTCCTGCAACGAGCGCTTGTCGCGCAGATCGCCGTACGCCTTCTCGACGCCGTGCAGCCCGTCGACCGCCTCTTCGTTCTCGCCGCGCCGGAGCAGCGCCCGCACGCGGTGCCCCTCCTCGACGAGGCGGTGCATGAGGTTGGCGCCGACGTGGCCGGCCGCGCCGGTGACCAGGATGGGAGCGTCTTTCGCGGGCATGTCTTCTTCTTCCGAACGAGGGGCGCCAGTCGGGCGCGAGCCAGTGGGGCGCGAGCAGTGACGCTCGAGAGGCGGACCTCCCGAGCGTGGTGATCAGTGGACGGTGAGCTCGGCCGCCGCCGCGAGGGCCGGCAGGCGCCAGAGCGCGTCGTACTTCTGACGAAGCGCGTCGTCCTTGCCGACGTGCGCGACGCAATCGGCGATGAGCGACTCGACCTCACCGCGCGCGATCTTCACCGGATCGCCCGCGGTGAACATCGCGTCGTTGCCGCGCGCGTGAACGAGCGTACGCACGGCCATCCAGAGCGGGAGCAAGCAGAAGAGCCGCACGGCGGCCTGCTCGGCGGGGATCGCGAGCACGTAGTCGAGCGCGCGATCGAGGCGGTTCTGCGCGGTGTCGAAGAGCGGCGCCACGGCCGCGTGAGCTCGGTCGCGCACCGCGGGATCGACCAGCTGATCGATCGAGAGCCCCTGCGCGTGAACGGTCGTGCGCGGGATGAAGCTGACGCGGCGCTCGCGGTCGTCGGTGACGTCCTTGAGGATGTTCACGAACTGGAGGCCGACGCCGAAGGCCTCCGCC
>JALOQC010000486.1 GCA_025453555.1 Myxococcota bacterium | reverse complement strand
CCTCGATTGGGCGGAGCTCAACCGCAACCTCTTCACCGCGCTCGAGATCCAGAAGATCACGCTCGGCTTCGTGATCGCGACCATCATCTTCGTCGCCGCCTTCAACGTGATCGCGACCCTGATCATGATCGTGCTCGAGAAGAAGCGGGAGATCGCGATCCTCAAGGCGATGGGCGCGACCGACACCACGGTGCTCGGAGTCTTCATGCTCCAAGGGAGCATCATCGGGGTGATCGGGACGTTGGTCGGATTGTTGCTGGGCGGAGGCGTGGTGCTCTACCTCGCCACCGTGCGCATGGATCTCGACCCGAAAGTCTATTTGATCGACCACCTCCCGGTCGTGGTTTCGTGGTCGGAGTTCGCGGTCACCGCCGCGGTCGCGTTCGGCATCTGCACCGTGGCGACCGTCGCCCCGAGCTTCTGGGCCGCGCGCATGCTGCCGGTCGAAGGCCTGCGCCACGAGTGAGCGCAGGAGCAGCGTAGGCCGAGACGTTCGAACCGCGTACCCTCGTCCGCCGTGGCGCGTTCTCTCTCGCTCGGTCTGGCGATCCTGCTGCTCGTCTTCGCGTATTCGTGGGGGCTCGTGGGCGTCGGGAAACGCGCCGCGACCGAGCGCGACGTCGGGGGCGACGCGATCACGCTCGGCGCGCTCGGTGACGACGCCTCCGCGCCGCGCGAGCTCGTGCGGGCCGACCTCCGCGAGGGCCAAGCGGTGATCTTCGAGCTCTGCGCGGACGACGGCTTCTCCGACGCGTGGACGCGCACCGCGGGCCTCGAGATCCTCTTCGCGGAAGACGGCCGCTTCGACGTGGTGCGGCGGGTGCCGTTCGACTCGGAGCTCGCGGAGCGCGTGCAGCGAGAGCCTTCGTCGGCCGCAGAAGCTACGTCGGCCGCTGACCCGGCCGACCGAGAAGCTGCGTCGGCCGCTGACCCGGCCGACCGAGAAGCTACGTCGGCCGCTGACCCGGCCGACCGAGAAGCTACGTCGGCCGCTGACCCGGCCGACCGAGAAGCTGCGTCGGGCTCGGGTGGAGCGGAGGGCGTGGGCTGCGTGGTGATCGGCGACGCGGAGAGCCTCGGGGTCTCCGGCGAATACGTGATCGCGCTCGCGGCCGGGCCGCTTCCTCGCGAGCTCGCCGACGTGCGCGCCCGAGCGCGCGTCATCGCGTGGACGCCCCTCGCGCTCGGGGACCGGATCGGCGTGTGGGCCGCGCTCGCGGGCGCGCTCCAGCTCGTGGTCGCGCTCGCGCTGCCGCGACGACGCCGTGACGACGCGGACGCCGACGATGCCGGAGACACGAACGACGCCGAAGCGCGCGAGCCCTCGATGCGAAACGCGATGCTGCGCGTCACGCTCGGCGTGACCGTGATGGTCGGCGCGCTCTTCGGGGTCTCGCTCGTGCCGGTGACCGGCGTGGGGGGCGCCGTGGTGCGCGGCTTGATCGTCGCGCTGCTCGAGGTGGTGGCGGCGTTCTTCCTCGTCGTGCCCGCGGTGTCCGCGCTCCGGCGCGATGCCGTGCGCCCGCCGAAGATCGAAGCGCTCGGTCTGATCCCGCCACGGCGCGCGCCGATCGTGTGGCTCGCGCTCGCGCCCCTGCTCGGGCTCGCGCTCGTGATCCTCGGGCGCCTGATCGTCGCGCTCGTGCCCGCGACCGGCCTCGCGCCCATCGAGCTCTTCGTCGAGATGCCGAGCGGCCGACTCGCGGTCGCGCTCGTGGCGGTCTTCGTGCCGGTCGCCGAGGAGCTCTTCTTCCGCGGCTTCGTGTTCGGGACGCTCGAGCGCGTGCGCGGCGCGAACGTCGCGCTCGCGTTCACCGTGATCCTCTTCGCGGTCGTGCACCTGCCGCAGCAATGGGGCGCGTGGGGCGCGTTCGCGAGCGTCGCGACCACGGGGCTCGCGCTCACGCTGATGCGGCGCTTCACCGGCTCGACGTTGCTCTGCGCGCTCGTGCACCTCGGCCACAACGCGTGGATCACGCTGCTCTCGATCTGAGCGACGCGCGATCGGCGACCGCGCTCCGTTCGCGCGAACGACGACGCGCGCGCTCCGGCTCGTGATCACGAGGAGCAGCGCGATCGCGTCGGCGCACGGCAGCGTCGGCGCACGACAGCGCCGGCTCGCGACGTGACACGTCGCGTTGCACCGCGGCGCCCACGGCGTCACGTGGGCCCGATGTCCGATCCGGCGAAGCCCACGCCGTCCGATCTCGAGGCCCGTCGCGCCGCGCTCGAAGCGCGCCTCGGCGAGCCCGTCACGCTCGACGGGCTCACCGGCGCGTGGTCCATCCTCCAGCGCAAGCGTGGCCATCGGCACTCCACCGACGACGTGCTCACCGCGTACTACGCGCTCGTGCACGGCCCTCGCACCGACGCCGCGCTCGACCTCGGCACCGGCATCGGCACCGTCGGTCTGCTCGTGCTGCACGGCCTCGGGCCCGACGCGACGCTGACCTGCGTGGAGGCCCAAGACATCAGCTACGCGCTCTTGCTCGAGAACCTCGCGCTCAACGGACTGCAGGAGCGCGTGAGACCGACGCACGGTGACCTGCGCGACGTGCGCTTCGATCGCCGCTTCGATCTCGTGACCGGGAGCCCGCCCTACTTCGACGTGAGCGCGGGCGTGCTGCCGCCCGACTCGCAGAAGGCCCACGCGCGCTTCGAGCTGCGCGGCACCGTGCACGACTACGCGACCGCCGCGGCGCGCGTGCTCTCCGATCGTGACGAGGCACGCTTCGTCTTCTGTTTCCCGACCCCGCAGATCGATCGCGCGTTCGCCGCGATCCACGAGCACGGCTTCTCCGCCGTCGCCTACCGCGACGTGATCCCGCGCGAGGGGCGCGCGCCGCTCTTCTCGCTCTTCGCGTGCCGCCTGGGCACGCACCCCGAGCACGAAGAGGCCCCGCTGATCGTCCGCGACGCCACGGGCGCGCACACCGAGGAGCTTCGCACGGTGCGGCGTGGCTTCGGGTTCGTGACCTGATCCGTCGACATCGTGCGACGCCTCTCCACACACGAGCCCATGCCATCGCGTTCACCGATGACCGACCGGACGAGCCATCGCGTTCACCGATGACCGACCGGACGAGCCATCGCGTTCACCGATGGCCGACCGGACGAGCCATCGCGTTCACCGATGGTCGACCGGAAGAGCCGGGACACGCGATGGCGACCGAGGGACGCGCGAACCCCGTGGTCGGATCCACCGCGTCGTGGTACCTCGGTCCCCGATGCGTGGCGCGCCGAAGACCTGTTTCCCGACCGGACGTCATTACCCGGGCATCGCGGATCTGATCGCGCAGGCCATCCGCACCGTGCCCGGGCTCGTCGCGGAGCTCGAAGCGAGCCGCTCGTGGATCGAGCTCCCCTTCGTCGTGATCGACTTCGAGACCACCGGCACCAACCCCGAGCAAGATCGCGTGCTCGAGATCGGCCTCGTCGGCTTCGACGCCGGTGGTCGGCTCGCCTTCCGCGAAGGCCTGCTCGTGAACCCGGGCATCCCGGTGCCGGAAGAGGCCCGCGCGGTGCACGGCATCACCGACGAAGAGCTGCACGGCGCGCCGTCGTTCGAGGAGGTGCTCCCGCACGTGGTCGAGCTGCTCGCGGGCCGCATCCCCGTCGCCTACAACGCCGACTTCGATCGCACCTTCCTGCTCTCCGAGGCTCGCCGCGTGAAGCACGCGCTGCCGAAGGCGCTCCCGCCCGCGCTCCGCGACGACACCACGTGGATCGACCCGCTCGTGTGGGCGCGTGAGATCCTCAAGGACCAGAAGTCGCGCCGCCTCGGCGACGTCGCGGCCTTCTTCGGCATCCCGCTCGAACAAGCGCACCGCGCGGCGGGCGACGCCGAAGCGACCGGCCGCGTGCTCCTCGCGCTCGCGCCGCAGATGCCCACCATCTACGGCGAGCTCATCCGCCTCCAGCGTCGCTACGCGGCGTTCCAAGAGGCCGAGCTCACCGCGTGGCGCCGCTTCCAGTGACGCGCGTCGCGCCGCTCACGCGAGTGACCCGTACCGAGTGACCCGTACCGAGTGACCCGTACCGAGTGACCCGTACCGAGTGACCCGTACCGGCGACCTGCGCATCGGCGCGGCTCGTGTGAGTTCGCGATTCGCGGGATACGAACGACTCGCGAACCCGACGCGTGAGCCGCGCTCGATCGAGTCGCGTTCGAACGATCCGTCCACGGACTCGCGCGCTCGACGCTCCGACGATCCGCTCGATCGAGTAGCGTTCGAGCGATGGGGATCCGTCCACGCGCGCTCGCGCTCGAAGCCGCGCGCCGCGCGCCGACCGCGCTCGTGCCGTGTCCGGAGTGCGGCGTGCCGGTGGGCGCCGCCAAGCTCTCACGTCACCTCGACGAAGTGCATGGCGCGAACGACGAAACACACGAGTTCACCGAGCTGCGCGGCGACGATCGCGCGTTCGTGGTTGGAGCGACCGTGGGATCCGCTCGGGGCCCAAACGCTCGCTCGTCGAAGTACGGCTCGACACGCCCGCGCTCGTGGTCGTGGAGCACGCGCTGCACGCGGCGGGCGCGCTCCAGCTTCGCGAGCCCCCCGCCAACCGCGACGCGTCGTGACGCGAGTCGACGCTCACGGGACGCATGCGTGATCGATCGCGAAAACCTCGTAAGCTCCGCGCCGATGTCCGAGCTCGTCGCGCACCTCGCCTCGCTCGATCGTACGCCGCTGGAGCTGCCGCGCGGCGCGGGCACCTACCGCGCGTACGTGGACGTGATCGACGCGCTCGGCCGCCTCGACGCAC
>JALOQC010000099.1 GCA_025453555.1 Myxococcota bacterium | reverse complement strand
GTGCCGGTCCCGCTCCTCTACCACTTCGGCGGTCTGACCTCGGTCGTGAACAGCCGCTTGCTCGAACAGATCGACTTCTACCCCGGCAACTTCAGCGCGCGCTACGGCCGCAAGATGGGCGGTGTGCTCGAGGTCGGCTTCCGCGATCCCCTCGCGATGTACGACGACCGCGGCTTCCACGGCGTGGCCGAGATCTCGCTCATCGACGCCTCGCTTCTGGCGGAGTTTCCGCTCGGCGACAACGCCGCCATGGCCGCCGCGGTCCGGCGCAGCACCATCGACGGCGTCTTCTCCGCGCTGCCGGAGGACACCTTCACGATCACCGCGCTGCCCGTCTACTACGACTACCAGGGCTTCATCACCTGGACCCCGACCCCGCGCGACAAGTTTCGTGTGCTCATGTACGGCGCGTCCGACCGCTTCGGCCTCTTCGCGGGCGACTCGCTCTCCGACGAGGACCCCTCGATCCGCGGCAACCTCGATCTGCTCACGCGCTTCCACTTCCTCGATCTCGCGTGGGATCACACCTTCGACGAGCGCACCGTGCTCGACGTCGACTTCCAGGTCGGCACGTCGATCCTCGAGTTCGGGCTCGGCGACCTCGTGTCGTTCAACGCGCGCTTCAACCAGACCTACGGCCGCGCCGAGCTTCGCCATCGCGCGAGCGATCGGGTAAGGCTGATCGCGGGTCTCGACATGTTCATCACGCCGTTGACCCTCGAGTACTTCGGTCCGCTCCTCGGTCAGTCCGAAGGCGGTACGGAGAACCAAGGTCTCGGTGAAGAGACGGCGCAATACTTCCGCTTCGACGGCGTGGCCTACCGTCCCGCGATCTACTTCGAGAGCGATCTGCGCCCTTGGGATTGGGTCCAGATCCTGATGGGGATTCGTGTCGACTACGCGAAAGAGATCCAGCAGTGGTCGTTCGATCCTCGTTTCGCGGCGATCTTCACGGTGGCGGACGGTTATCGCTTGAAGATGGGCGCGGGCATCTTCAGTCAGCCCCCCGAGTTCAACGAGTCCGCCGAGGGGCTCGGGAACCCGAACCTCGACATGATCCACTCCGCACACTTCGGCCTCGGCACCGACGCGGAGCTCGCGCCGGGGATCCGGGTCGGCGTGGAGGGTTTCTACAAGTACCTCTGGGATCGCGTCGTCACCACCGAGGATGGCGTCGAGCCCTTCTTCGACAACGCGGGCATCGGCCGCATCTACGGCATGGAGGTCAGTGGCCGCGTCGAGCCGCGTCGCGGCCGGAAGTTCACGGGCTTCCTCAGCTACACGCTGATGCGCTCGGAGCGCCGCGATCGACCGAATCAGGAGTGGCGCCTCTTCGATTTCGACCAGACCCACATCTTCACGCTCTCCGGCACCTACCAGCTCCCCCGCAACTGGTCGGTCGGCGGAACCCTGCGCCTCGTGAGCGGCAACCCCGCCACGCCGGTGGTCGGCGGCATCTACAACCCCGCGAACGGCACCGCGAATCCGATCTCGCTCGCCACCAACAGCGTCCGCAATCCGCTCTTCAACCGCTTCGATCTCCGAATCGAGAAGATCTGGGACTTCGAGTCCTGGAAGCTCGCACTCTTCCTCGACATCCAGAACCTCTGGAACGCCGACAATCCCGAGGGCACGATCTACAACTACAACTTCACGCAGGACGTGCCCATCAACGGCCTGCCCTTCATTCCCGCGCTCGGCATCCGAGGTGAGCTGTGATTCTCCTTCGTCGTCTCTCGTACTTCCTCCTTCCGCTCGCGATCGCGTGTGGGCCCTCCGTCGATCCGGCGTGGCTCGTGGTGGAGGCTCGCATGACCGGCATCCTCGCGACGGTCGACGACGCGGGTGACCGCGTGACCCCGCGACCGGGCGAGACGCTCCGTGTTCAGCTCCTCTACGCGCAGCCCGACGGAACGCCGGTGCGGCCGTCCTGGGCGTACGTGGCGTGCGAGCCCGCGACGACCTCGGGTTTCGACTTCTGTGCGGGGGAGCCGTTCACCTTCGACGCGAAGGCGGATCCAGACGAAGAGGACCGCCCGTTCACGGTCACCCTCCCGGAGGACTACACGACCCGCAACGTCCTGTTCATCGGTGCGGTCTGCATGAACGGCGAGATCGATCTCAGCCTGGCGTCGGATCTCTCGAGCGGCCTCGATCCGGAACGAATCTGCGTGGACGGCGTCGGCGTCCCGCAGATCTTCACGTTTGCGCACCCGGTGGCGACCGATGCGAACCGCGAGAACCGCGCGCCGCGCATCGCGTCGATCACGCTCGGCGGTGAAGAGTGGACGACCGAGCCGACGACCACCGGACCGTGCATCGGCCAGGGGTATCCCGAGCTCGCGTACGATGGCGACCCCGTCGAGATCGTGGTGCGCGCGCGCGAGGACGATCTCGAGAGCTACATGCGCCTCGGCATGGACGGTGAGCCGGAGACGACGACCGAGGAGATCTTCGTCGAGACCCTCTCCCCGTTCCGCCGCATCGAGCGCCGCTTCACCTTCATCACCGCCGACGATCCGATCGCGGACCTCGAGCTCGAGCCGAACGACGAGGACATCGCGGTCCCCGAGGGTGGGCTGCTGGTGCCGATCTTCTTCGTGATGCGCGACCAGCGCGGGGGCTTCGACGCCGCGAACCGCGCGGTCTGCGTCACGCCCTGAACGCGTTCGTGCGCCACGTCGGCGCCGATGCGTCGGCCGTGCTGGTCGGCCCGTGACACGTCGGACGGAGCATCGTTTCCACCGCGAGCGGGCACCCTCGTGGGCGGAGCCGAGTCGAATCCGACGGAGCCGTTCGTGCGCGTGCGATCCGCGCTGGCGTCACGAACGTACGGGCTCCACGTAAGGGCCCGCGATGAAGGTCGACGTCGTCATCCCCGCGCTCAACGAAGAGGCTGCGCTTCCGACGGTGCTCGCGGCGATCCCGCGTCCGCCGGTGCGCCGTGTCGTCGTGGCCGACAACGGCTCCACCGATCGCACCGCGGAGGTCGCGCGCGCAGGCGGCGCGGAGGTCGTGCGGCAGGACGAGCGCGGCTACGGTGCGGCATGCCTGAAGGCGCTCGCGCACCTCGCGAACGATCCGCCCGACGTGGTGGTCTTCCTCGACGGGGACGCCTCGGATCATCCGGAAGAGCTGCCCGCGCTGCTCGCCCCCATCGCGGAAGGCCGCGCGGATCTGGTGATCGGCTCGCGCGTGCGCGGCAACCTCCAGCGCGGTGCGCTCACGCCGCAGCAGCGCGTCGGGAACGCGATCGCCTGCGTGGTGCTGCGCGTGGTCTACCAGGCCGAGTACTCGGACCTCGGCCCCTTCCGCGCGATCCGCTGGGAGGCGCTCGAGCAGCTCCGCATGCGCGACCGCAACTACGGCTGGACGGTCGAGATGCAGATCCGCGCCGCGCGACTCGGCTTTCGCGGCGCCGAGGTCCCCGTCAGCTACCGCCCGCGCATCGGCGAGTCGAAGGTCAGCGGCACGATCCGCGGGACGCTGGGCGCGAGCCGCAAGATCCTCTGGCTGCTCGCGCGGCACGCGGTGAGCACGTGAGCATCAGCCGCCCGACCCGCGTCGCGCTCTTCGGCAAGCCGCCGGTGCCCGGGCTCGTGAAGACCCGTCTCGGCGCCAGCCTCGGCGACGCGGTCGCGGCGAGCCTCTACCGCGCGTTCTTGCTCGACGCAGTGGCCCACGCGCGCTGCCTGCGGGGACCGATCACGCTCTTCGTCGACGGCGATCCCGCGCACCCCGCGCTCGAGGTGGTCGAGCTGCCGACGTGGGCCCAAGAAGGCGCGGACCTCGGCGAGCGCATGGCGCAGTGCTTCGCGCGCGAGCTCGCCTTCGGGGTGCCGGTGCTGCTCGCAGGAACCGACGTGCCGACGTTGCCCGAGCGTGTGTGGCATGCGGCGCGCGAGGCGCTGGAGACACACCCGCAGGTCTACGTTCCGAGCGTCGACGGCGGCTACGTGCTGGTCGGCGCGCGCGAAGTGCCACGTTTCGACGGCGTGCGTTGGTCGACGCGCCATGCGCTCGCCGACACCCTCGCGCAGAACCCGGACGCGGCGGTGATCGAACCTTGGTACGACGTCGACGACGCCGAAGATCTACGTTTGTTGCGCCTCGAGCTCGCGTTGCGTCCGAGCGCCGCCCCGACGACGGCCGCGTACTTGGCGCGCCTCGGCTGATCGAACCTCGCGGCCCGTCTGCAGTCTCGCGATCGGGAGCGTGAGAATCGATCGCAACTCGAAGCCGGCCGCGACGAGCGACCTGCGCGTGAGCATCCACGTGAGGCACCCGATCCCTCATGTGCGACGACGGGACGCTCTCTCGTAGACGCTCAACCCCGAATCGGCAGCACCACGCGCACCGTGGTCCCCTCACCGCGCCGGCTGTCCACCACGAGCAGACCGCCGTGGCTCTCCACCACGTGTTTGGCCACGTAGAGCCCGAGCCCGGTGCCGGCTTCGCCCTTGGTGGTGAAGAAGGGATCGAACACGCGATCGAGCTCCTGGCTCGCGATGCCTTCGCCTTCGTCCTCGACCTCGACGCTGACGCACTCGTCGTCCGCGCTCGCGCGCAGCACGATCGTCGCGTGCCCGCGCTCGCGGCAAGCGTCGGCCGCGTTGATGAGGAGGTTCAGGAAGACCTGCTCGAGGCGTCGCGCGTCGCCCGGAATCGACGGCAGATCGTCGGGGATCTCCAGCGTGAGCGTCGCCGACTGCATGCGGCCGTTGCTCAGCCGCGCGGCCGCGGTCAGCACCTTGCGCAGCTCCACCGGCCCGGTCTCGCTCGAGTCCGGCAGCGTCAGATCGCGCAGATCGCGCGTGATCTGCGCGACGCGATCGGCACCTTCGACCGCGCGGCCCGCCATGCGCACGAGGCGCTCCATCACGTCGGCCGGCACGTCGAGCTTCTCGAGCTCGCGCCGCACCGTCGAGAGGTTCAGCGACACGTAGGTGAGCGGGTTGTTGATCTCGTGCACCACGCTCGCGGCGATGGTGCGCAGCGTTCGATCGCGATCTTCGAGCTCCGCGAGCCGAAGCGCGAGCTCCTGATCGCGCTCGCCGAGCTCGACGAGTCGCCGCGCGAGATCTGCCCGCAGCGCGTCGAGCTGGAACACCTGTCGGCGCGCGACCACGTAGAGCGCGGCGAGCATCCACGCGAGGAAGAGCGCGATCACCACGAGCACCGAGAGCTCGGACCACCGATCGCCGAGCTCGGACGAGAGGCGCCCCGTCTCGCCGCGGAGCGTGCGCGCGACGCCCGCGAGCCACGCGTCGTCCGTGCGTCCCTCGTCGACGCGCGTCGTGCCTTCGCGACCGAGCTCCGCGAGCGCGCCCTCGTCGGTCGCCATCGCCGCGAACGCGATACGGAGGTTGTCCGCGCGCTGCGCGCCGTCGTCTTCGGCGAGCGCTTCGGTCACCGCACGCAGCCAGCTCACGCGGCGCTCGACGTCGTCGCGCAACCCTCGGACCGTGACGCTCAGCGACACCGCCCACGCCGCGAACGCGAGCAATGCGGCGAAGACGAGCGGCCCGACCCACATCGGTCGCAGCAGTCGGGCGGAGAATCCTCCCACGCGCGCGAGCATAGGGTGTCTCGGGTCGTCGCGACCAGACGATCACGCCGGGCGCGACGTGATCGTGGAGGCTTCGAGGAACACTCGTCCGATCACGTCGAAGGCGCCGATCGGCGGGTGCGCATCGTCGCCGCCACCGCCTTGCCGATCTCCATCACCGGGATCGGCAACGCGGCGAGCCCGAGCACCACACCCCATTGCGCGCCGCTCAGGCTCGTGGTGTGGAACACCGGCTGGAGCGGCGGCACCAGCACCGCGAGGCAGTGCACGCCCGCGCTCGTGAGCACCGCGAGCCAGAGCCAGCGGTTCGTGAAGAGCCCGAGCCGGAAGATCGACTCGGTCGCGCTTCGCGTGTTGAACGCGTGGAAGAGCGGAGAGAACGCGAGCAACGAGAACGCCATCGTGCGCGCCTGGTCGGCGGTTGCCGCCGATCCAGAAACACCGTCGCTTGCGTTCGCGGCGTCAGGGAAGAGCGAGGGAGCGAGGCTCGGCAGCGCGTAGGTCGCGAGCGCCATCAGGCCCATCAGCGCGCCGATCCCGAAGAGGACCGCGAGGTCCCGCCCTCGGAGCACACCTTCGGTGACCGAACGCGGCGGGCGATCCATCTGCCCGGGCTCCGCCGGCTCGAGCCCGAGCGCGAGCGCGGGCAACCCGTTCGTGACGAGGTTCACCCAGAGGAGCTGGAGCGGCGTGAGCTGGAGCCAGGGAAAGAAGCTCGCGACGATCACGGTCAGCACGAGGCCCGCGTTCGAGCCGTTCAAGAACACGATGAACTTGCGGACGTTCTCGAAGATCGCGCGACCCTCGCGCACCGCGGCGACGATGGTCGCGAAGTCGTCGTCCGCGAGGACCATCTCGGCCGCTTCGCGCGCGACGTCGGTGCCGCCTTTGCCCATCGCGACGCCGATGGCGGCCTCCCGCAGCGCCGGCGCGTCGTTCACTCCGTCGCCCGTCATCGCCGCGACCTCGCCGCGCTTCTGCAGCGCGCGCACGATCCGCAGCTTCTGCTCCGCGCTCACGCGCGCGAACACCGCGACGTCACCGATGCACGCGTCGAGCTCCGCGTCGCTCGCAGCCGAGAGCTCGTCGCCCGCCATCGCGCGATCGCCGTCCTCGAAGAAGCCGAGGTCTCTCGCGATCGCGATCGCCGTCGCGCGGTGATCGCCGGTGATCATCACCACGCGGATCCCCGCCGCGCGACACTCCGCCACCGCGCGCGCCGCGGTCGGGCGCGGGGGATCGAGCATGGCGACGATCCCGAGCAAGATCATGCCCTCCTCGGGGTCATCGCCCGGATCGGGCTTCTCCGCGAGCGCGAGGGTTCGATGCGCGCCGTGCGCGTGGGCCTCCGTGCGCGCGAGTAGCTCGGCGCGCGTCGCGTCGTCGAGCGGCATCACGCCCACCTCGCGTCGCACGTGGGTGCAGCGCGGGAGCAACGCATCCGGCGCGCCCTTGATGTACGCGACCGGCGCCGCGCCGTCGGGCGGCGCGGGGATCACGCTCATGCGCTTGCGATCGGAGTCGAAGGGCAGCTCGTGATCGATCGCGCGGCCGTCGAGGAGCGAGTCGCGGTCGAGATTCGCCTTCGCGCCGAGCACGAGCAGCGCGATCTCCGTCGGGTCGCCGATCCACGCGCCTTCGTCGCCGCGCCGCGCGTGGTTCGCGTAGAGGGCCGCTTCCAGCAAGTGCTGCAACGCCTCCGGCCGCGCCGTGACGTTCGCTCCATCCTTCGTGATCGCGCCGTCGGTCGAGTAGCCCTCGCCCGACACCTCGTAGGTCGCGTCCGCGGTCTCCACGAAGCGCACCGTCATCGCGTTCTGCGTCAGGGTCCCCGTCTTGTCGGTGCAGACGACCGTCGCGGAGCCGAGCGTCTCCACCGCCGCGAGCCGCCGCACGATCGCGCCCTTCTGCGCCATGCGCTGCATGCCGAGCGCGAGGGTGATCGTGGTGATCGCGGGCAGACCCTCGGGGATCGCGGCCACCGCGAGGCTGACCGCGGTGAGCAAGAGGACCGTCCACTCGCGCGTCGCTTGCAGCATGCCGATCGCGAAGAGCAACGAGCTGATCGCGAGGCAGACGATCAGGATGCGGCGCCCGAGGTGCGCGAGCCGTTTCTCGAGCGGAGTCGGCTCGCGCTCGCCCGTCCGCAGGAGCGCGCCGATGCGTCCGACCTCGGTGCGCGCGCCGGTCTCGATCACGATCGCGGTGGCGTGACCGCGAGCGACCTTGGTGCCGAGGAACGCGAGGTTGTGCCGATCCGCGAGGGTCGTCGTGGCTTCGAGCGTCTGCGTCGCGTCCTTGCGCACCGGCACCGACTCGCCGGTGAGCACCGCCTCGTCGACCGCGAGCTCGCGCGCGACGAGCAGCCGCACGTCGGCGGGAACCTCGTCACCCGCCTCGAGCTCCACGACGTCGCCCGGCACCAGCTCGCGTGCGTCGACGAGCTTCACCACGCCGTCACGGATCACGCGCGCGTGGCTCGCGACCATCGACGCGAGCGCGTCGAGCGCGGCCTCCGCGCGACGCTCCTGCCAGAAGCCGAGCAGCGCGTTGAGCACCACGATGAGCCCGATCGCCATCGTGTCGCCGAAGCGCACGGCCCACGACGCGTCGCTCTCCTCGAGCATCGCCACGCCGGCCGCGATGCAAGCGGCGACGAGCAGCGTGCCCACGAGCGGATCGCGGAGCTGCGCGAGCAAGCGCCGCAGCGCGGAAGGACGCGGTGCGCTCGGCAGCGCGTTGTCGCCGTGTCGTGCGCGGCTCGCGCGCACTCCCGCCTCGTCGAGCCCCCGGGTCGGATCGCTCGAGAGTGCGCGCACCACCTCGTCCGCGCTCTTCGCGTGCCAGGCTTCGTTCGCCATCGAGCGCGAGCCTACTCGCGGAACCCCTCGACGCACGAGCCCGAGCTCGTCGTGGACTCACGTGATCGTGATCGTGGTCGTGGTCGTGGTCGTGGACGTGGTCGTGGTCGGCGACGTCATCGACCTTCGGGACGGACCGGCCCGGCGCGAGAGCCGAGAACGTGGTTCAGCGAACCTCGAAGGTCATCCCGGCCTTCCGCAGCCGCTCGACCAGGAGCATGCCCATCGTCGACGCAGGCGTGCGCACGCCGCCTTCGCTCGGGCCGCCGAGGGCGAGACACACCGCGCTCTCCGCGAGCATCTTCGCGGTCTCGCCGTAGCCGGGATCGCTGGTGCCGGCGACGCGGCCGCGCAGCTCGCGTCCGTCCGCGGTCTTGCCCACGAAGCGCGTGACGAAGAAACCCTGATCGCGCGCTTCCTTGCTCGGGCCTTCGCCCGGCTTCGGGAGCACCCGCGCGGCGAGCATCTTTCGGACCGGATCGATGGCCGCCGCGCCCATGAACCCGCCGAGGAAGCTCGTGATCGCGGTCGCGCGCGCCAGACCCCGCGGGCCCTTGCCGGTGCTCATCACCTCGGCGTAGCGGAAGTCCTTCCCCCACGGGTAGCCGAGGATCGCGTTGCTGCGCCGGACCATGCGCGTGTTGATCGCGGCCATCACGAAAGGCGCCGTCCACTGGCCGAGGTCGCGGTCGAAACGCACGCCCTTCTGGTCGGAGCCGTCGGGACCCTTGCGCTCTCCTTCCGGATTGAGCGCGTAGGGGTTGCCGAGGATCTTGAGCACGCTCTTGTCGCGCGCGATCTCCTCGAAGAGGTTCAGCATGCTGGCGACGGTTCCGCCACTGAAACCGCCTTTGGTCTCGCCCGCAAAGTAGGTGAGCTTCTGGAGCGGAACGCCGAAGCGCTCCTTGCTCGCGTCCTGCATCATCAGCACGCCGAGATCGGACGGGATCGAGTCGAAGCCGCAGCAATGCACGATGCGCGCGCCGGTCTTCTTCGCCAGCTCGTGGTGCTGGTCGATCATGCGCCGCACGAACTGCGACTCGCCCGTGAGGTCGCAGTAGTCGGTGCCGTGCGCGACGCAGGACGCGACGAGCTCCGCGCCGTACTTCGCGTAGGGACCGACGGTGGTGCAGACGACCGAGGTGTCCTTCGCCACCGCGTCGAGCGACGCGCGGTCGTGGCTGTCCGCGATCAGGATCGGCCAATCCTTCGCGGCGCCGGGCAGGCCGCGTCGGATCTCTTCGAGCTTGGCGCGGTTGCGGCCCGCGAGCGCGACATGCAGGTCAGAAGAGCCGTAGTGCTCGGCCAGGTACTCGGCCACGAGGCGGCCGGTGAATCCGGTGGCGCCGAAGAGGACGACGTCGAAGCGGCGCGAACGGTCGTGCGGGCGGGGCAGCGTCATGGGGCCGGAGCTTGGCGCCGAATGTGCGCGGCGCCACTCGACCGTGGTTCCGCGCGGAACGCTTCGAGGGTTTTCCCGGATCTTTCGTGGGAACGAATCGTCTCGCGGCGTCGTGCGGTCGCGCGAGCTACGCTCCGCGTCGTGCTGAAAGTACTGCTCGCCGACGATCACACCATCGTGCGCGAAGGGCTCCGCGCGCTCCTCGCGAGCGACGCCGGCATCGAGATCGTCGGCGAGGCCAGCAACGGCCTCGAGGCGGTTCAGCTCGCGGAGCGCACCAAACCCGACGTCGTCGTGATGGACCTCGCGATGCCGGAGCTCAACGGCGTCGACGCCACCGCACGCATCCGCGCCGCGAGCCCGACCACGCAGGTCGTGGTGCTGAGCATGCACGCGACGGCCGCGCACGTGCGGCCTGCGCTGAAGGCAGGCGCGCGCGGCTACTTGCTGAAGGGGTCGGGGCTCTCCGATCTGCTCCGCGCGATCCGCAGCGTGGCGGGCGGCGAAGCCTTCTTCAGCCCCGCAGTGGCGTCGCTGCTCCTCGAGAGCGACGACGAGAGCGGCGGCGCGCTCACGCCCCGCGAGCGCGAGGTGCTCCAGCTCGTCGGCGAAGGACACTCCAGCGCGTCGATCGCGGAGCGCCTGCACCTCAGCGTGAAGACGGTCGAGGGACACCGGAGCCGTCTGATGGTGAAGCTGCGCGCGACCAACGTGGCGGGCCTCGTGCGCCACGCGGTGCGCCTCGGGCTCGTCGATCCCTCGGCGGCGACGGAGTGAGCACGCGCTCCGAGCCTCTGCGTTCGACCCGCGCAGATTCGGCCCGCGCAGACGCGACCTGCGCGGACTCGATTCTTCCTTCGACTCGCGCGTGGACGACCTCCGTTCGCCCGGCGCGTGCAGTGGTGGCGTTGCTCGCCTGCGCGCTCACGGCTTGCGAGGCCACGCGCCCGGAGCCACGCGCGGTCGAGGCGTCCCCCACCGCCGAAGCGCCGCACGCCCGACGTGCCCCACGCGACGACGCGCCCGTGCGCGCGCCGTGGGGTGGCTTACAGGTGGCGGAGCGCGGGGAGGGCGATCGCGCGGTCGTGCTGCTGCACGGCTACGGCGCGCGCGGCGACGATCTCGTCGACTTCGCCAACCGCCTCGTGGTCGACGTGCCCCGGACGCTCTTCGTGATTCCGTCCGCGCCGCTGACCAACTCCTTCGGGCGCGGGCGCGCGTGGTTCGAGCCGCCGGCCTCCGCGATCGACGGCTCGGACGCGCGTCGCGAAGCGCAGCGCGAGATCGACGACGCGCGCGATCGCCTCGAAGGCGTGATCGACACCTTGCGCGGTCGCGGCATCGCGCCCGGTCGCGTGATCGTCGCGGGCTTCTCGCAAGGCGCGATGATGAGCCTCGACGTCGCGCTCCGCGGCGAAGAGCCCGTGCGGGGAGTCGGCTTCCTCAGCGGCGGCGCGCTGCCCGGTTGGAACCTCGAGCGTGCGCGTGGCCTCGCGGTCTTCGCGTCGCACGGCACCCGCGACGACATCCTCGCCTTCGACGACGCCGAGCGTCTGCGCGCGCGGCTCGAAGGCGCGGGCGCCGACGTCGAGTGGACGAGCTTCGAGGGCGGGCACGGGATTCCCCCCGCGGTGCGCGAGGGTTTCGCGCAGTGGCTTCGTCGCACGCTCGACGACGGCTGATCGCGGTGCGCTGTCGGCGAGACGTCACGCTCGTTCCACTCCGTGCGATGAGTTGCGCGATCTCGCTCACGCTTCCGACGAAATGCGTGTCGCGCTGACGTATGCTGCGAACGATGTCCGCGCAGTTCTCTCGAGCCTTTCTCTTCCTCTTCTTCGTCGCCGCGTGCGACTGCGGAGGTGGTGGCGGCGGCGTCTGCGAGACGGTGAGCGACTGCGCGCCCGGCGAGGTCTGTCTCGACGGACGCTGTCGTGCCGGAACGGATGGCGCGGTCTCGGACGCGAGCGGCGACGCACGCCCCGACGCCGACTGCGAAGCGCTCTGCGGCAGCTCCTGCTGCGACGACGACGAGCGCTGCGCGTTCGACACCTGCGTGCCCGACGTCGGCACGTGCGAGTCCACCGACGACTGCCCCGGCGACACCTACTGCGCGGAGGGTGCGTGCGTTCCGTATGGCGTGCCGCCCGGCACGATCACCGACCCGACGTGCCGCCGCCTCGACCTCTCGGGTGTCTTCGCGCCCACCGTGCAGTGCGCGTTCACCGAAGCGCCCGCGGGCGATGCGTGGCCGACCCACCTGCACGTGCTCGCGACGCCGATGGTGGCGGACTTCGCGATCGGCCGCGGCCCGGACATGCCCGCGCGGCCCTCGATCGTCGCCGTCTTCGACGACGGAGTCGACGGGAGCAGCGAGGAGCCGACCGGCGTCGTCCGCATCCTCGACGGCGCGACCTGCACGCAGACCGCGGAGCTCGGCTCGCTCCAGCTCGTCGCGCACAGCGCGCCCGTCGCGATCGGCGATCTCACGGGCGACGGTCGCCCCGAGATCGTCGCGTTCAAGGCGGGCGGCGGCCTCGTCGCGTTCACGTACACGGACGACGCGTGGACGGTGCTCTGGCGCTCGACCCTCGCAGGCGCCGCCTACGACGTCGTCGGCGGCGGCTGGGCGGGCCCGAGCCTCGTCGATCTCGACGACGACGGCGTGCCCGAGGTGATGCGCGGCGGGATCGTCTTCGACGCGATGGGCCGCGTGATCGACGCATCGCTCGGGCTGCACGCCTACAACAACGGCGTGTTCCCGGTGGTGGCGGACGTCGACGCGGACGGACGCATGGAGCTCGTGAGCGGCGACGGCGTGTGGGAGTGGGTCGGCGCGACGTGGGCGCGCGAGACGTGGGCGTCGACTGCGACCACCCGCGGTCACGTCGCGATCGCCGACTTCGGGGACTTCCCCGGCACGCAGGCGTGGCCTGCGGCGACGCCCGAGGTCGCGGTGATCTCGGACGGCACCGCGCGTGTGCAGACCCTCGACGGCACGATCGTCTTCGGTCCGGTGGCGCTTCCCGCGGGTGGCAATGGCGGCCCCCCGACCATCGCGGACTTCGACGGCGACGATCGCCCCGAGCTCGCGGCGGCGGGCGCGCGCGCCTACAGCGTCTTCGATCTCGACTGCACCGCGGCCCCGGTCGGCACGTGCGCGAGCGCGCGCACCGACGGTGTTCTCTGGTCGTCGCCCTCGCAGGACGGCTCGTCGAACGTCACCGGCTCGAGCGTGTTCGACTTCGAGGACGACGGACGTGCGGAGGCGGTCTACGGCGACGAGTGTTTCTTGCGCGTCTACGACGGCGCCAGCGGCGAGGTCGTGTTCAGCCAGCGCCGCAGCTCGTGCACCTGGTACGAGAACCCGGTCATCGCAGATCTCGACGGTGACTTCAACGCGGAGATCGTGATCGGCGACAACTTCAATTGTGGATCCGAGGACACCGGCGTCGTCTGCTCGGACACGAGCCGCGGGCCCGGCCTCGGGCCGCGCAGCACCGATCCGCTCTTCGCCGGCCTGCGCTGCGCGAGCGGGGCGGACTGCGTCTCGGGCGTCTGCGACGAGGGTCTCTGCCGCTGCACGAGCGACGAGCAGTGCTGCGCGGGCGCGGGCTGCGCGGCGGCGGCGTACGTGTGCGAGACGCCGCCGGCGGGCACGGCGGGCACGGGCAACACGTGCCGTGCCTCGCGACCGGCCGGCACGCGCGGCATCCGCGTCTACCGTGACGCGGGCGACAACTGGGTCCGCTCGCGCATGCTCTGGAACCAACACGCGTACTTCGTCACCAACGTCGACGACGACGGCCGCATCCCGCGCACCTCCGTGATGCGCGACAACTGGTCGGAGCCGACGTTGAACAACTTCCGCCAGAACGTGCCGGGTGATGCGATCCCCGGCGCATCTCCCGATTTGACCACGGGCGGATCGCCGCTCGTTTGTGACGGAGAGATCGCGCGTTTGACCGCGCGGGTGTGCAACCGCGGCACCGAGCCGGTCGGCAGCGGCGTGAGCGTCGGCTTCTACGTCGGCGATCCGGCCGCGGGCGGCACCCGCATCTGCACCGGCGCCGCGGTGGGCGATCTGCTCCCCGGGGTCTGCGAGAACGTCGAGTGCCCGTGGCCGGAGGCGCCGACCTCCGCGCCCGGACCCGACGTCTGGGTCGTGGCGGACGACGAGAACCTCGCCCGCGAGTGCCGCGAGGCGAACAACGTGACGATCTTCCGCGACGTGTACTGCGGTCAGATCTTCTGAGGTGGATCTTTCGAGCGCTTCAGCCGAGCGAGGCGCGTCTCTTTCGGAGCATCCGTTGCTCGTGCGTCGGGGCGAGCGCGATCGCTCGGTCGTAGAGCGCGCGCGCTTCGTCGAGGTCGCCGAGTCGCCGCTGCATGTCCGCGTGCGTCGCGAGCCAGAGGTGCGACTCTCGCAGCCAGGTCGGCGGACTGCACGTCGCGAGGCGCGTGAGCCCTTCCCGAGGACCTTCGGCGTACGACAGCGCGATCGCCGCGTGGAGCTCGTGGAGGGGAGACGGCTCGAGCCGATGGAGGCGGTCGTACAGCGTCACGATCGTGCCCCAGCGCGTCTCTTCGAAGCTCGGAGCGAACGCGTGCTCCGCCGCGATGACGGCCTCGAGGTGGTACTTCGACGAGAGCCCGTCGCGCGTCGCGGTGCGGAGCACGTCGAGGGCGAGGGCGAGCTCACGACGGTGGTAGCGGCGACGGTCCTGCTCTTCGATCGCCACGGGCTCTCCGTCGGCGTCGATCCGTGCATCACGCCGGGCGTGGTGAAGGAGCAGCAACGCCAGCAGCGCGAGCGCGCTCGACGACCGCGCGCGAGGGTGGTCGACGACCAAACCCACGAGCCGCAGCGCTTCGGTGCACAGGTCGAGCCGCATGGCACGGTCGCCGCTCGAAGCGAAGTACCCCTCGGTGAACAACACGTAGATCATCCGCAGCACGACCTCGGTGCGCGCGGACCATTCGTCGGCGTCGGGAACCCTCCGAAGGTCGACCTCACGGAGCCGCTCACGCGCCCGTTCGTATCGCTTCTGCACGTTCTCTTCGGAGGTGACGAGACGCGTGGCGATCTCGCGCGTCGAGAAGCCACAGAGCGCGCGCAGCGCGAACGCCAACTGCGAGGCCAACGGAATCGACGGATCGGCCACCGCGAAGAGCGCGCGGAGCTCGTCGTCGTGGACGTCGTCCGCGAGCGGCACGTTCGAGTCCGCTTCCGCCGAAGGCTCGGGGACCCGCTCGAGATCTTCGTCGCGCCGTCGCCGCCGAAGCTCGTCGAGGACGCGATGCCTTGCCGCGCGGTGCAACCACGCGCGGGCGTTCGGGGGCACCCCACGTGTCCGCCACGCGGTGGTGCCCTCGAGCATCGCTTGCGAGATCGCGTCCTCGACGATCGCCAGCCGGTGGGCGCCGAACTCACGCATCAACGCGGCCACGAGGCGACCGTACTCGTGCCGAAGCACGAGACCGATGGGCTCGCGATCGCGCGGGAGGCTCATGGTCGGTCGCGCCCGGGCCGTCAGTAGCCGGCGAGCTCGCGCACTTCGAGGCTCGCCCCAGGCACGAAGAGGATCGGACAAGCCTGGGCCACCGTCATCGCGGCGTCGTAGTCCGCCGCGGCCACGATGGAGTAACCCGTCACGAGCTCTTTCGATTCGACGGTGGGGCCGTCCGAGACCGCGCCGTTCTTGATCGTGCGTCCCGTCGGGAGCAGGCCATCACCCATGTCCAAGATCATCGACGGGAACTGCTCCTTCCACGCGTGCCAGGCCGCGAGGACCTGCTGCATCTCCTCCGGGGAGGGGGGCGTTTCTTCCATGGCGACGGGGTTTCGGTAGAGGAGGAGAAACTTCTTGGTCATGGGTCGTCGGTCCTTTCGGGGCGCATCGGGCGCCTTCCCACCCGGAGCGAACGACGATGCCGGTTTCCGACACCACCCACGCTTTTTTTTTCGCTGCACGCGGCGACGTGGTGACGCATCGAGCGCGAGCCAGCCGACCCGACCGGAACACGTCGCTTCGGCGGGCCTCCCCAATCTCGCTCCCCTACCGGCTTCGATCGACCGACTTCGATCGACCGGCTTCGATCGACCGGCTTCGACCTACGGGGAGGGCGGTGGCGCGCCGAGCCCCACGATCAATCGCACGTCCACCGCGACGGCCAGGATGCTTCGCATGGCTTGGTTCGGCGGGTTCGCGGAGTCGCTCAGGAACTCGAGCTCGCCGAGAAATCCGGTCCGGCGGACGAGGCGCGTGGATCCGACGAGGCTGACGGTCTTGCTCAACTCGACCTCGAGGCCCGCGCCGAGCACGAGGTCGCCGAAGAAGAGCGAGTCGCTCGGGCATTCGGGATCGACGGTGCCGACTTGTTCGGTGCTTCCCACCGCGCCGAGACCGACCCCGCCGAGCACGAAGACTTGCGCGGTGGAGCGCGGGTTCAGGTAGCCGACGACGTCGATCGCGACGCCGATCTCGGTGGCGCGGTCCTGTCCGTTCGGGCGGCGCATGCGACCGCCACCGATGCCGATTCCGACGTCGATCGCGAGGTGCTCGAGGGGACGCAAGCGAACGCCGAGGTCGAGGCGCACGCGGGTGAACGCGGCCGATGGTGCGGAGAGCGTCTCGGTGCGCGCGAAGAAGCCGGCGCCGACGCGGGAGGGCTCCGTGGTCGAGGGTGCAGGCGAAGCCTCGGGTTGGGCGGCGGCGGGTTGGGCTGCGGCGGTGGAGAGCACGAGCCAGGTCGCGACGAGGCTCGCGAAGAGCACCGAGTTGCGTTCGAGGGGCGCGCTCGGACGGCGGCGGGTCGGCTTCGCGATCGTTTCGTTCATGGGGTCCCCCGGGGCTCGACGTACGACACTCCCGTACGCGAACGCAGGTTTCGTACCTCGCACGCGTGGCCGGTGAGAGCGCACGATCGCCCGACAATCGTGGGAGAGATCGCGCGAGGCAGGGTCGAGCACTGTCGGTGGGGACCGACGCGCAGGGAGCCGAGGGGCGAGCCTTCGTGGCGCGACGGGACCGAGACCGACGGCGACCGAGACGGTGACCGAGACGGTGACCGA
>JALOQC010000485.1 GCA_025453555.1 Myxococcota bacterium | reverse complement strand
TCGGCACCGGCTCCACGTCGCGCACGGTGGTGCCTTGTCGGACCTCGACGCCTGCGTCCATGCAGGCGCGGAGCATGGCGTGGTCGAGGTGGGAACGATCGTAGACCCACTGGACGCCCCGCTCGTAGACGGGGAACTTCCCGAGAACACTGCGAAATTCGAGTCCGAGGCTCTCCCCGCCGTCCGTCGGTCGGCCGAGCAGCTCGTGCAGTGCCTGCGTGCCGCGGTAGGTCAGGGCGCCGCCACAGAGCTTCGGGCGCGGGAAGGTGGCCTTGTCGAGGATCACGAGGTCCTCGGGCGCGACGCCGGCGCGGAGGGCGAAGAGCGCGAAGCTGCTGCCGCCCGGACCTCCGCCGACGATGGCGATCTTCGTCATCGCGGCGGACCGTATCAGATCGCGGAGGGCCTGCACGGGCGCCGCCGCGGCCCACGCCGGGGCTGACCGCGTGGCGTTGCGCGGATCCCGATCGGCAGCGTCGTGCGCGCGTGGGATCCCGATCGGCGCCGCGTCGTGCGCGCGTGGGATCGGAGATCACATCGCACGAAGTGGCGAGTGTGGCACCCGAACAAACGTCAAAGACGCCAGACCGCGAGGCCGAGTCGGCGGAGCTTCACGTGGTTGTACATGTCCGTGTAGATCGACAGCGGCATCACGCGGTCGAGGTACGCGGGGTCTTCGCGGTAGACGATCGTCGTCCCGGGGGAGCCGAAGAAGGTGCTCGCCCAGACGTCGAGGATCGCGTCGACCTCGTGCGCGTAGAGGCGGTGGCCTTCCGCGGTCGTCACGGGGATCGCGGGGTCGCGCATCATCACGCAGTCGTCGCGGCCCCACTGCATCGAGGTCGGCGGGGTCGGAGAGTCCGCGTCGACGAGGCGCGCGCGCAGGCGAGCGCGGGTGGCGGCGTCGACGTCGGCGGCTGACCCCGCCGACCAGGGCAAGACGTCGGACACGGCGTGCGCTTCGAGGACGAAGCCCGCGCTCCGGCCGGCGGGGATCGAGGGCGCGAAGAAGACGAAGACGCGGGCGCCCTCGCGGTGCGTGACGAAGACGTCGTGGACGGCGTGCGCGCCGCGGTTTCGGAGCACGAAGTGGCGGTGATCGGGGCGGTGTCGATCGCCGCGGGTGAGCTCGAGGGCGACGCGCTCGTGCGTGAGCGCCTCGTAGAAGACGAAACGCTCGGACTCGCGCGCGCCGTTGACCCAGAGGGCGCCGAAGTCGCGGAAGCGGTCGACCCACGCGGCGTCGGCGTGGGCCGGTCGGTGTCGGGGCTCGGGCGTGAGGCTCAGCGCGTTCCAGACGAGCTGCGCGGTGGGATCGCCGTCGAGGCCGGTTCGCGCGGTGGCGCGCGGTTGCAGCGCCGCACGACGCCCGAGCAGCGCCTCGCGAGCCAGGCGGGCGGCGGCTCCGTTCGCGATCGCGGCCGTCCGTCGCTCGTCGACCTGCGGGTACCACGCGAGCGCGTCGCCCTCGGTGAAGCCGACCTCGACCGCGACGGGGATGGGTCCGCTGGTGAGGGTGCCGCCCGAGTAGAAGTGGAGCAGTGGGAGCGCGCGTTCTCCGGTGTCCGGAGGCAACGTGCGGACGGGCGGGGTGCGGCTCGGGGGGTCGGTCGAGGGGCGGCGGTGGAAGTGGCTCGAGAGCGCGGGGGCGAGCGGCGCGCCGTCGGCGGAGAAGGCTTGGACGCCCCACTCGTGCGCGTGGAGCGGCGACGCGCACCAGGACTCGGCGGAGGCGGGAGAGGGCGCGAACGTCGCGAGCGCCGCCAACGTCGCGATGGAGGTGGCGGCGAAACCGTGGAGCCACGAGGCGTGACGCATGGAGGCTTCTACGCTTCGCGCGAGCAAATCTTGGCGATGCCGAGGTCGTTTCGGCGCCGTCGGAGTGGAAGCTCCGGTGTCGATGCCGCCGCGGGTCGAGCTACGCTGCGCGCGTGCGACGTCGGGAGCTCCTCACTTACGGAGGCGTGTGGCTGGTGCCGATCGGCGTCTTCGGCTGCGAGCGCGGCGATTCCGCGCCGGTGTGCGCCGAGCCCACGCGGAGCGATCGTTTTCCGCACGGTGTGGCGAGCGCGGATCCGACGGAGAGCTCGGTGCGTGTGTGGACGCGGGTCGAGTCGAGCGCGGAGCGGGAGGACGTTCGCGTGATCGTGGCGACCGACGAGGGGCTCTGCGACGTGATCGCCGAGTCGAGCGCTCCCGCCCTCGCGCGCGACGACCACACGGTGCACGTCGAGCTGACCGGGCTCGCTCCGTCGCGCACGTACTACTACGCGTTCGAGCTCGGCCCCGAGCGCTCGGCGATCGGGCGCACGCGCACGACGGGAGCGGCCGATCGCGTGCGGCTCGGGTTCACGTGCTGCGCGAGCCTCGCGCACGGCTGGCTGCACACCTACGACGCGCTCGCCGCGCAGGAGCTCGACGCGGTCGTGCACCTCGGCGACTACGTCTACGAGTACGAGAACGGGCGCTACGGATCGCTGCGTGGGTACGAGCCTGCGCACGCGACGATCACGCTCGAGGACTACCGCCTGCGCTACGGTCAGTACCGCCGCGAGCCGCCGCTGCAGGCGCTGCACGCGCGGCATCCGACGATCGTCACGTGGGACGACCACGAGATCGCGAACAACGCGTGGCGCGGCGGATCGATCGAGCACGACGAGGCGATCTTCGGGCCGTACGAGGCGCGACGAGAGGCGGCGACGCGCGCGCACGCGGAGTGGATCCCGAGGGCGGGCGGAGCGGAGGGTGAGCGTTTTCGTCGTTTTTCGTGGGGCGATCTCGCAGAGCTCTTCGTGCTCGACACCCGCATGGAACGTGACCCGCCGCCGCGCGACGAGGTGGAAGCGGCGGCGCCGGGGCGCTCGATCCTCGGCGCACGTCAGCGGGAGTGGCTCTTCGAAGGGCTTCGCGCGTCGACGGCGCGTTGGAAGGTGATCGCGTCCGGCGTGCAGGTCTCGCCGCACGCGGAGTTCTGGAACTTCGACGCGTGGGACGGCTACGCGGACGAACGGCGGCTCTTGCTCGAGCTCCTCGAGCGGGAGGGGATCACGGGCGTGATCGTGGTCTGCGGTGACGGGCACAAGAGCTTCGCGGACGACCTCGCGCGCGATCCGCTCGACCCCGCGGTCTACGATCGCGCGACGGGGCGCGGCGCGGTGGCGGTGGAGCTGATGACACCTGCGGCGAGCTCACCGAATCTCTTCGGCGGAGAAGCGCGCGACTTCGAGGCGTGGGTTCGGAGCGCGAGCCCCCACACCCACTTCGTCGACGCGGAGTCGCGTGGGTATTGGACGCTCGAGCTCGCGGAGGATCGCGCGCTCGCGACGCTCTCGTTCGTGGAGGGAATCGAGCGCCCGACGGGCGGCGACGAGCGAGTGGCGGCGGTCTTCGAGGTGCGGCTCGAACGATCGGGGCTCGTGCGCGTGCGCTGACGATCCCGAGCGAAGTCTCGTGCGCGTGCGGCGCGGACGTTTTCCGCGTTCGCTCCTCCACGGCGCGAGGTCGACCGTCGGTCTGGCGATCGTCGGTCTGCCGTCCACCGTGCGCTCGCGTCCGCTCGCCCCCGCCCCACGTCCGTTCGCCGCCTCGGACCCGCGTCGTGACTGCGTCTCGTGACCGTGCGGCGAGGCTCGTGCTACGCCCCGCGCGCGATGGCGTTCGGTCGTGGCAAGGTGATCCTCCTCGGTGAGCACGGCGTGGTCTACGGACACCCGGCGCTCGCGGCGGGCCTCGGCGTCGGCGTGCATGCGACGGCGCGTGTGAGCGAGTCGGACGACGACGTGATCGTCGCGCGCCCGTGGGGCGTCACGGCGCGCGTGGGCAGCGACGAGCCGCTCGCGCTCGGACTGCAGGCGATCCTCGAGGGGATGCCGAGCGGTGTTGCCGGGTCCGCGGGGTCAGCCGCGGAGGGTCGACCGCGTGTGCACGTGGAGGTCGACGTCGAGCTTCCGGGGGGCGCCGGGCTCGGCTGCTCGGCGGCGATCGGGGTCGCGGTGACGGGCGCCCTCGACGCGCTCTTCGCGATCGAACGCACGGCCGAAGAACGGGGCGACTACTCGCTGCGTTGGGAGCGTGTCTTCCACGGCAACCCCTCCGGGGTCGACAACGCGATGGCCGCCGTCGGTGGAGTCGCTCTCTTTCGGCGCGGGCAGCCGCTGCAGTCGGTGCGCGTGAAGAAGCCGCTGCCGCTCGTGATCGCGCACAGCGGCGAGTCGTCGTCGACCAAGGAGATCGTCGCGATGGTCGCGCGCCAACGCGACGAGGAGACGCAGCGGGTCGACGAGGCGTTCGGGGCGATCGCGGCGCTCGTGAACGACGCGAAGCTCGCGGTGGAAGCGGGCGATCTGAAGGGGCTCGGGCAGCTCCTCGATCTGAACCAGATGTTGCTCGCGGGGTTGATGCTCTCGACGGAGAAGATCGAGGAGCTCTGCCGCGTGGCGCGTGAAGAAGGCGCGCTCGGCGCGAAGCTCACGGGCGCGGGCGCGGGCGGCTGCATGATCGCGCTCGCGAAGGACGAAGCGGACGCGGAGCGCCTCCGCGAGGCGCTGGCGAAACGTTCGCCGCTGACGCTCGTGGCGATGGCGGGCGCATGAGCACTTCGACGCGCTTGGACGCACCAGCTGCGCGGCGCACCACCACGCGTGCGCGCTCGGAGCACGGATCGCGCGCCACGCGTGCGCGCTCGGAGCACGGATCGCGCGTGACGAACCGACTCACGGAGAACCGATGACGAAACGAACGGCTCGCGCGACCGCGCGCGCGAACATCGCGCTGGCGAAGTACTGGGGAAAGAGCG